>CAZFVV010000117.1:0-16061 GCA_964522165.1 uncultured Calditrichaceae bacterium
TAAATGAAGAATTTGCTTATCTGCTGGGACTGATAAGCGGGAACAGTAAAATCGATTTCAGAAAACGAAAAGTTGTCATCGACTTGCAACGGGGGCTTGCCAATAAAGGTAAAGAATACGAGGGGTATTACTACAATCCAGATATTAGTGATTACAAAATTTCGCAATACGATGCCCACAAAAAAGATGTTGATAGGATTACCGAAAATTTGAGCCTTTTGATTAAACATTTGGGTACAAATGACCGGCTTTCAACCAATCATGCCGGGGGTTATCATTTTCAAATCATATTAGAATTCGATAAAAACTCCATTATTCTAAACGAGCTTAAAACCTTAGATATTCCTATCAGCAAAAGCAAGGTCGCTGCCTTTGTCCCGAAGAGTATTTTAGAATCTGATGATAAAAAATTCATCGGTTCTTTTATAAAAGGCTACTGTGATTTGAGAAGCAGAATCAGCGTAGGCGATGGAATTTACTCAACTGTTAATAGCAAACGCGTTTATAGCCTTCTCAGGATGGGAATCAGCTTTCCGCATAATGCTGATGAATTACTTGATGATTTCCAAATCTTATTAAAAAAAATTGGATTAGAAGAAGGCGTGCACGTTACCGATCCCTCGCGCCGCTCACGAGAGAATCTTATCAGAATTGACGTAAGGAATGTGCCGTACGAATTATTAGGAACGCACTGGAGGCGCATCTTTTTGAAGGATTTTGTTCAATATATGAAAAGAAAGAGCCAAAAAAACAACCCCAATTCAGCCTGATATAATCCCCCTCGCCGCCGCAACCAGGGCGGCGTTGCTCTCCGCGTAAGAACCGTCCGGCAGGGTGAGCACGTCTTCGAAGCCGACCCGGGTATCATAGCCCCGCTCCGCCGCTAACTTGATGAACTCCCAGGCAGTCGCTCCCGAACCGTGTAGCAGCCGGGGCAGGGGTGTTTCCATTTTATCAAGGATAGCTTCAATTTCAAGAATCGTGGCCGGCGCTTCCGGCTCTTCCCCCGGCTCGATGAGCACCCGCAGGCAGCGCCCGGCCAGCCCGCTTTCCAGCAAAATTTCCCCCGCCTTCGCATCCCACACTCCCGCTTCCACCCCCACGCCTTTTTCCAAAAGCAGTTTTGCAACATCCACCGCGCCGGGTTCATCCATGTTCACGGAAACGAAGTCCGGTAAGACGTTCCACGCGCTAATGAGGGCAAGCCGTTCCGGAACATCCGGTACGATCCACTCCCCGGTGCTGATCCCCACGGGAACGCCGGGGCAGGCGGCGCGGATGGCCGGAAGCGTCGCGGCCAGATCATCCGGCGCGAGGCTCTCCTTTCCTTCCGCATTACGAATATGGACATGCACGGCGCCGGCGCCCGCCGCGACGGCTAATTTTGCTTCCCGGGCCTGCTGCGCCGGGGTCATGGGAATCGCCGGATGGTCTGCTGGGGTGCGCGTCCCGTTGAGGGCAACTTTGAGGAGCATAGTATCTTTATCCTTCATGGGATAGTCGATAACCGGAATATTGTATTTACCCAGGAGTTCCACAAACGTTGGCTGGAATACCCTGCTAATTTAGCAGCCTGTCATAAAGAAAGCTTCCCAACTTCAAAAAGCTTTATCACCCGGCAATAATTTATTTTGCTTCGTCAACCTGTATTTCCAGGGGTAGTTCTAATTTCAATTCGTTCATTTTTCTACGACTTTTTTAATCCGTCTTAGAGCGTTGGCTGTCGGCAAAATAACCACTCGAAAGAGGGTGAGCAAGTGATATTTCGAGCGTTTTTTGTCAACCCGGAACCGAAAAATCCCACTCCCTCCACTTCCCATCCCCGGTATAGCGGTTGAAATCAAACATGTACTTCCACATCTAATTCGCTTCAGCGTATTGCTGCCTCTCTTTCCTCTCCTCCCAAATGATACCTTTTCCCCGTAAGGGAAAATGGCTATATTCCAGCTCTTTTACGTCGGTGGTTGAATGATCGACCGCAAACAAGGATCGAAACCCATGACCAACATTATCGGGCGCAAGCGCGAATTATCCGAGCTAAAGGAAATTTTTCAAGCCATACAGCAGGGCCGGGAAACGATGGTCTTTCTGGCCGGCGAAGCGGGGGCGGGAAAGACCATCTTAGCGGAGGAAAGTCTTTCCCACTGCGGCCTGCGGGTATTTAACGGCAGAACCGTAGAAGAAACCACACCGCCCTATGGGCCGGTCGCCTCCGCGCTGCGCGATTGCCTGCGCAAAACGCCCGGTTTCCACCTGGACAGTGGTTCTCTGAATCCCTACCTGGCCCTGCTGCTGCCGGAATTAGGCCAACCGGCCAAAGAAGCGGATAAGGAAATATTATTGGAAGCCATCAGCGCCGCCCTGGCAAGCATTGCCGCCCGGGGCCCCTGCGTGATCTTTCTGGATGATCTCCACTGGGCGGACGAAGCGACCCTGGAGATTCTCCCTGCCCTTGCCGACCGCCTGGCAGGCCAGCCGTTGCTGATTTTAGGCGCTTATCGCAGCGACGAAGTCACCCGCGGCCACCGCCTGCGCTGGGTGCGCAACGAGCTGCGCCGCCGGCGCCGGCTCCGGGAAATTAACTTAGAGCCGCTGAATCCGGCAGACTCTGCAACTCTAACGGAGCGGGTGTTCGGCGCGCCTCCCCATCCCCAACTGGCGGATATGATTTACCGGCAGACCCAGGGCGTGCCCCTGTTCGTGGAAGAACTTTCCAACGCCCTGATTGCCCGGCGGCTGCTGCGCCAGGGAAAAAACGGGCTGGAGCTGCTCCCCGGCGAAGACGTTCCGATCCCGGAGAGCATCCGCGACGCGATCTTGCTCCGCCTGGCGACGCTTTCTTCGCAGGCCCGCGCCCAGATCGAAGTCGCTGCGGTGGCCGGAATGGAATTCGACCTCAATCTGATCGTCGAGCTGGCCGGGGCGGAATCCGGGCTGGATGAGCTGTTCGAGCGCAACTTCATCAGCGAAATCGAAGCCGGGCGGGGCACATTTCGCCATGCCCTGACCCGGGAAGCGGTGCGCAGCGAAATCGCCTGGTCGCGCCGCCGGGCGTTAAACCGGCAAATCGCCGAATACTTAGAATTCACCCATGCCTCCCCGGAACGGATTGCGGAGCACTGGTTAGAAGCCAACGAGCCGACCAAAGCGCGCCTGGCGCTGGTTGCCTGCGCGGAGCGCTCCTGCCGGCTTCACGCCTACCGGGATGCGGCGCGCGCCGGCCACCGGGCGCTGGAAATCTGGCCCGAGGGTGAGGCCGAAGAAGACCGCCTCCATACCCTGGAACGCCTGGCTCACTGCGCCCAGGTAAGCGGGCAGCTTAGCGACGCGGTGCGCGCCCTGCGGGAAGTTCTGGAAAGTCCTTTACTGGCTGAAAACCACCGCCGTCGCGGGGAAGCCCTGCGCTCCCTGGCCACCATTTACGGCCTCCAGGGGGCCTGGGAACAGTCGCAGGCGGCGCGAAGGAATGCTGCGGAAGCATTCGATAAGGCAGGATGCTTCGCGGAAGCGGCGGTGGAGTGCCTGGCCGCGGCTGCGCGCTACGGGGGAATGCTGCAACTTCCCGCGGCGGTGGAATTGTGCGACAGGGCCCTCGCGCTGGCGAAAAAAGCCGCCCGCGTGAACCTGGAAGCGCGCATCCTGGGACTAAAGGGCAACCTTCTGGCGGTGCAGGGCCATTTTCAGGAAGGCGTCGAGATCGTAAACCGGGGTCTTTCCATTGCCTTGCAGCATCATTTGCCGGATGCCGCCTCCGAGGTGTACCGGCGGTTAGGCGGGGCGTTGGAATATGCCTCGGACTATGTTTCCTCCCGGGAAGTTTACACCACCGCCTACCGCTATTGCCAGAACCAGGGGGAAGAAGCGCAGGCGCAGCTTTGCCTGGGCTGCATGTCCTATATCTTGTTCCGCACCGGCGACTGGAAACAGTGCATGGAAATTTGCCGGGGAATATTGAATGATAATAAATCGGAGGCCGGGGGAAAGGCGATTGCCGGGGCCATGTTGGGGATCATCCGCAGCTATCGCGGGGAGACCCGCCCGGCGCGAAAGTATTTACAAACTGCTTTCGACCGGATGCTGCGCGACCGCTCCCTGGCCATGCAACTGGTCACGTTATGGGGGATGGCCCAGTTAGAAGAGTACGAAGGAGAAATTTCCAGGGCGGATGAATATTACCGGCAATTGCTGGGGTTGTGGAGCGATACCCGGGACATTCACGACGCCCTGCCCGGGATGGGCGCCGCGGCGACCTTTTTCGGCGCCCGGGGGCTGGAAAAAGAGACCACTCGCTGCGTGGATGGGCTGGCCAAAATGGCCTCTATCAGCGGCAATTACGAAGCCCTGGCAACCTTAGCCCACGCCTTAGGAGAGATCGCCCTGCTGCAAGGAAACGCCGGGGAAGCGGCGCGGCAGTTTTTGCAGGCCGTCGGGCAATTCGAAAAATTGGAGCTTCCCGTGGAGCGCCTCAAGTCCGAATTACGGGGCGGGGCGGCCTTCATCCAGGCCGGGGAGCGGGAAACCGGCATCGCGCATTTGAAGAGCGCCTACCGGCTGGCCCGCAACTTAGGGGCGCGCCAGTTGGCTTCCCTGGCGGCCATGGAGCTGGAACGGTTGGGAGAAGCGGCGGAAGAGCGCCGCAGCCCGGAAGCCCCGCAACGCGCCGTTGCCGGGGGGCTGACCGCCCGGCAGGTGGAAATCGCCCGGCTGATCGCCGCCGGGCTGACCAATAAAGAGATCGCCGCCAAACTGTTCCTCAGCCCCCGCACCGTGGAAATGCACGTCGCCAATATGCTGGATAGATTAGATTGCCGCAGCCGCTCCGAAGCGGTGCGCAAGGCCGGGGAATTGGGGTTGTTGGAGTAGCGGCGGGGGGGGGACGCAGCACAAATTGCACCAGAAGCTGAATTTAAAGAATGAATAGCCCCGCGTTTCTCCCGAAGGGATTCCTTCGGAAAGCGCGGGGCTACTCATTTCATAAGTTGAGCCATTGTTTCCCCATTTACTCAATCTTCCGAGTAAATTTACTCAGAATCCGATTGTAAAACCCTTTCAGGGTTTCTGCCGATTAAATTCCTCTTATCCCATTATCCCAGGGTTCGCCTGCGTCGAACCCTGGGCTGTGATGTTTAACCGCTTCGCGGTATTAGCAGAATGCAACAACTCCCCGGCAAACCGGGGTTCGTCGCCGCGCCATCAATACCGTACTGCTCCGAAAACCGCTACCGTACTCGCCGTCCCCAAAAACGGTACTACCCCGATTGTTAACCCCGCTCCAGAATCGTTAATTTCTCAGCGTAATTGATCAGGAAGGAAAATCGAAACCAAAAGAGGAGAAATATCATGTGTACCGTTCACACCCTGGAAGCGCAAAAGAATGAGGCTTTTGCGGAGAATTTACTGGAAATGTTGAATAAAGGCGCCCTGGCCCTGATGGTCTCCATCGGCCACCGCACCGGGCTGTTCGATACGATGAGCCAATTGCCCCCGGCAACCAGCGAACAAATCGCCAAAGCCGCCGGGCTGAATGAGCGCTACGTGCGGGAATGGTTAGGCGCCATGACCGCCGGTGGGGTGGTAGAGTGCTTCCCTTCGCTTTCCAAACCGCTCTTTTCCCTGCCCGCGGAGCACGCCGCCTGCCTCACCCGCGCCGCCGGGGCCGATAACATGGGAGTGTTCGCCCAATATATCGGGGTGCTGGGGTCCGTGGAGGACCGCGTGGTGGAGTGCTTCAAAAACGGCGGCGGGGTCGCTTACCATGAATATAAGCGTTTCCACGAAGTGATGGCGGAGGACAGCGGCCAGTCGATTGTTTCCTCGTTATTCACCGCGGTGCTGCCGCTGGTTCCCGGTCTCACGGAAAGGTTGGCGCGGGGCATCGAGGTGCTCGACATCGGCTGCGGGATGGGGCGCGCCCTGATCCTGATGGCGAAAGCCTATCCCAACAGCCGCTTCGTGGGCTACGACCTTTGCGAAGAGCCGATCAAGCTCGCCCGCGCAGAGGCGGCCAAACAGGGTCTCGCCAACCTCCGCTTCGAGGTGCGCGACCTGACCACCTTCGACGTTGACGCGCCGGAGGATAAATTCGACCTGATTACCTCATTCGACGCCATCCACGACCAGGCTCGCCCGGACCGGGTGCTGGCGGGAATCTCCCGGGCCCTCAAAGCCGACGGGGTTTACCTGATGCAGGATATCGCCGGTTCCAGCGAGGTGCAGAACAACCTGGATCATCCCTTGGGAGCGCTGCTTTACACGGTTTCGACCATGCACTGCATGACCGTTTCCCTGGCGCAGAACGGCATGGGACTGGGGGCCATGTGGGGCCGGGAAAAAGCCCTGGTGATGCTGAAGGAAGCGGGGTTCAATCGCGTGGAGATCAAGAACCTCGACCACGACATTCAAAATAATTATTACATTGTGAGCAAAAATTAGACACGGGTAATCCGAATACCCCCAAGAACCACACCATTCAAACCGCCAATGAACGCGAATTTACGCGAACAGGTTTTCAAGATTCAGGCAACAGACGCGTTTCTTTGCGTTCACTGGCGGTTGAATTTCAAAGAGGAACCCAACATGATTGCGCAACAATCCATTTCCCGGGAATTTATGATCCGGCTGGAGCAGCAGGAAACCGCGTCCTGGCGCAACTATTACCGGGACGTTCCGGTGCAGGTGGCGGAGTGGCTGGGAGTCGGTTTGTTGGACGCGGGATTCGCCAGCGCCGGGGCGGTTGCCGGTATCGACGTTCTCGCCTTCAATCGCGCCATCGGTTTGGGCATGGAGCAGCCGGCTACGGAAAGCCAGGTGGATGGCATCATCGCCTTTTTCCGGGACGCCGGGGTGCGCCGGTTTTTCATTCAGGTAAGCCCTCACGCGGAACCCCGGAACCTGCCGGAAATCTTGCAGGCCAAAGGGTTTCAATATTACAATAGCTGGGTAAAACTCTTCCGCCGGATCGAGCCTTTGCCGGCGGCGGAAACGCAATTATCCGTTGACCGGATTGGCAGGGAGCGGGCAGATATATTTGCGGAAATCATCGTCCGCGCCTTCGCATGGCCGGAGGCGCTCAAGCCCTTGATCGCGCTTCCGGTGGGGCGGCCGGGCTGGAAGCATTACCTGGCTTATGAAGAAGAAAAAGCGGTTGCCTGCGCGGCGCTGTTTATTCAGGACGAATATGCTGCCTTAGCTTTTGCCGCCACTCTGCCGGAATACCGCGGGCGGGGGGCGCAATCGGGGCTTATCGCCCGCCGTTTCCGCGACGCCGCGGCGGCCGACTGCCGCTGGATGATCACCGAAACCGCCGAGGAAACCCCCGGCCGGCCGGTAGCCTCCTACCGCAACATGCTGCGGCACGGCTTCGAGGTCGCCTACCGCCGGGCGAATTATTTTCTGGCGAGTGGTAAGGGGTAGAATAAATGTGCTGGGGAGGCACTAACGTACCTCTCAAGCCTCACCACTCCACCGCTAACCCGCCGAATTGCCCCGCAGAGGTTTTTTTCTTGAAAATTTACCGGGAATCTCTTATAATTTTGCTCTCAACCCCAAACCGGAGGCAAAAATATGATTGCGCGTACCTGGCATGGCGTGGTGCCGGAATCCAAAGCGGCGGAGTATTATCAATACCTGATCCGCACCGGCGTTGCGGATTACCAGGCGACCCCGGGCAACCGGGGGGTGTATATTCTCCGGCGAACCGCAGAGGGGAAAACCCATTTTTTGTTGCTTACTTTCTGGGATTCTTATGAAGCAATTCGAAAATTTGCCGGGGAAGATTTTGAACGGGCGCGTTATTATCCTGAAGACCTGGAGTATCTCCTGGAGTTGGAACCCTTCGTAACGCATTATCAGGTTTCGTACGGGCCGGATCGGCCCGGGAGCGAATGATACTGCGCCCATGCGTTAGTACTCCCCGGCAGAGAAAGTCCGTCGATCTTCGTGCCGAAGTTCAACTTCGGCACGCAATTGGGTTGCGAAGTTGAACTTCGCAACCAGTAGCCTGGCGGCGGACTAACTCTGCCGCGATGTATTAGATACTTTACCTGCCCATCAACATAAGGAGGCATAGAGATATGGAAGATAGACAAAAATCACCATCCTGGCTGCCGATGACCCGCCGGAAAATGCTCGGCAGCCTGTTAGTCGGGGCCGGCGCGGCAATGTCCGGGTTCGGCATGAGTTCCCTGGGAGAGCGAGCCAAACAGCGGGGGAAAATCCTCCTGGAAGGTATTCCCGGGATTCCGGCGGGACTGGAAGAGGCGGTGCGCTTTCCCCTCATCGAAGCGTTGCAGGGGCGGCGCGCCCGGCGATTTTCCCTGGGGGCGGAGATTCCCGACGGCCCGCTTACCTTTAAATCCAAACATGAACCGCTCCCGCTAAGTGAATTGGAGCAGATGCTGGTGCTCACCGCCTGCGCCGGAAACACCGGCTGGCACCACCTTATTTATCGCCATAAACGCTACGCGCCCCATCTTTCCAACTATTCCGCAGCCGCCGGCGGGCGCACCTTTCCCTCTGCAGCCGGCTGGCATACCAGCGAATTCTTTTTCACCGATGATAGCGGGGTGTATTTTCTGCCCACCCGCGATTCCGGTTCCTTGATCAATAAAGACCCGGAGGGGGCGGTGGATCTGCAAAGCTGGCTGGACGCGCATCGCCAGCGCATCAAAAAACTGACCGAAGGGCGGCTGAATATTCCCCCCGAAGAACCTTACATGGAAGGGCACAACACCTGGTGCGTCAACCGCCCCGGCAGCACCCTGGTCATACCGGTCGCCGACGTCGCCCAGCACTTGATCCTCATCTTCTGTTTCCTGGTGCAGAACGGCTACTGCATCTTCGATGACGTTCACAACCAGCGCATTCCGGGCATGGAAAAATTCAAAGACCTGGTGGACGTGGAAAGTCCCTATCCCCTGACTTTCATGGAACAGTATGCCCTCCGGGAAACCACCGCGGAGCTGTCCGCCGCCTGCTACGCCGGGATGCTGATGCTGCAAGCGCTGGGATTGGGCGGCTGGATGTTCGACGGCATCGATCCCTTTACCATGTTAGGCGCCAGCGGCAACCCGGAGGTTCCCGGGCTGGGTTTCCGCTACGACACCAGCGAACGGTGGGCCTTGCCCAACCCGACCGGCCGGGCGGGCGTGTTCGAGGGATTCTGCCCGCCCCATTACCCGGATATGGCCGCAGCGGTGGAGGCCGTGGCGCAGCGCAAGTTCGGGCCCGGCGGGCCGTTCCATCCCCAGACCCCGGGGCCGTGGAAGGAAAGCTCGCGGGTGCGCTCCAGCGCCCAGGCACACAGCGAGGAATTCAAAGCCTGCGTGGCGCTGATGGCGCAATACGTTTATGACCGGTTCGGCAAATTTCCCGGAACCGTGCCCACCCTGAACGTGCTTACCTACCTCCAGGCGCACCATTTGGACCTGGATTTCTACGACCATTACTTCGCCCCCGGCGCGTACCTGGAAACCCAGGCCCGGCACATGGAGCGCTGGCACGGCGGCAAGAAGAAATGATTCGGAAAATGATGAAAACGGTTCGAAAATAATTCTGGAATTGGCAATTGCTAATTGCCAATTGCCAATTAAAAACCTCCCCGAACGCAAACCGGCGGTTGTTTTTGTGGAGTTTATGGCTTATAATTCGTTCCGGATGCCGGCGTCTCCGCCGGGTAGAAGCGGGCAAGCACCTTTATCGACAGGAGGTTTGGTATGACCATAGATCAAGTTCACGCTCTTCTGGAATCCCGGAAAAATGAGCGCGGGATTGCGTACTGGGAGAAAGCCGCCCCCGCTGCGCTGAAAACCTTCGGGCTGGGGCTTACCCAACTGAAGGCCATCGGCAAACAGATCGGTAAAAACCACTCACTGGCGCTGGAGTTGTGGCAAAGCCCGTATTACGACGCCAAAACCCTGGCGACCATCATCGACGATCCGAAACAGGTGAGCGAAGCGCAGGTGGAAGGGCAAATCAAAGATGCGAATTTCTGGATGCTCTCCTACAGTTATTGCAGCAACCTGCTGGCGAAAACGCCCTTCGTCCAAAGGAAAATGGAAGCCTGGACCGCCAGCAGCGATCACCTGCTCCGGCGCTGCGGATATTTGCTGCTCTACCACGTCGCCAAAGACGATAAAAAACTGTCTGACGCTTATTTCCAGCCCTACCTGGATATCATCGAAAAAAACCTGCAATCGGAAGAGAATTTCGTGAAAGACGCCATGAACAACGCCCTCTGCGCCATCGGCCAGCGCAGCAAGCCGCTCAACTCCCGGGCGATTGCAGTCGCGAAGAAAATCGGCAAGGTGGAAGTGGATTACGGGGATAACTCCTGCCAGGCGCTCGATTGCTACAAACATTTGACCGCCGAGCGGGTGCAACAGAAGTTCGCAAATGCATAAGGCTTCTCACAGCGTATGGACAGCACCAAAACAAAACCGGCCGGCAACCGTTACAGGCAACTTCTTCACGAAATTATCTTCGAAGCGGATACCCTTCCGGGCAAAATATTCGACGTCTGGTTGATCGTTACCATTCTCCTGAGCGTGATCGTGGTAATGTTGGACAGTGTGGCGAGCATCCGGCAGGAGCACGCTCTGCACCTGCGCCTACTGGAGTGGGCATTCACCGTTGTATTCACCATCGAATATCTTCTGCGCCTCTATTGCGTGGGGAAGCCGCTTCGCTATGCGGCCAGTTTTTTCGGCGTGGTCGATTTGCTGGCGATTCTGCCCACCTATTTAAGTTTAATCCTGCCTGGCAGCCAGTATTTCCTGGTGGTTCGTATGCTCCGCATAATCCGCGTATTCCGGGTGTTCAAACTGGCAAAATATATCAGTGAAGGCCAGGTGCTGCGGCGGGCGCTCTACGCCAGCCGGCGCAAAATCAGCATATTTTTGTACGTGGTGATGATTTTAGTGGTGATCATCGGCGCGCTCATGTATTTGATCGAAGGCGACGCGGGGGGATTTACCAGCATTCCCCGGAGTATTTATTGGGCTGTTGTAACCCTGACGACCGTCGGCTACGGCGACATTACCCCGGTTACCAGCCTGGGGCAGGCTATGGCTGCTCTGGTAATGATCATCGGCTATGGGATCATCGCGGTTCCCACCGGTATCGTGACCGCCGAGATGGCGATAGAGTCCGCCCGGCAGGTTTCCACCCAGGCCTGCCCGGAATGCAGCGCCGAAGGGCATGACGCCGATGCGCGGTATTGCAAATATTGCGGCGCAAAATTGTAACCTGCAACGAGCAACTTGAGGTGATATATTTATGTTCGCGCCACGAACAACCTGCCGGTTTTTATTATTGTTTCTCTCCTTTTTATTACTGATCGTTATTCCCGGTTGCGGGGTCGAAGAAACCAGCGCCACCGGGCAGTATTTCCTGGTGATGCGCTATAATCCGGATGGCAGTCCGGATATCAATTTTGACAGCGACGGGATCGCCTACACTTTTTTCCCCTATACTGCAAAAGACGGAAAATCCGATCTTATGAACGTCTCCGGGCAGTTGCGCGCGGAAGCAAAAGCCGTCGCATTTGCGGGTGAAAAACGGATTTTTGCCGCGGGTTGGGCGCTGATGGACGGCAAAAAGCAGGCCGCGATTGCCTGTTACTTAAGCGATGACGGAAGGCCGGATAAAGAGTTTGACGCTGACGGAAAAACCTGGATGGACGTTAGCAACGCTCTGATGGTGGAAACCCAGGCCATCGCCCTGGCGCCCTGGAAACGGATTATCCTGGCCGGGTTCGTACAGCAGGACAGCGAGCCGGATTATTGCGATTTTTTCCTGGCCTGTTTTACGGAAGCCGGAATTCCGGATCAGAAATTTGGCCGGGGCGGAAAAGTCACTACCGACTTTCCGGGAGTGCGCGATGAAACCGCTTCCCTCGTGGCGGTCGATCCCGGGGGTAAAATTGTGGTTGCCGGTACCGGAATCGATTCCAGCGGGAGCTCCGCGCTGTTGCTGGCGCGTTACCTTTCCAACGGCATTCCGGACCAGGGCTTCGGTAAAGGAGGGAAGGTGGTTGTGTTTCCTCCCGTGGAGGTTTCCTTCACCATTTCCGACCTGGCGATGGATGCGGCAGGGAAAATCGTGCTCACAGGTTGGATCAGCCGGTTCGGGCGCACCCGGTTTCTACTGGCGCGGGTCGGCTCGGGCGGGCAATTAGACGGAGAATTCGGCAGCGGCGGCCTGGTTTCCTATGACGTGTCGGAAACCGCCTCGGAAAAAGCTGCCCGGGTAACGGTTGACCGGCGAGGGAGGATCATTGTCTCAGGGGAAACCGGTGAAGAGGGTGGCAACCGGCGCATAGTAGTAGCGCGTTTTAGCAATAAAGGAAAGCCGGATAGCGATTTTGGGGAGGGCGGGATGGTAGTGACCGACATCGATGAGACGCAGGATGAAATGGTGCAGGACGTCGCCGCCGATGCCGGTGGAAAGATCATCATCGCCGGGAGGGCCATCACGCAAGATTGGAAAAGGCAAATCTTGCTCGCCCGCTACAACGAGAATGGCAGATTGGACGATAGTTTTAACGAACGAGGGTATGTGCTGGTCGAAATTCCCGGCGCCGCCGGCCACGAGGTAAACGCCGTGCGTGTCGATCCGGCCGGCAAGATTGTGTTAGCAGGCTGGGTGGCGTTTATGTAGAGACGTTGCCCTGCAACGTCTCTACATAAAATTCCACGGTTATCCCTGTTGTTTCCGGAAAAATTCTACCGTTTTGCGCAGGCCGGCTTCCAGGTCCACCATCGGCTTCCAGCCTAATTCTCTCGCGATGTAAGAAGCATCCAGCACGCTGCGCATCTGCTCGCCGGGCTGGCCGGGGCCGTGGATTTCTTTCACGGGATGCTCCATCATTCCGGCAATACGGCGGAAAAGTTCGTTTACATCGGTTTCGATGCCGGTGCCGATGTTGTAAATCTTCGCATCTCCTTTTGCCAGAGCCAGCTCGTTAGCTTTTACCACGTCGCCGACGAATACGTAATCGCGGGTCTGAGTACCTTCGCCGTTGATCATCGGCTGCTCTTTTCGCAGCATTTTTTTGCAGAAAATCGCCACCACCCCCGCTTCCCCGTGGGGATTCTGCCGCGGGCCGTACACGTTGGCGTAGCGCAGCACCGTATATTGCAGCCCGTAACCCAGGCTATAGAAGTGCAGGTATTTTTCGGTGGTCAATTTGGTGATCCCATAGGGAGAAATCGGGCGGGTGGGGTGGTTTTCATCCGCCGGGAAGTAATCCTGCTCCCCGTAGATCGCCCCGCCAGTGGAGGCGAAGATAAACTTCTTCACCTTGAACTTCACGCAATTTTGCAGCAGGTTGAGGGAGCCGAGAATGTTCACATTGGCGTCGTAAACCGGGTCGGCCACGGATTTGCGCACGTCCAATTGGGCGGCGTGATGGTTGACGATGTCGGGGCGTTCGGCTTCGAAAACATTTTTTATCTTCTCATCGCAGACGTCCATTTCGTAGAATTTGGCGGCTGCGGGGATATTTTTGCGCTGGCCGGTAATCAAGTTATCCACAATCACAACTTCATGGCCCAACTGCAGATAGCGATCCGCAATATTCGAGGCGATAAACCCGGCTCCGCCGGTAATCAGAATTTTCATCCCTGTTCTCCTTTGGTTTCAGTCAGTTTCAGGATTCATTGTTTTTACAGAACCCACTCAATTGGGTTTCAAAAATCGAAGCCCCAATATAATGCAATTCATTCTCCAAAATGCGCATAAATCACAGAATGGCGCCCGCGATTCCGAAAGTCTTAAGGCAGCAATGCGAAGGATCTAAAATAAAATTTCTCGCACTGCCGGCCTCTTCTTTATCTATATTGGGCCTGTCAAAACGGAAAAGAAAAGAGCGGGCATGTTCTCGGATTACAAAATCGGGCCGGAAGCGATGGAATATTTCCTGATGGGCTACCAGTCGCAGATGGACGGCAGGTTAGAAGACGCGGTGTATTACTACAAAAAATCCCTGGAAATCGAGGAGACCGCGGAGGGGCATACTTTTTTGGGCTGGGCGTACAGTTTTATGGGGAATTTGGAAGAAGCGATTGCAGAATGTAAAAGAGCGATTAAGGTGGACCCGGAGTTTGGCAATCCTTACAATGACATCGGTTCTTACCTTTTGCAGCAGAACAAGCCCGATGAGGCGATTGCCTGGTTAAAGAAGGCCAAGCACGCCAAACGCTACGCCACGCCGGAATATGCTTATATCAATACCGGCAAAGCTTATGAAATGAAGGGGTTGTGGCCGCTGGCGATCTTAGAATACCGCCGGGCATTGCAGCTCAATCCCAACTACGTTCCCGCCCAAACCGCCCTGGCCCACCTGGCCATCCGGTTGAATTAGTAAAAAAGCTGTCAGCGATCCGCCATCAGCTTTCAGCCCAAAAAGCTGAAGGCTGATAGCTGACTGATGAGAGCTTTCTTTCAATCCGCCATCCCCTCATCCTGCAGGTAGGTGGATTCCAGCAAGTCCCCTTCCTCGGCTTCGTGAGATTCGATCAGGGAAAAAAATTCCCCGATACGGGCGCGTATTTTGTCGAGTTTCAAATCATCCTTTTCTTCCAGGTTTTTCAAATCCTCTAAAATCCCGTCCAAATCGACGGCCATCTGGCGATGTTCGGTTTCCAGTTTCTTCACGGCATCCAAATTTTGCGGCGCAATCCGCACCACCTCGCTCATAAATCCCCCCTCCTCCTCAAGGTCGAAATGGCGCTGCAGGCCGGTTTTGAAATCCCGCAGCAGCCAGAGCAGGTCGAGGCGCCATTTTGCAAACCCTTCCCGGGAAACGTACGCCTGGATCATGGTGCGAATCTTCTTCATCTCTCCTTTGATCCGCTCGTGTTCCTCCTTAATCCTTGCGGCAATTTCCGATTCTTTCAGCGGCATGGTCGATTCTCCTGGTTAGCAGAGCGCATGGTGCATAGAGCATAGCGCATAGATAGAATTGCTTTGCGCTCTGCAAGATCGTATTACACTCTTCCACATGGTTCAGGTTGAGAGTATTTGTTAATCCGCGATACCGCCTCAGGCGTGTTCTTCATCTTTGCGGCAATGCCCGGTGAAAAAACACCCGATGCAGCTAAAGCGTTTCAACATCACGTCCTCGTCGCACCCTTCCGGGCGGGCGAAGCTATCCCGCCGTTCCCAGGCCTGGATGATGAACCAGCCCCCCATCAGCAGGAAAATAAAGAAAATTGCGATAATAATATGGTATAGCATTGAACAGTAAGAAATTTAGAGGATGAAAAAGCTCAGGCGATTTGTTTTTCACTATAATTTTTCAACGCCAATTTGATTTGCTTGACATGATATTCCAAACCCTCCGGCGAATTCGCTAACGCCTGCCAGGTTTGCGGAGCAATGGTAACCTTTATTCCATTTGGAATTCTAATCACCATCGCTGCATGTTCAAAGAATTCTTCATCTAATTCGGGAATATCGGAAAAGTCAATATCCTCGTCTTTAATGGACTCGATCTCTTTAAGTCTTTCCGCGGATATAGGCATAATAAATTTTCCTCTCTTTTTTCGTTGCTTTTCTTGCTGAAATGATTCGGACCTTACCCGCTCTGGCAGTGTGCACCACGGTAATCAATACCAAATTGGGTAATGATCCGATACTGATCTCCCGATCTTCTTGATAGTCTCTCAAATCAAAAAAGGTATGAGTATCTTCTCTTTTAAAAATTTCTTTTGCTTCGTTAAAATCAATGCCATGCTTACGAATATTGGCCTTGTTCTTTCTTTCATCCCACTCGAATTCCATAAGGCAATTTAATCAAAAAACACTCACTATCCAGTTTTTTTTGACCGGGCTACAAAAATTCGTACTCCGCGCCGTTTGTGTCTCTGGCGCTCTTTTTTAGCAGGCAGCAGGCACAATAGGCAGTAGGCAATAATCGGCGACTGAGAATTTAATATTTCCACCCCTGCTCCTGCCCCTGCTCCTGCCCCTGCTCCTGCCCCTGCCCCTGCTCCTGCCCCTGCTCCTGCCCCTGCCCCTGCCCCTGCTCCTGCCCCTGCTCCTGCCCCTGCTCCTGCCCC
>CAZFVV010000118.1:0-15830 GCA_964522165.1 uncultured Calditrichaceae bacterium
GCTACAGAGGGATCGCAATTGTGAGTCAGTATATCAAAGTCTTAAAGTAGAAATAGGTACATCTTCTTTATTACCACTCACCACTCACTGATCCGCCGCTCCACCACCGAAGGAATGTAAAACCGGCCGATGGGCATTGCAAGCGAGTTTTTGGGGAAGCTCCTTGCCTGAACGCCGGGCGCATGGCGGAAGCCGCTACCGGAAGAGACCTCATGCTTCCGTGTTTGCTTGCGGGATGCCGGGTGAAGATTCGCCGCGCAAGGTCCCGGGGAAGCATTTCCCGCAAAGTGCCCGCTTACGTGGCGGGACAGGTCCATCACTGCCCTCCTCACCTAAAAATCCGCTTGGTTTGTCGCCCTGCTGTTTATTATTTTCTAACCGCGAATGGGAAAAAAGGAACGAATCGCTATCCGGCGCGTGAGATTGAAGTAAAAAGCCCGATCGCAAACGTGGAGAGGCCCGCAACTTTCGCAAGGAGCAGTGAAATGGCGCTCAAAACCGCGGATGAAGAGAGGAATGAATTGTACAGTTATAAACTGGCCGGCCGCGACTACCGGCCCGAAGATACCATTATTCAAATCCACCACAACGCCGTTGGCGGAGGGGAGCCGGTGATCATAGCCGGGCCTTGCTCGGTGGAGAGCGAGGCGCAAATCATCGAAACCGCCCGGCTGGTGAAGGAACAAGGAGCGCACCTGCTGCGCGGGGGCGCATTCAAGCCCCGCACCAGCCCGTACAGCTTCCAGGGATTAGGGGAAAAGGGGCTGAAACTGCTGCGCAAAGCCGGCGATGAAACCGGCCTGGCAGTGGTTACGGAGGTGATCGACACTACCGACATTCCCTTAGTAGCGGAATACGCGGACGTTCTCCAAATCGGCAGCCGTAACATGCAGAATTTTCGCCTGCTAAAGGCCGTGGGCCGGTTGAACCAGCCGGTATTGTTGAAGCGCGGCATGGCTGCCACCCTTACGGAGTTTTTGCTCAGCGCGGAGTACATCCTGGCGGAGGGCAATGGGCAGGTGATTTTATGCGAACGGGGCATCCGCACCTTTGCCGACCATGCCCGCAATACCCTGGACTTGAATGTAGTGCCGGCGGTAAAAGCAGTCTCTCACCTGCCCATCATCGTGGATCCCAGCCACGGCACCGGGCGGCGCGACCTGGTAGAGCCGATGAGCCTTGCCGCCCTGGCCGCCGGGGCCGACGGCCTGATCATCGAAGTGCATCCCCGCCCGGAAGAATCCCGCTCCGACGCCGGGCAGACCATCGGCCCGGCGCAGTTTTCCCGGCTCATGAATAAAATCCGCCACTTCATCGAATGGCAAAAGGCCTATGCAGAAGCTGCCCATACGTATTAAGGAGCATCTTCACGAAATCCCCTTCTTTGTCGGGCGGGACCTCTGGGCTGCTCTCGCCGTTTACCTGCAAACCGATTTCCCCGCCCACGCGCTCTTTGTGATCGCCGATTCAACCGTTGCGGCGTTGTATGGCGAGACCGCCGCCGGGGCGCTGCGCCCGCATCGCGGTTTCCGCGACATCCTCACCTTTCCCGCCGGGGAGCAGTATAAATCCCGCGCCCGGAAAGAGCAGTTGGAAGATCTGTTGCTGCTGGGGAAAGCGGGGCGCGACAGCGTCATTGTCGCCCTGGGCGGGGGCGTCACCGGGGATTTGGCCGGTTACCTGGCCGCCACCCTGCACCGCGGGGTTCCCCTGGTGCATCTTCCCACCAGCCTGGTGGCGCAGGTGGACAGCAGCATCGGTGGCAAGGTGGGGGTCAACCACCCTGCGGGCAAGAATTTGATCGGGGCGTTTTACCAACCCCGGGCGGTCTTCTGCGACACCGCTTTCCTGAAAACCTTGCCGGAGGAAGAATTCTTCAACGGGATGGCGGAGGTGATCAAGTACGCAGTTATTCTGGATGAGGAATTGTGGCGCCGGCTGGATAGCGAAAGCGCGCCCATTCTTCGCCGCGAACCGGGCCTCCTGGAACAGATCGTGCTGCGCTGCGCTTCATTGAAAATCAAAGTGGTGGAAGCGGATGAAAAGGAAAGCGGCTACCGCAGCATCCTCAACTTCGGGCATACCGCCGGCCACGCCATCGAGCATTTGAGCGAATATCGCATCAAACACGGGTTTGCGGTGGCGGAAGGGATGCGCATAGCCGCCCGGCTCTCTCATCAACTGTTGGGGTATCCCCGGGAACGGGTGGAGGGCTTGGACAAATTACTGGAGTTGTATGGTCTGAAGGGAGTTGGGCGGGGGCAATACTCGGTAGAGGAGATTTGGAATTGCATTCGCAGCGACAAAAAAGCCCGCCGGCAGGCCCCCCGGTTCACCTTGATGAGATCCCCCCATCACCCGGAATTGTTTTACCCGGTCGAAAAACAGGAGCTTAGCCATGCCCTCGCTGCATCATAACCCGCCCCAAAAAAATAATGCACCGCAATCGGCGAGCAAAAATATAAAGCACCCCGGCCTTCAGTGGCCCGATGCAAAGGGTGAAAACCCTAAATTGTGCGTTAGCCTCATGCCCCAGTCTCTCCAGCAGGTAAAAGAGTGGCTGCCCCAATGTGAAGAGGCCGACCTGGTGGAAATCCGCCTGGATTACCTGCCCAAATTGGATTTCAAGAAAATCCGTCCCTTGACCGGCAAACCGTTGATCGCTGCCCTGCGCAGCCGCCGGGAAGGGGGATACTGGGAAGGCAGCCCCGCAGAAGCGCTGGCCGTGCTGCGCAAAGCCGGCAAGGCCGGGGTGGATTACCTCGACGTGGAATTATCCTCCGCGGGACAAATCTTGCCCAAACTCAAAGCGGAAAGCGCCCGAATCCTGCTCTCACATCACGCGGAGACCGCCAATCCCGCCCGGTTGAGAACCCTGTTGAAGCAGATGGCGGAAATTCCGGCAGACGCTTACAAACTAATTTTCCGGGCGCAATCGCTCCACGACAATTTGATCGCCCTGGAGTTGATGGAAACCGCAAAGGCGTTGCAACTGGAATTCATCATCCACGCCCAGGGAGAACCCGGCCAGCCTTCGCGCCTGTTGGGCGCGATCCGGGGCAATTGCTGGACCTACGTCTCCGCCGATTTTGCCGGAGAAACCGCACCGGGGCAGCTTTCCCTTCATGACGCCCTGCGCCATTACGGTCTTCCCGCTAAATCACCCGGGGCAAAAATACTGGGCCTGGTAGGCTCTCCCATCCGGCAAAGCGCGGGTTGGCGACTGCATAACCGGCTCATCGCGCAGAAAATCAGCGGGAAACATTCGGGCGGGGAGGCCGGCGCTCCGAAAGATTTTTTGTACCTGAATTTCCCCGCCGATCACCTGGATGAATTCTGGCTGGACTGGTGCGAGAGCGCGGCGTTGGGTCCCGAAGCCTTGCACGGTCTTAGCGTGACCATTCCCTATAAAGAAAAAATCGTCAAATACCTGAATGAACCATCCACGGAGGTGAAAATATCCGGGGTTTGCAACACCATGGTGCGGGAAGAGCAGGTCTGGAAAGGGTATAATACCGACCTGGTCGCCCTGGAAACTTTGCTGCGCTCTTATCGCGAAGAATTAAAGAGCGGCGGGCTGGTAGTGGGAACCGGGGCGACCGCCCGCAGCGCCATTGTGGCCATGAAACGGCTGGAAACAACCCCCATTTTTGTGATCGGCAGGAACGCGGAACGGGGCAAACTGCTGGCAGATACGTTCGGAATTGATTTTTTAGATGAAAGCGAGGCACACTATGCCAGCGCCGCGGTAATCGTTCAAGCGACCCCGGTGGGGATGTTTCCCCATTCGGATAAATACCCGGTGGGAACCGCGCTGTTTCGCAAAGGCCGGGTGGTGCTGGACGCGGTTTACAACCCGGAAGAGACCCGCTTTCTGCAAATTGCCCGGGAGCGCGGGTGCATCACCATCTCCGGGGTGGAAATGTTTCTGCTCCAGGCGGCGAAGCAGTTCGAACTGTTTACCGGGATTCCGGTGACGTTAGAAGAGGTTCGGGAGGCGTGGAAGGATATAGCTGGCCGCGCGAAGTCGTGAAGATTCCATTGAAAAACCAGCCCACAATATTTCAGCGACTCGTACTGATCGGCTTTCGCGGCAGTGGAAAAACTACCCTCGGCAAGGAGCTTGCCCGGCTGCTGAACTGGAATTATCTCTCCACGGATGAATGGATCGAAGCGCGATCCGGCTGCTCCATCGCCGATTTTGTAAAACGGGAGGGTTGGCCGCGCTTCCGGCGCATCGAAAGGGAGGCGATTCGGAAATTGTCCGATGTGCGCGAGGCGGTCATCGACTGCGGCGGCGGGGTGGTGGAAGACTCTTCGAATATGGCAACCCTGGCAAAAAACGCCCTGGTGGTATGGGTGGACGCGGCATTCGAGGATATCTACAACCGGCTTCGACGAGAACGCAACCGCCCCTTGCTGAATGCCAAAGATTTGCGAACCGACGTCGCGGAGAATTACCGCCGCCGGGAGCCTCTCTACCGCCGCCACGCCCGGGTGTATGTAAACACCTCGGAAAACCCCCTGGAAGAGTGCTGCCGCCGGATTTTGGAAGAGCTTCGCAGCGCCGGCGTGCAGGCGGGGTAGTGGGCAGGGGCAGGAGCAGGGGCAGATGGCAGGAGCAGGGGCAGAGAGTAGGAGCATTGCCTACTGCCTACTGATTCAGGTAGCGTTCCCGCAGAATGCCCAGGTGGTGCAGCTCATGCCCGGCAACGATAAAGGGGATCGCCCGAACCGTGAATTCATACCCGCTGGCGATACCGGTGCGCAGGTGCATTTCTTCATCAAAGTTTTGGAACAGGGCGATGCTGGCCGCTCGCACCAACCGGAACTCTTCCGCCAGGTCCATCAGGGCGCGGCGCTCGAAATTGGCATATTTCACAAAATCCGCCTGCTCGAACGAGGGCAGGGGAGTTTTGTCATTGCGGCTGAAGCGCAGGGCGCGATAGGTAAACACACGCTCGCTATCGGAGAGATGGCCAATCACTTCCTTGATGCTCCATTTGCCGGGAGCGTAGCGGTAACCGGCTTTTGCGGCCGGAATACCGGCTAACAGGCGTATTGTCTCCTCGATCTGCCGCTCCAGAATATCTATGATATTCCCCTCCGGCACCTTGCCAACGTAGGTGTGGTAATAAGGCGCGTATTCGCTTTCTGCCGGTCGATTCATGGCGTTTTGCTCCTTTTGGTTTGAATGATGGATAATCCCCTGTTTCAAGAATCTCACTTTATCCCCCTGAATGGGCCGGAAACTTTGCACCTCCGGTGAATTTACCACAACCCCAACGGAATCCCGGTGTTTATGTTACACGGCGCGGTTGAAAACGGCAAGATTTTTTATAGCGACTCCGGCAGGGGCTTGGCGCCCTTTCTGGCCCGCCGGGGCTTCGACGTCTATGTCGGCGACTTGCGCGGGCGGGGAGAAAGCCGGCCTCATATCAGCCGCAGTTCCCGTTACGGGCAAACCGAAGCGATTATGGTCATATCACCATGCTCACCCACCGGGACGCGGAGATAGATCGCTTTCCCCTGTGGAGCAGTGGCTCCGGGAACATGAAATACTATGAAAGGCCCCCAATCGAGCTGTTTTGTTTTCGGTATAGGGTATAAGGGGCACAACGCCTTATACCTTATACCCCCTAATCACCTCCCAATACCTCCAAAGAATCGCAGTTTATGCCCGGCCTGCCCCTTTGAGGCGTGCATATAGCATAAAATGACTATTGCGTATGTGCGGGTTAAAAATTACATTCCCGCGTTATTTTTCATGGATTCGGATTCCGGTCGCGAGCGCTACCGAAACTCGCGCCAAATACGTTCCCCGCGGAACAACCAACAACGAACAACCAATAACCGGCGCTTAAAAAATGGCCTTTTTACCACAAGTTGACATCCGCCGCAATATTCTGGACGTAACCCGCCGATTGCTGATCGAGCAGGGCGCTACCCGGCTTTCCATCCGCATGATCGCCCGGGAGGTGGGGTGCAGCGTGGGCACTATCTATGTATATTTCGAAAACAAAGACGTGCTGATCCACTCCCTCATCGAGGAAGGATTCGACAAGTTAGTAGAAATGCAGGAACAGACCGAAAAGTCGGTACCCGACCCGCTTCAGCGGCTCTCGGCGTTATGCCGCAATTATATCCGTTTTGCCATGCAAAACCCGGAGTATTACGAGATCATGTTCATGCTCAAACCGGAGCGCATGGCCCGCTACCCGGCGGAGAAATACCGCAAGGCTCGCCACAGCCTGGAGATCATCGCCGCGGCGTTAGAACAGTGCAGCGCGAAGGGGCTGATGAGCGTAACCGAGCCGTACCTGGAAGCGCACCTGATCTGGGCGTTTATGCACGGGATCGTTTCCCTGATCGGGGTCAAGCGCATCGACCGCCGCTTTGAGCAGGATGAGATCACCGAGGCGGCCATTCAGCGGATTATTGAAATGAATTTGAAGAAAAAGTGAGAAGTGAGAGGTTGCAAGTGGCAAGTGAGAAGTAATTCACGTCTCCACTTCTAACTTGCAACTTCTCACTTCCCCCCATAAATCATTTCCACCAGCACGTTTCCCACCTGCTGCAAGCTGGCGGCGCTGCATTTGTCGGGCGTATCGGAAACGGTATGCCAGTGGGGATACTCGAAATCCACCAGATCTATGACCGGAATGCCCCGTTTCAAGAAAGGCACGTGATCGTCCTGCAGGGCATTGCCGGTCTCATCGACGAACGCGCCGGCCCCGGCTTTACGCGCCGCCCCCCACACCCGCTCCAGGAGCTGCGGCGCCTGCGCCCGGGAAATCGCCTCTTTTTTGATCACCAGGTCTTTCTCCCCCACCATGTCGAGCAAAATTCCATAGCGGGGGCGGTAATCGCGCCGATTGGCGGCGAAATGCTCCGAGCCGATGCAGAAGGGGTTCAAGGAATCGGGAAACGCTTCCGCGTGGTAATCTCCCAAATCTTCCAGGTCAAACAAAACGATGTCCACCCCGAAATCCGGGCGGCGGCCGTGGAGAATACGCGCCATTTCCAACAGCGCCGCCACCCCGGAAGCACCGTCGTTAGCGCCGGGCACCGGAAGGAGGCGGTTGGCGGGATCAGGATCTTTATCCGCCCACGGCCGGGTGTCCCAATGGGCGCAGAGCATCACCCGGAAACCCTTTTCGGGCTTGAGGTTGAAGGAGGCGACGATATTGCGTCCCCGGTACACCCGGGAAGTATCTTTTTTATCGCGGTAATCGAACTGCTGCTCCCACACTTTATCGGCAAATTTTCCCAACTCCGCAACCAGGAAGTCGCCGCAGCGCCGGTGTCCTTCGGAGCCGGGCGCGCGGGGGCCGAAATCGCACTGCTGCTGCAAATACGCAAAAGCGCGCTGCCCGTCGAAAACGGGTTTGGAAAAGAAATACTTCCAGGTAAAAATTCCCAGGAGCGCCGCGGTTAGAATTCCCCCGCCTGCCAGCAGAAGCGCCCCCCCGGAAAGCCGCCGTTTCCCTTTCCCCGCGGTTGCTTTTTGCCGCTTTTTTTTCTGTTTCCCTTGCTTCATGCGCTCTTCAATCGCCAATCATCAATCTTCAATCCTTCCATCCATTCCCGCACGTCATCCAGCGAGGCCGCCACCAGCACCGCCAGCCGGCGCACCTCTTCGGAAGGCTGCTTCAGATCCGGCACCATCACCGGGATCATGCCCGCGCTGTGCGCGGCCCGGATGCCCGCTTCGGAATCCTCTAACACCAGGCAGCGGGGCGGGTCGGCGTTTAATTGTCTGGCCGCGGCGAGAAAGATATCCGGGGCCGGCTTCCCCCGGGCAACCCGGTCGCCGGTGATAATGGCGTGCATTCGCTTTGCCAGCCCGGTGCGGGTGAGTTTTTCCATGGCCGGGGCGTAGTCGGTAGAAGTCGCCACCGCCCGGGGAAGGGAGCGGGAATCCAGGTAGTCCAGCAATTCCGTCAGGCCCGGTTTGATGGGAACGCCGTGCTGCTCGAAATAGTCGCGGGCGATTTGCACCCGGCGCCGGCGGATTTCCTGAAACGGGAAATCTTTGCCGAAAATATCCCTGAATACTTCCGTGGCGTCCGCCACCGTGCGGCCGCTCACCTGCTGATAGTGCTCGTCGCCGATGGTGTAGCCGAATTCCTCCCCGGCCTGCCGCCAGGCCGCCCGGCCCACCCGCTCGCTGTCGAACATCAGCCCGTCCATATCGAAAATGACCGCGGAAATCGGCTCAATTTTCATCCGATTTCCGGCGATAGAAGTTGAACAGAAAATCTCCCTCTAAGGGCGTCAAATCGAAGCGCTGGCTTGCCTCGCTCACCAGCCTGCCGATCGGCGCCTGCGGATTCTCCTCCAACTGGCCGGAAATCCATTTCACCGCCTGGCGAAGGGATTCGCCCCCGGGCATAATCGTACTCATCTTCGCTCCTATGAAATTTCTGGATGGCGTACAACCGCAGTGCCTTGCCGGCAATTCGGGGTTGCAACAATGTTAAAATACCGTACCTCGGCTCAAACCATCACCGTGAGGAATCTTGTTGGCTGCTTCAAGCCTCCTCTACCCCAAATAAGCACTTAAGATAAGCAGGAAACTGCTAAGCTGCAAATAGTTCTGACCGTGATAAGACCTCAAAGGTTTTGAAAACCTTTGAGGTCTTTAAACCTCCTCCGCTGTTTCAGAAATCCGAATGGCTCTCGAAATTCCGATGATTCCTGCCGCTATATCTTTCCGGAAACCAAACCTCACTGCGGAAATTTCCAGGGGAATAACTTTCGAATAAACCATGCTTTACCCTTTGTGGAGCAACCGCCCGCCCGGAAATCTATTCAGGTGCATAAAACTGGCACTATATTTGACCAACCCGGATTGGTTCGGAAACGAAAAAACTGCCGGATTATCAATATCGAGGAGCGCAACCATGTCTAAACCCATTTTGTTCGCGACGGCCATGCTGATGGCGGGAATCGGCTGTCCGGCGATATTATTCGGCCAATACAACGGCGAAACCGTCACCGAAAAGAGCTTCGAGCAATCCGGGCTCTACTTCACAAGCCACTTTCTCAATCCCTTCGGCGTGCCGGGCTACCGCGACGTTGCGGTAGGGTTGATCGACGATCCGTTCCTCAACTTGCAGCTCAATCCCGCCAGCCTGCCCCAATTTACCGTGGGAAGCACCCATCTCTACCTGGATTTTCGCAGCGACCGCAGCGAGTCGCCGATTGTGGCGGATTACGGGGGAATCATTCCCTTGCGCTATTATGGCCCTTATTACCCGATTATCATCGATCCGCGCTGGTACAGCAACACCCGCAGCGAGCCGGAACCGGTGTTCTCCCTGGGCCTGCTCACCTATCCCCTGGGCAACAAAAACCGCCGTCTTTTCCTGGGCGGAACCTACCAGATCATTCACAAAGAAGAGCTTTTTTATACCGTGCCGGCCTGGATTTACCAATCCCGCTTCGGCTACGACCCCCTGGGAAACCTGGTGGTGGAAGATCAGAATATTCCCATCACCGACCGCTATAGCGGGGCGGATGAGATGGTTACCACCGGGCATTTGTTCTCCGGCTTCTTAGGTTACCGGCTTTCCTCAAAATTGAGCGCCGGGGTTTCCCTTAACGGGGTGATTCACTCCCGGGAAGGCAATTACCTGAATGCTTACCAGGATGAGTACGGGCAGATCAACGATTGGGACTCCCGCTATCTGAATTTCCGCGAGCGCAGCCAGGAGTACGATCACCTGGACGCCGCAGGGGGGCTGCAATTCGATTTTTCGTCCAACGCTTCCGCCGGCATTAAAGCCGGCTACTTGCAGGGGAACGCGGATCAAACCTACACCGCAGTCGATTCTTCAAAATATGACTACCTGCCCTCCGGGAACCCGAATCAATGGAGCTACAACGGCAACCGTTCCGTCACCGGGCAATCCTGGAACCAGGAGGGCAAAAAC
Organism: uncultured Calditrichaceae bacterium; assembly: GCA_964522165.1. Classification (GTDB taxonomy): domain Bacteria; phylum Calditrichota; class Calditrichia; order RBG-13-44-9; family J075; genus JABWBP01. Next base: position 9,939 of record CAZFVV010000118.1, read on the forward strand.
TGGTACGGGCGGGTTCATTTCAGCGGGAAGATCAACCCGGAAGCGAAAGCCCGGGCCTATTACCAGTACAGCAAAACCGAGATCGACCTGGCGAACGCCTCCGCCATCAGCGATACCGGCTATTACGACAGCCGCTGGGTGTGGGATGATACCGTGGTGTCCCGCTACTACAGCCATTACTCCCTGGCGGACCAACGTTCCGGCCGGGGAACCCGGGAAAAATCCCTCCATCAGGCCATGCTGAATTTGGAGTGGCAGCTTACCCCGAAAAATACCGTTCTCGCCGGGGTTTATTACTCCCGGGAAAACTCCACTGTTTCCACCCTGGAACCGGTGCTGGCCGAGCGCTTTTCGGAATATTTTCACTACAACAGCGTGTACGATCCGGATACCTCGTACTATTTGAGCCGGTTGGCAGAGGACAAGGAGTTAGAATGGAATTATCGTTCCAACTATTGGACCGTGCAGGTGCCGATTCTGGCGCGATTTCAATTCAACGAGCACTGGAGCATGATGTTAGGCATCAACCGCATCCTGAAAAGCTGGGATATCGAGGAACAAACGACCGCGTACTTTACCCGCCGGGAGAAAACCGAGAATGGGCAAACCCGGGTGGAGACCAACTTCGGGGAACGCTACACCCAGCCGCGCCAGCGCATTACCGAGGACGCCACGGATTTCATTTCCAGCTTCGAGGTGGCCATCAGCCCGAAGTTCCGCATCAACCTGTTGGTGGATCCCGCCTTCGAGGATGAATTCCGCATCGCCCAGTGGTGGTTGAGCTTCCGGGCGAATTTGTAGGGTTCGATGTGTTCAAGTGTTCCGGTGTTTTAGTGTTTTCGTGCGATGGTGTTCGGGTATTGGGAGAATCACCACCTCATGTAAACTCAAAACTCGACACTCGAAACTCACAACTAAAACACTTGAACACCCGAACACCCAAAGAGGATATCCCATGAGAACGAAACCTTTTCTTCGGGGGCGCATCTGGCTGCCCTGGCTGGCCTTGCTGCTGACGGCAACTGCGCCGGCGCAGCTCCTCGGGGTGAAAACCGTTCCCCTGGCCGCAGGGGGGCAGTTTCTGCTGTTTCCTACTCAAAACTCAGGCATGGGCGGGGTTTCCATCGCCCTGGAGGACCCTTTGCTGGATCCCTTTACCAATCCCGCCCGGGGTTCGCGGATCGAGGGGCTGCGGTTGTTCAGCGCCCCGGCGTTTTACAACATTTCCGATGAGTTGGGCGCCGGGCGCACCCTGCCGCTGGGAATGCTGTTCGGATCGAGGCGATGGTTTGGGGGAATTTCCTTAACAGCCCAGCAGCTTCAGGCCGCGGAAAAGCCGGAATTTTTCGGCCCGGTTCCCACTTATGTGTCGAATCCCTCGCAAATTCCCTACTATCAATATCCCAATGAAGAGCAGAATGCCAATAATCTCTACTTCTCCGGATTATTGGGAACACGCATACCGGGTTCCGGCCTGGCCGTGGCCGCGGGGTTTTTCTACGCCGGGCTGGAGGCGGTGGAGGGCGTGGAAGTGCTCTATCCCCGCAGCCAGAAAGTGGAACAGTCCGGCCGCCTGGCGGAGGTTCGGCTGGGCATGTTGGCAGAGCTGGGAGAGCGCCGCAGCATCGAAGGGGTATTGCTCTACCACCACGCCGACATGGCCCAGGACGTTTTTTACCCGGAAATCTATTGGGGGATAAACCCCGGGCCGTTCATCGAGCCGGCCCGGGTGGAGCGCAACCTCGACCGCACCGATACCTGGGGAGCGCACCTGCAGTACCGCCAGCCCCTGCCCGGCGAGCAATGGCAGGCCGGGGGAATTTTGACCGCCAATCTCAAAACCCATCCCAAAATCCCCAACTACGAGCTGATGAACATCCCCCGCGACCCCGGCGACTCCCGGGCGCTCAATATCGGCGGCGGGGTTTCCCGCTGCAACGGGCCGGCGGTATTTGGGGTGGACCTGGTGTATGAACCGATCTGGAGCCACATCTGGGCGGACGCAGCCGCGCCGGTAGAAACCCGCAGCGGGCAGATCATCCCTGCCGGGGAGAAAACAGTGGATAACCGCTTTACTTTCTCCAACTGGCTGCTGCGCATCGGGGTGGGGCGGCAGGATGAGCCGTTTGGTTTCCAATTTGGGTTGCAGTGGCGCTGGATTCGCTACTGGCTGGACCAGGAGAACTACCTGGAAGAATCCCGGCGCTCCTTGAGAACCGGCTGGAGCGAATGGAGTCCCAGCGTGGGGCTGAGCCTGAATTTTCCGGAATTTCAGCTTCGCTATACCGGGCGGTTGACCCTGGGAACCGGCAGGCCGGGCGTAACGGGAGCGCGGTTGGCGTCGCCAAACAGCAATTTAATGGGCAGCGATCTGCTAATCGCCCCCAGCGGCGAGGTGACGGTAGATGAGGCCATGGTGCTCACCCACCAGTTTTCGGTGATTATTCCCTTGAGAACGAAATAATGTGTAAAGACCTGTACTATCACGTAGTCTTTGACAATTCTTTCGCCAGGAAGCAGAGCTTCCCCAATTGCGTTGCGATCCCGGCTTATCCGGGATCGCAACGAGTTGCCCGATACAATGCTCGTCACGATGCTCTGCATCGTGACGCCAGGGGCGGGAAGCTCTGCTTCCCATTCATCCCGGCAATTGTCAGAGACTACGTGATAAGACATGTAAAGACCTCAAAGGTCTTTTGGCGCAAGCCATCCCTTTCCTGAAGGGAGCACTTCGTGCCGGGAAAAACCTTTGAGGTCACTGCCTTTAGGTTTTTTCATTTGTATGGCGGCTCAAAATGCTACAAATTTCCTTTCAGGAAAGGATTCAGCCATGAAGACGTTGGGAATCATCGTGTTAATCGTTATCCTTTCTGCTTCCGGTTGCGGTATTTTTGATTCCAATGATGACGAAGTGTTTGCGGGAAGGCTCAGCTTCGGGTTCGAGGTGAGCGCCTTCAAGCCCTGCGGCGTGGAGGAAATCTGGTGGGTTTCCGGCTCCGAATCGCTCTTTCGGCAGTATAACGAAATAGCCGACACGGAGTATGAAGAAGTGTACGCCCGGCTGAGAGGAGTGAAGAGTAAAAAGGGAGCATACGGGCACATGGGAGCGTACCAGCGCGAATTTACCGTTTCCGAGGCGGTGGTAGTTCGCAAGCTGAAATCAGGGGACTGCCGCTAACCGCATGTTTGAAAATTCAGCTCAGTACCCCCAAATCGTTCAAATGGCACACGGATAACACCGATGACGCGGATTTACACAGTTTTTTTTAACAATATTCTTCAATTTATCCGCGAATATCCGTGCCATCCGCAGCTTGCCCCGGAAGGCCGGGGTCATCCGTGTTCTATTTTTTAACAGTAAACAGTTGCAAAGGATTTTTCAAACACGTTCTAAGGGTAAAAGGAGCATGGCCATGAAACAAAGCAAATTTATCCCCGGCCTGATCATTCTTCTCCTTGCCCTCGCCGCGCCCGGCTGCAAAGAGTCCGGCAGCGGCAGTATCGAAAATGGAGAGGAATCTTCCGGAAATCTGTTGCTCAATCCTTCTTTCGAGAGCAACGGCGCTCCCTCGCTGGAGCATTGGAGCGTGCAGGATACTTCCCGGGTACGCTTTTCCCCGGACGTTCCTCCCGGCGGCGGTTCCTATTCAGTAGCTATTGCCGTGGATTGGGCGCCCCCTGCTTTTGTGCGCACTGCCGTTGCAGCGCCGGCAGGCGCCCATCGCTACCGCCTTTCCTGGTGGGGAAAGAGCGAGCAAATCGCCGGGGCCGCTTACCTGGGGATTCAAAAGCCGGACACTCTGATTCTGTTCTACCCTCATGGCGGGCTTACGATCGATTCTACCTGGACAGAATATTCTTTACTGGATACTATCGCCACCGAAACGGGCGATAAGCTGGTGATTACTCTTTCCGGGGGTATATCTCAATGGTCTGGCGGCAAAACTTACTATGACCTTTGCAGCCTGGAAATTCTGTATCCATAACAGCACCGGAAACCGTGTCGATCAAAACCAAAATCATTCTCACCTTCAGCGTGTTGATGGCCGCGCTGGTGCTGATCATGTCCCGGGTCGGTTACTACTCGGTGCGGGAAATCTATTTAGACCAGCTTTCCGAGCAGACCGGCCGCCTGGCGCGATTGATCGCCGGGGAGCTGAACCCCAAATACCTCTCCTTCCTGGAGAGCGGCGGGGGGGACAGCCTGGCGGCAGCCTATTATTCGGAGACCTTGAAAGCCCGGGCAAAGAACATCCTGCTGGCCGACGCTTTTATTTTCAACCGGGATTTTGAAGTGCTGGCGCGGATCGCTGCCGGGAGCGCCGCGCCCGGCAGCGATCCGCGGCTGCGGCTCAACCGCAGCGAGATTCATGGGCTGCAAACGGGGGAATCGGCCGCCTCGCTGCCCTTCAAAGGCGGCGACGGAGAGTGGTATTTGTGGGGATTTTACCGCTTAGACGACGCCCACTGGTTAGGCATTCAGGAGAGCGCCGCCCGGCTGGCCAAAGTCGAGGCGCTTTCGCGAACTTTTTGGGGGATCGGCATCGCCGGGCTGCTGGTTACGATTTTCTGCGGCTGGCTGCTGGCGCGCGCCATTGCCCGGCCGGTGGAGCGGCTGGTGCAGTTCAGCCAATTGTTGGGCAAGGGGAATTTTTCCGCCCCGCTGCAGCAGGGCATCCGCGGGGAGTTAGCCGTCCTGGCGAACGCGCTGGACAAGATGCGCGGCGGCCTGGCGCAGCATCACCGGGAAAAGGAGATGCTGCTGGCGCAGATCGCCCACGAAATCCGCAATCCCTTGGGCGGCATCGAGCTGCTGGCCGGGCTGGTGAAGGAGGATTTGCAGCGGCATCCGGGACGGCCGGGAACGGAGTACGTGGAGAAAATCCAGCAGGAAATCGGCGGGCTGAAGGCGCTCATCACCGCGTATTTGAATTTCAGCCGCCCGGCGGCGGCGCAGCCGGAGTGGATTGCAGTGCCGGCGATGGTGGAGGAAGTGCGCTCCTTTTGCCGCGCCGGGCTGCAAGAAAAGAAGCTTTCGCTTTCTTATACCGGGGAGGATGCGCAAATTCACTTCGACCGCCAGCACCTGCGGCAGATTTTGATCAACCTGGTTTCCAACTCCATCGAAGCGCAGGGCGAGGGCGGAAGTATCACCATTTCCGCCTGGCAAAACTGGCCGCGAACACTTGTGGCGGTCAGCGATGACGGGCCGGGCATCCCGCCGGAACACCGGGAGAGCATCTTCGAGCCCTTTTTCACCACCCGCAGCAACGGAGCCGGGCTGGGACTGGCGATTTGCAAAAAGCTTTGCCGGGAGAACGGGGCGGAGATTTTCCTGGAAGATAAAGCCGGAAAAGGTTCTACTTTTACCATCCGGAAATCCGTAAATTAGGGGGTAAATATAAAACATTACGACCATCTTTTTGCAGTAACCGAAGGCGGGGTATTCCGCTCCGGCGATAATGGCAATTCCTGGACGCCGATGGTGATTATCCTCCCCAACACCCTCGCCGACTTCGTGGTCGCAAATATCAATGGCGACCTGCCCGGTGAGCTTCCGGCGTCTTTTGTACTGGAACAAAATTATCCCAACCCGTTCAATCCCTCGACCCATATCGGGTTTCGGATTGCAGATTTCCCCGAAGGGGCAAGCGGATTTGTGGAATTGTCGATTTATGACCTCGCCGGCAGGCGGATCGAAACGCTTGTGAAGCGAGAGTTGCCCGCGGGCGCTCACCAGGTTCACTGGAACGCCGCGGGGCTGCCCAGCGGAGTATATTTGTATCGCTTGAAAGCCGGTGAATTCATAGAAACCCGAAAAATGATGCTGCTGCGTTAAATGGAAGCTACCGCTAAAATCATCATCGTCGAAGACAACCCCACCATGCGCCT
>CAZFVV010000119.1:0-15733 GCA_964522165.1 uncultured Calditrichaceae bacterium
GCCGCCCCCGTTGCAGGGAGAACACCGCAAAGGGCGCCGCCAGCACCGGCACGTCGGCGATATACAAAATGACCGGCTGTACCCCCGCCTGCTTCTTCACCCGCACCCGCATTTTGGAGCTGCGGAAATAATAGTGCGGATGCTCTTCATTGTCGCAGGTGGTGAAATAGCCGTCCTTGATCAGCAGGGTTTCCTGCCCCACCTTACGGATATCCTTCCCGTGATAGTGCCCCGGATCCATATTGGTGCGGCCCTCCAGTACCTTTCCCCGGTTATTGGCGAAATCGTACTCCAGCCGGAAACCGCGGATCGGCTCCTCGCCCTGTTCCGTGAGCACCGGCAGGCCGCGGTAAACCGGGTTTCCCAGGGAGTCCGTGGAATCGGCCAATCCCTCCGCGGCCAGGCGATTGCGCTCCCAGAAAATTTCAATTTTCCCGGCCGTGAGGGTGACGTTCTGGTAAACGATTTTCGCGTTTCCCTCCAGCAGGGTCAATTGCTCCGGCAGCGAAAAATCGATATTCTCCGCCCAGTATCTTACCGGGCCTTCTACCTGGCTGCGCGGGGGAGGGGTGAGGGTAAGGAGGGTATCGGGAGCGGTGTCGGCGCTCAGCGTATCGGGAACGCCGGCCTGGAGGGTGTCGAGCGGCTGGGAGAGCGCCAGCGCCGGGCCCAGCAGCAATATCGCCAGCGCCCCTCGCCTCCAGGCGGATTTTTTCGGCCCCGTTTCCCAACCGGAGCGGGGCCGGTTTTGTTTATCATGCAAGCGCTTCAAGCGTGGTCCTGGTAGAAATGCCGGTTGAACGCCCCGGCTGAATGATCCCTTCCGGCTTTTTTATGCCGAACCTTGTTAGCAGTTTCCACACCGCCAAAAATAACGCCTGTCTCAAGGAAATTACAACCCCTGATTTTCTGCGTCGCAGGACGTTTTCAAGCAAAAAAGGCGATTTGAGCGATTTTTTTAAATTTTCTCTTGACAAATAAATTTCAGAAGTGTATTATTGAATCGCTCAAAACGCTTATTTTATATTTCGAGCGTTTTGCTGAATCTCATGGAACGAGAAAAGCAAAGCCGGTCTTTGTGAAACGTAGCAGAGAATTCTGCAAGTGGTTTCTTTTGGGATGAGGAATAGAACAACGAGGCAGAGGAACAAACAATTTTAACCAATTCAAACGATTGGAGGTAATTATGGCAAAGATTCATAAATTAATTTCCCGGGCGTTAGTGGCGCTGATTGCCCTTGTCGCTTTCGGTTTTGCCCAAGAAGGCCTTCGCCCCATCAAATCGCCGGTGTATAACAGTATAGATGGCAATAGCGTTTCCCAATTTATTCCTGCCGGCGTTATCAAGTGGGAGGAGACTTTCAACACCACGACTGTGCCCTCCGATTGGCAGGTGATCGATAACGACGGCAGCGGCGGCGCCTGGGCGTTCGTGCAGCAACTCAATTATACCGGCGGCACCGTGGTTCCCCACGCCGGGCAGAGCTTCTGGTTCAGCAGCTTTCAGAATGCCAACCCCGGCGGCCTGATCGATGAATGGCTGATTTCACCGCAGTTACCGATGATCGAAGCCGGCGACAGCCTCCATTTCTTCGCCGGGGCGATCGGGGGATTATATCCCGATTCGCTGAAGGTCTTGATTTCCACGACTACTCCTGCTCCGGCCAATTTTACCGAGATCGCTTATTTCTACGTGCCCGGCCCCATCGGCAACTGGACGAAGTTCAGCTTCGACATGACCCCTTTTGCCGGCAGCCAGGTTTACGTGGCGGTCAACTACTATATTGTTGACGGCGGGCCGGCCGGCACCAACTCCGACAACGTCTGGGTAGATCACTTCATCTTAGAAGGGCAGGGCGCTTCGACGGCGCGCTTGCAGGTGATCCACAACGCCGCCGACCCGGCCGCCGCGCTGGTTGACATCTACGTGAACGGCGCCCTGCTGTTAGATAATTTTGCGTTCCGCGCCGCCACCCCCTTTATCGACGTGCCTGCCGGGGTAACCCTGAATATCGGGGTAGCGCCGGGCAACAGCGCTTCGGTAAATGACACCCTGGTCAATATTCCGGTGGTATTGCCCGCCGGGGGCACCTTCGCGGCCATCGCCAACGGGGTGCTCAACCCGGCCAATTTCGCGCCCAATCCCGACGGCATCAGCACCGCTTTCCAACTGCTGGTGCAGCCCATGGCCCGGGAAACCGGCAGCGGCGCCGGGGTTGATTTCTACGCCGTGCACGGCTCCACCGACGCGCCCACGGTTGACATCATCGCCCGCGGGGTGGGAACCCTCTTGAACAACGTCCCCTACACCGCGGTCAGCGGCTACCTTACCGTTCCGGCGGCCTCCTATGTCATCGACGTGGCGGATAGCAGCGGCAGCGTGGTGGTGGCTTCCTTCGCAGCGGATCTTACTACCCTGGGCGGCGGCGCGGCGGCGGTGATCGCTTCCGGTTTCCTGAATCCCGCTAACAACCAGAACGGCCCGGCGTTCGGCCTCATCGCGGATCTGCCCAACGGCGCGGTGATCGAGCTGCCGGCGCTGACCACTGACCGGCTTCAGGTGATTCACAACGCCGCCGATCCCGCGGCCTCCGTGGTGGACGTGTACCTGAACGGCGGTTTATTGTTGGATGATTTCGTGTTCCGCACCGCCACTCCTTTTATAGATGCGCCGGCCGGCGTCCTCCTGAATATCGGCGTGGCCCCCGGCAACAGCACTTCTGTCAATGATACCCTGAAAAACTTCGCGGCGACCTTGTTGGGCGGGGCAAGCTACGTGGCCGTGGCCAACGGGGTGTTGAATCCCGCGCAATTTGCGCCCAATCCGGACGGTCGCAGCACCGCTTTTACCCTGTTCATCAACGCCGACGCGCAGGAGAGCGGGACCGGCAGCAACGCGGATTTTGCGGTACTGCACGGCTCTTCCGACGCTCCCACGGTTGACGTGGTGGCCCGCAACGTGGGAACCCTGGTAAACGACGCCGCCTACGGGGATTTCACCGATTACCTCTCCGTTCCCGCGCTGGATTATACCATTGATATAAAGGATGCCAGCGGAACCGTTACCGTGGCTTCTTACTCCGCTCCCCTGGGGACCCTGGGACTTAGCGGCAGCGCCTTCGTGGTCTATGCCTCCGGGTTTTTCGATCCCAGCGCCAACCAAAACGGCCCCGGGTTTGGTCTCTACGTAACCCTGCCGGCCGGCGGACCGGCCATCGCCCTGCCGGCGGTTCCGGTGGGCATCAATGATGCGACCCCCGCGCTGGTGAAGGAATTCGAGCTGTTCCAGAATTATCCCAACCCCTTCAATCCTTCCACCACCGTCTCCTTCGCGCTTCCCGTGGCGGAAGAGGTGACCGTGCGGGTATTCAACCTGCTCGGCCAGGAAGTGGCCACGGTGGTGAACGGCCGGCGTTTCGAGGCCGGGGTGCACCGGCTGAATTTCGACGCCGCCAACCTGGTATCGGGTGTGTACTTCTATCGTATCGAGGCGGGTAATTTCCAGGCGATCAAGAAGATGGTCTTAATGAAGTAAACCTCTCACCGGCGGATCGCAACGGACGGGGTTCCGCCGGTGTTTTTCACAAAAATAGTGTAGTGGTATCGCATCTTACAAAACCTACCTCTCATACCCTCCTCTAAGTCAGTACCTGGAAGGAGCGCTTTACGGCGCTCCTTCTTATTTTTTGAGCGATTTGAGCGATTTTTTTAAATTTTTCCTTGACTATGCGGTTATTGTGATGTATTATTGAATCGCTCAAAACGCTCATTTTGGGCAGCAGAATAGAAAAGTTGGCGAATGTTGACTTTATGATTTCACCTTAATCCTAAACAGAAGGAGAATTACCCATGAGTTCCATTAAGTTTTTCAGTGGTTTGTTGTTGATGGCATTGGTTTCGTTTGCAGCGCTTTCTTGCAGCGATGACGATGATAACGGCACGAATCCGACGACAGATAAATCCAAAGTGCGCGCCATTCATACCAGCTATGACGCGCCGGCGGTGGATATTCTGGTCGATGGCGCCGTTGCCGTTAACGGCCTGGAGTACGGCGAGTCCTCCGGTTATGCCGAGCTGAATGCCGGAACCCGGAATGTCAAAGTTACGGCAGCCGGCACCACCACCCCCGCGGTCATCGAGGCGAACCTGCCGGTAGAAGCTAACAAAGAATATACCGTGATCGCAGTGAACGCCCTGGCTGCTATCGAGGCAATCGTGGCGGAAGACGCCCGCACCCCCGTTGCGAATAAAGTCAAGATTCGCATGGTACATGCTTCCCCGGACGCCCCGGCGGTGGATGTAAAGCTGAATTCCGGCAGCGGCCCGGCGGTTTTCAGCAACGTGGCCTTCAAAGGGATTACAGACTACGTGGAAGTGGACGCCGGCGCTTATACGTTTGTGGTGACCCCGGCCGGTTCTACGACCGAGGTGGTAAAGTTCAGCCCGGTATCGGTTTCTAACGGGCAGGTGTTCACCGTGGTTGCCCATGGCACCTTCGATGCCAACGACCTGTATCCCTTCGCGGTGCGGGTGTTCGTGGATAATGACCCCGGCAACACCTTCGTGGATTTGACCCCCGCCGCCCCCAGGTCAAACGTGATGGTGGTACACGCTTCTCCCGACGCCCCCGGGGTGGATCTGTTGCTGGATGGCGTGGTAGTGAATACTGCGCCCCTGGAATTCCCGAACAATACCGGCTATCTGCAAGTGGATGCCGGGGACCGCAACGTAAAGGTCAACGTCGCCGGGACCACTACGACGGTGATCGATGTAACCCTGAACTATGCCGCCGATCAATACTACACCGTGTTTGCGGTGGATAGCGTATCCAATATCAGCGCCATCCGCCTGGATGATGATTTGGCCGCCCCGGCCCCCGGCAACGCCCATGTACGCTTCGTGCATCTATCGCCCAACGCCCCGGCCGTGGATATTACGCTCACCAGCGGAACGGTGGTATTCGGGAACAAAGCATTCAAAGAGTTCACTCCCTTTACCCCGCTGCCGGCCGGCAGCTATGACCTGCAAGTGCGATTAACCGGCAGCAGCACCGTGGTTTTAGACCTACCCGGTATTGCGCTTCAGGACGGCAAGATTTATACGGTCTTTGCGAAAGGATTTGTCGGGGGAACCGGCAGCCAGGCGTTAGGCGCGGAAATTATCATCAATAACTGATCTTTTTCACCCAACTCCCTAAAATGGCCGGTTCGTAAAACGATCCGGCCATTTTTGTTAGCAGGGGTAAACACCGGCGCTGAATTGATGCGCCGCCATTAGAATACGCTTACATCTCGGAGGGCAACGAGCTATGATACCTGTCCGGCAAAATAAAATCGGCTTGCCGATACCGTTTCAAAAGAGTGCGAAAGAGAGAATTGCTCCCGCTGGAAAGGAGAGAAAGCAAATTCGCTTACCGTGGATATTGTGCGGCTTGTTATTGAGCGGAGGAATTGGGGGAACGCTTCTTTTCGCGCCGGCCGCCGAAACCCGCGAGGTTTATGGGCGGATGAGCGGGTGGATTACCGGCGCCGCTTACCTGGCGATTTGCAGCGCGGCCATGCAGCGGGCATTTTTGATGCTGCGGGGATTGCTCTCCAGAACCATTATCGTTCGGTTTCGGGGAGCGGGGGAACGTCGCGGCCTTCCCCGGGATCCAGCACCCAGAAGCGCGGTTTTTCGCCGGCGGCGCTCTCCAGCGCCCTGTGCAGGTCTTCAACCGGCTGGTGTTGGCTTTCCGCGGACAGTTGGAAGGCGCCGAAATGAATGGCCGCGCTGGTGGAAGCGTTCAGGCGCTGGTGCGCAAGCACCGCTTCATCCGGCGACAGGTGGATGTCTTTCATAAACCAGCGCGGCAGGTACGCCCCGATGGGCAGTAACGCCAGCCGGAAGGGGCCGAATGCTTTTCCGGCTTCCGCGAAATGGGTTCCGAACCCGGTATCGCCGGCGAAATAAACCGCCCCGGCAGGCCCCTTGATCACAAAGCTGAGCCACAGGGTTCGATTCTGGTCGAACATACCGCGGTTGGAAAAATGGCGGGCGGTGAGGCCGTAAACGCGGACTTCGTTGTTAATATCCAAATGCTGATCCCAATCCATTTCCAGAACCCCGCCAATGCCTTCTTGTTGCAGCAGCGCCCGGTTTCCCAGGCCGGTAATGATTTGGGGATTGTGCCCGGCGGCGAGGCGCTTCAGGGTAGCCACATCCATGTGGTCATAATGGTTGTGGCTGAGCAGGATAATATCAATCGGGGGAAGTTCTTCGAGTTTGAGCCCGGGAGCGCGGCGCCGCTGCGGCCCGGCAAATGAGAAGGGGCTGCAGCGTTCCGCCCAGATCGGATCGGTGAGAATGTTCAGGGAGTCCATCTGGATCAATACCGTGGAGTGATTGATGAAGGTAACCCGCATATCTCCCCGGCCCACCCGGGAGGGAGGCGCGGGATAGGGAGTATTTTCCGTCCACTTCTCCCAGGGGCCTAACTTGGCGGTGGCGAAATAGGCCAGCGCCTTGAGGGGGTTGGGGCGGGCGACCGCCTCGCGGTTGCGAAATTCTTTCCCGTCGAAATGGGGGGACTGCGGCCCCTCATAGCCCGGCGCGGAAAGAGAGTAAGAAATGCCCACCGCGCCAATGAGCAGGGTAATGGCTAAGATCCCGATAATCATTAGCACTCTCCTTATAATCGGCCGATACGGCCTGGTTGAAGCGGAAGTGGATTTTGCCATGTTGTTCATCCTTATTAAGCTGCGATCTCAGGCTGTAAAATAGGCCTCCTGAAAGCTGCGGAGATAATTTTTGATCCGCGAGTGCTCGATTTGCAAGAGCTGAACGGCCTGCCCGCCTAAAAACACATCCACCCCGTGCTGCTCGCACACCTCCAGGATACGATTCATTTCCTCCCGCGTTTGCGGCACATTTTCAATCCAGGTACTGGAAATATACAGCCGGTGGGGTTTGAACCGCTCGAACCCCTGTTCCACGTTCGTGACGCTGGTGTACTGGCCGCTAAAATAGACCTGGTATCCTTTCAACTCCAGGATATTGGCCGCCATCCGCAGGGCAATATCATGCAATTCGCCGGAAAGGTTCAGGCAGATGGCCCGGCCGGTTTTTTCAGCGGGAATTTTGATAATCCCCTGCAGGCGGATAATGCTGTCGCGGATGGCCTGGGAGCCGAAGTGCTCTTCGATGATCGACAAGCCTCCCCCCACCCACATCTCGCCGAAGCGGTGCAGCACCGGGGTAATCAGCCGGTCATAAATCTCGTACAACGGGTAATCGGCCAGGTAGAGGCCGTTGAGAACCTGCTGCACCTTGTCTAACTTCGATTCCAACGCCCGTCGAATCACGTGGTCGATCAAGATATCGAAATCCCCTTTGACAATGTGATAGCTTACTTCCAGGTCGCTTTCATCTTCCAGCGGAAACAGGTGCACCTTAACGGCGTCGTGATTGTATTTTTTCACGTACTCCCCCAGGTGGGCCATCAGGAATTTTCGATGCCCGCCGGCGGTTTTAATGCACTCCAGTTTGCCTTCTTCGGTCCATCGTTTAATGGTGGAAACGTTCACGCCTAAAATCTTTGCCGCTTCAATGCTGTTGAACTGTTTGATCTCCATTTATCATATCTCCTTGTGAACGTTAATAATATACAAAGGAGAATGGCCGGAATCAAGAGAAATGAGCGATTTGAGCGATTTTTTTTAAAAACATCTTGACATTTCGGAGCGAAAATCTTAAGATTCCCCTGTCTTGAGACGAATTCTCCGCGGAGTTCGCTGACAAAACTGACATTGATGAGAGGATAACTATGGAAAAGGGTTTGCTGAAAGATTTGAAAGATCAAGTATATATCTACGCTCAAACCAATCTTCCCACCCTGTATGGAAAATTCAAAGTGTACGTGTTCCGGAATAATATCGATTATAAAGAGCACTTAGCCATTGTTCACGGCAACGTGCGCAACGGCGAGGCGGTGCCGGTCCGCTTGCATTCCGAGTGCCTCACCAGCGAGGTTCTGGGATCCCTGAAATGCGACTGCCGCGAGCAGTTGCAAAGCGCCCTGAAATTCATCGCGGGGCGGGAAAGCGGAATGGTGCTCTACCTTCGCCAGGAGGGGAGAGGAATCGGACTGGGAGAGAAAATTCGCGCCTACGCCCTCCAGGAAGCCGGTTACGATACCGTGGAAGCCAACCATAAGCTCGGTTACCCGGACGACCTGCGCCGCTACGACGTGGCCGCGGCCATGCTGGATATCCTGGGCATAAAATCCGTGGCGCTGCTGACCAATAATCCGAATAAAATCGCCGGCATCGAACAATTCGGAATTCCGGTAGTGGAGCGGATTCCGGTGCAGATCGCGCCCAACCCGGTCAACCGCTTCTACCTGCACACCAAAGCCAGGAAATCCGGGCACTTGCTCAACTTCGAGGAAGCTTACCCGGAAATGGAGTTGCTGGCGGTTTGAAGCGGAGGGGTGGTTGGATAGTCAAATGGCTACTAAATGGTTGGATGGCTAAATTTTTAAATGGCTATCCGCGCAACTCTCTAACCATCCAACCATTTAGCCATTTAACCATCTCTCTTCCCTCGTTCATTTATAATTGCGGGAAAGGCTATGCCCAAAACCCTGCGCCTGGTCCTGGGAGACCAGCTCAACCCGCGGCACTCCTGGTTTCGCACGGTGGATCCCACCGCCGCTTACGTGATGATGGAAGTTCTCCCGGAAACCCGCTACGTTACCCACCACGTTCAGAAAGCGGCGGGTTTCTTCGCGGCGATGCGCCATTTTGCCGCGCAAATGCAGGCGCAGGGCCACCGCTTCATTTACTTCCGGTTAGACGACCCGGAAAACCGCCAATCCTTCGAAGACAACATCCGTTCCATTCTGAAATCCCTGAAATTTCAACGATTCGAATACTTGCTGCCGGATGAGTACCGCCTCGACCGGCAGCTTTCCTTGTTTGCCGACAGCCTGGGCATTCCCCTGGCGGTGCAGGATACGGAACATTTTCTCAGCGCCCGCGGCGAGGTTGGGGAGTTTTTCAAGCAGCGAAAAACCTATGTGATGGAAGCGTTCTACCGCCACGTGCGCCCAAAATACAACATTTTGATGGAAAACGGGGAGCCGCGGGGCGGGCGCTGGAACTTCGACGCGGAAAACCGGGAATCGCTGCCTCCCGGGGCGGCGGCTCCCCCGGCGTTGGAATTCCGGCGCGACGTTTCCGACATCGTGGAAATGCTGGCGCGGATGAAGGTGAAAACCATCGGGCGCATCGACGCGGCCAATTTCCCCTGGCCGCTCAGCCGGGAAGAAGCGCTAACGGCGCTGGATCACTTCCTGGCGCACCACCTGCCCCATTTCGGGCGCTACCAGGACGCCATGGCCGAGAAACACCCCTATCTCTTCCATTCCCGGCTCTCCTTTGCCATGAATACCAAAATGATCGCTCCCCTGGAAATCGTGGAAAAAACCCTTGCTTATTGGGAAGCTCACCCGGAAAGCATCGAACTGGCCCAGGTGGAGGGATTCGTGCGCCAGGTGATCGGCTGGCGGGAATACCTGCGCGGCATTTACTGGGCGAAGATGCCGGAATACGCGCAGTTGAACTATTTCAATCATCAAAACAAACTGCCTGAGTTCTACTGGACCGGCAACACCCGCATGAATTGTCTCAAACAGGTGATCACCCAGTCGCTGGACAAAGCTTACGCCCACCACATTCAACGGCTGATGGTGGCGGGCAATTTCGCCCTGCTGGCCGGGGTTCACCCCGACGCGGTAGATGAATGGTTTTTGGGAATTTATATCGACGCGATCCAGTGGGTAGAGATCACCAACACCCGGGGCATGAGCCAGTTCGCCGACGGGGGCATCGCCGCCACCAAACCGTACGTTTCCACCGCCAATTACATTCACAAAATGAGCGACTACTGCGTTTCCTGCCCCTACGATTTCTCCAAACGCCACGGGGAGAACGCCTGCCCCTTCAACAGCCTCTACTGGGATTTTCACGAAACCCACCGCCCCTTGCTGGAAAATAATCCCCGTATTAGCATGATGTACCGCACCCTGGACAAAATGGGGAAAGAAGAACGGGAAAAAATTCGCCGGCAGGCCGCGCTTTACAGGCAGCATCTCGATGAGCTTTAGAGGGATGGCCGGAAGGTTAAATGGTTGAATGGTTGTCAGCCATTTAACCACCTGATCAACTCGTGACGGTGCTCCGCGTCGTCACGCTAGCGGGGAAGCTCTGGTTCCTGGTTGAAGAATTGTCAAAGAGCACGTAATAAGACGCCCTTCAACCATTCAACTATTTAACCGCCAGCCCCTCTAACCGTTTACCGAATCAAAACCACCGCGCCGGGTTGCAAACATCCGCCGGCGCGACAATATTTGCAAAAAATGCTGGATTTAAATCCCTGTTCCCGCTATACTCCACCGATGGGGGAATAAACGCGAAATCTTAGCCCTGCCGGGTCTCGGCAAATCATCGCTTCCCCATCGACACCCGCCACCCGATCTGGCAGGGCTGCCCGGAAACGTGAAATCAAGCCATGAAACCCAGCGGCGTCATCTTCGAACTGCGTAAGTACACCGTGCATGACGGCCCCGGCATCCGCACCACCGTGTTTTTCAAGGGATGCCCGCTGCGCTGCTGGTGGTGCCACAACCCGGAAAGCATGAACCCGGGGATCGAAACGATTTCCGCCTCAAACCACCGGGGATGCCCGCCCCCTTCTGAAGCCGAAAACCGGGAAACCATCGGCAGGGAAGTTAGCGTTGAAGAGGTGATGCGAGAAATCGAAAAAGATACCATCTTTTACGATCAATCCGGCGGGGGGGCAACTTTTTCCGGCGGGGATCCGCTGATGCAGGCGGATTTCCTCCTGGCCCTGTTGAACGCCTGCGCGAAGCGGGAGATTCACCGGGCGGTAGATACCTCCGGTTACGCATCCTGGGATACCTTTGAAAAAATTCTCCCTCGCGTCAACCTGTTCCTCTACGACCTCAAACTGATGGATGAAGCGGAGCACCTCCGCTACACCGGTGTTTCCAATACCCCCATTCTGAATAATTTGGAAAAACTCTCCGGAACCGGCATACCCCTCATCATTCGCATTCCCCTCATCCCCCGAATCACCGATACGGAGAAGAACCTGGGGCAAATCGCAGAGTTTATCCGCCCGCTCAAAAATATTCAACGGGTCGGTCTCCTGCCCTACAATCTCCTCAGCGAAGACAAGCGCAAACGGTTTGGCTTGCCCGACCGGCTGGGCCATTTGGAGGTTCAATCTGCAGAGGAGTTGAGCAGGGTTGAAGATAGATTTGTATCAATGGGATATGAAGTTAAAATAGGCGGATAATTGGTTGAAGCGTCAGGAGTATCAAACTTCATAAGCTTGACACTCCGTATTACCCGGAAAGGTATGAGCATGAACGAGAGAGTCAAAAAACTGCGCGAGCAAAGCCTGAACGCCAGCCCCTCCCTCTCCCCGGAGCGGGCTTTGTTGATGACCGAATTTTACAGCAGCGGCGCCGCTGAAGGGGTTTCCGCGCCGGTAGCGCGGGCCCTGGCGTTCAAACACGTGTTGGAGCATAAAACCATCTGCATCAACCCCGGGGAATTGATCGTGGGCGAGCGCGGGCCGGCGCCCAAAGCCACCCCCACGTACCCGGAACTATGCGTGCACAGCCTGCAAGACCTGGAAATCCTGAATTCCCGGGAGAAGATTCCCTTCGCTTCCGATGAAGAAACCAAACAGATTTACCGGGAGAAGATCATTCCCTTCTGGAAAGGCAGATCCATCCGCGAGCGCATCTTCGCGGAGACGGATGAGGACTGGAAAACGGCCTACAAAGCGGGTATTTTCACCGAGTTCATGGAGCAGCGCGCCCCCGGCCACACCGTGCTGGATGGCAAAATTTACCGCAAGGGGATGCTGGATTTCCGGCAGGAGATCCAGGAGGCCATCGCGCGGCTGGATTTTTACAACGACACGGAAGCCTTCGACAAGCGAGAGGAATTGCAAGCAATGGCGATCTGCGCGGAAGCGCTGATCGCCTTCGCCAGACGCCACGCCGGAAAAGCCCGGGAATTGGCGCAACAGGAGAGCGATTCCGCGCGCCGTCGGGAATTGGAGCAAATCGCCCGCAACTGCGAGCGGGTTCCCGCCCACGCGCCGGCCACCTTTTGGGAGGCGCTGCAATATTACTGGTTCGTGCACTTAGGAGTGATCACGGAGCTGAATACCTGGGACTCCTTCAACCCCGGGCGGCTGGATCAGCACCTCTTTCCCTTCTACCAGAAAGAGCTGGCGGAAGGAACATTGACCAAAGAAGGGGCCCGCGAACTGCTGCAATGCTTCTGGGTGAAGTTCAACAACCAGCCCGCCCCGCCCAAGGTGGGCGTAACCGCCCAGGAGAGCAACACCTACACCGATTTCTGCCTCATCAACCTCGGGGGGGTGAAGGAGGACGGCTCC
This sequence comes from uncultured Calditrichaceae bacterium, assembly GCA_964522165.1. Lineage (GTDB taxonomy): Bacteria > Calditrichota > Calditrichia > RBG-13-44-9 > J075 > JABWBP01. The sequence continues at coordinate 12,481 of CAZFVV010000119.1, forward strand.
GACGCGGTGAACGAGCTGTCTTACCTGATTTTAGACGTGATCGAAGAGATGCGCATCCTGCAGCCCAGCTCCATGGCGCAGATCAGCAAGAAAAACCCCGACCGCTTCCTCAAGCGGGTGCTGAAAATCGTGCGCACCGGCTTCGGGCAGCCCTCGATTTTCAACACCGACGCCATCGTGCAGGAGATGCTCCGCCAGGGCAAGAGCCTGCTCGACGCCCGCAACGGGGGAGCCAGCGGCTGCGTGGAGACCGGGGCGTTCGGGAAAGAGGCTTACATCCTTACCGGCTACTTCAATTTGGTGAAGGTGCTGGAAATCACCCTGCACAACGGGGTCGATCCCCGCACCGGGAAGCAGATCGGGCTGCAAACCGGCGATCCCGCGGAATACCGTAGCTTTGAGGACCTGTTTGCCGCCTTTCAACAACAATTGCAGCATTTCATCGACGTCAAGATCAAGGGAAACCGGGTGATCGAGCGGATATATGCCCGCTACCTGCCCGCGCCGTTTATGTCCTTGCTGATCGACGATTGCATCGCGAAAGGCAAGGATTACAACGCCGGGGGGGCGCGCTACAACACCTCTTACATCCAGGGAGTGGGGTTGGGCAGCATCACCGACGCGCTGGCGGCGATCAAATACCAGGTCTTCGACCGCAAGATCCTCAGCCTACCGGAGTTGCTCCGGGCGCTGCGGGATGATTTCGCGGGATACGAATCCCTGCACCACGCCCTGTTGAACGATACCCCCAAATACGGCAACGACGACGACTACGCCGACGCGCTGCTGAAGCAGGTTTTCGAGGCCTATTTTGCGGCGGTGGACGGCCGCCCCAATACCAAAGGCGGGTTTTTCCGCATCAACCTGCTGCCCACCACCTGCCACGTCTATTTCGGGAGCGTGGTAGGAGCGACGCCGGACGGCAGAAAGGCCGGGATGCCGCTCTCGGAAGGGATTTCCCCGGTGCAGGGGGCGGACCGTCATGGGCCTACCGCGGTGCTGAAATCCGCCGCCAAAATCGACCACCTGCGCACCGGCGGCACCCTGCTAAACCAGAAGTTCACCCCCGGCCTGCTGGCTGACGACGAGGGCCTCGCGAAGTTAGCGCACCTGATCCGCTCCTATTTTGCGATGGACGGGCATCACGTGCAGTTCAACGTGGTGAGCGCGGAGACCCTGCGCAAAGCGCAGCAGCGCCCGGCGGAATACCGCGATTTGATCGTGCGGGTGGCCGGTTACAGCGACTATTTCGTGGATTTGACCCCGGCGTTGCAGGAGGAGATCATCCGGCGGACTGAGCATGAGGGGTATTGAGGGGGGCGTGTGGTGCGTATTGCGTTTACCTTGAAGCATAAAAAGGCGTATCATAGAAGTAAATAGGGAGAACAACCGTGGCTCTGAAAAACATTATTCGCTGGAAGGGGATCATTTTCCTTTTGGTGCTGGCCGGCATTATTGTCGCCCTGTCCTTTATCTTTACCGACCGCTGGCTGGAAGGGCAGATGGAATCCTACGGCTCCGACCTGGTCGGGGCAAAGGTGGAATTCGAGGGGGTGCATTTTTCCATTTTAGGATTGCAGATGCGCTGGAACCGTTTGCAAGTGACCGATCCGGCCAACACCATGACCAACCTCTTCGAGACCGCAGGCTGCGATTTCGATATTGACCCGTTGCCGCTGCTGTCGAAAAAGATCAACGTCGAAAATTTCGCGCTGACCGGTTTGCGCTTCAACACCCCCCGGGAAACCGACGGGAAATTGCCCGGCAAAACCAGGCGGGAGGAAGCGATAACCCCGGAGTTCATACGCGATATTCAAAAGAATCTCAATCAAGAGCTTTCCCGGCAACCCCTCTTCCAGCTTGCGCAGATGGCCGGGAAAAAGATCGACGTGGACAGCATTTTTGCGGTGCTGGGTTTGAAAAGCCCGCAAAAGATCGACTCCCTGCGCAACTTAGGGGCGCAGAAATACCAGCAGTGGGAAACGCGCTTCCAGGACCTTCCCGACGAGAAGGATTTCCAGGCCATTCAGGCAAAAATCGCCGCCCTGGATCCCAATAAAATTAAAGGGGTGAACGAGCTGCAAAGCGCCTTAGGCGCCGCTAAAGATTTACAAAGCCAGTTGAACGGCTACAAGCAAACCTACGACGCCATCAAAACCGACTTTAGCGCGGACCTGAAAGCCGTGAAGGCGCTCCCGGCGCAGGTTCCGGCCTGGATTCAGGCGGATTTTCAGCAGGCGCTCAGCATGGCAAAACTTCCCGATTTTTCACTGAAGAATATTGCCAATATTCTGTTCGGGCGGCAGGTGATCCAGCAGATCGAGACGGTTACCCGCTACGTGGGCATGGCGCGCTACTACGGGGAAAAATACCAGGCTGCGGTTCCCAAGCAGGAAAAACCGCCCCGCCTGAAAGGGCAGGATATTCATTTCGGCAAGCTCTTCGAGCCTCCCAAATTCTGGATCAAGAAAATGGCCCTTTCCGGGGAAGTGCTCGACGGGCTGCAAATTGCCGGAAACGCCACCAACATCGTGTCTAACCAGAAAATCATCGGCCAGCCGACCACCTTCGACCTCGGCGGAACCCGGCAGGATCAAGCCTCTCTGAAATTGAACGCCTCCCTGGATTACTCAGGAGAGACCCCGAAAGAAAATATTACCCTGGACCTGGCGCAAATTCCCTTGCAGAACGTCAAGCTGACTAGTTTCGAGCTGCTTCCTTCCAAAATCGAGCGAGGAAAAGGATTCATTCAGGCGGCGGTGGACTTTGCCGGGGGGGATTTCCGGGCCAACGTGCAGTTCAACGGAACCCAGCTCGCATTTGCGCCCCCGGACGGCGAGGCAAAGTTAGATCAACGGCTGCAACGGATCAGCCGTTCTATTGCCGCCGCGATCAAGGAGGTCAACTTCAAAGCTTCTGCCCGCCAGCAGACCGGGGATTTCAAATTTTCGATCAACAGCAACTTAGATAATTTGGTGGCGGATCAGTTGAAAACCGCGCTGGCCGGGGAGCTTCAACTGGCCCGCCAGCAGTTGGAAGAGCGGGTCAACCGGGAGGCCGCCAAATACAAGCAACAATTGGACACCCTGATCGCGGAAAAAGAGCAGTTGCTGGCCGGTCAGTTGCAAAAAGTGGAGGGCGAGCTGAAAAAGTACGACGATCAGGTGAAGCAGGTGCAGAAGGACATCGAAAAGAAAATCAAAGACGCGGGGGGAAATTTGTTGAAGGATTTGTTGAAGAAGCCGTGAGGCGC
>CAZFVV010000120.1:0-15708 GCA_964522165.1 uncultured Calditrichaceae bacterium
ACGATTAGGGCGGCTAGAATATCCACTATTTAACGGATTTATGCAACAATGCCGTTTGCTACTGCCTACTGGATACTGCCTACTGTAAAAGGGTTTCCCGCTCGCTGACCGGCAGCACCACCTTAAACGTGGTTCCCTTATTCAACTGCGATTCCACCTCGATGCGCCCGCCGTGGTTTTTCACGATCCGCAGGCTGATGGGCAGGCCCAGCCCGGTGCCGTATCCTAACGGCTTGGTGGTGAAGAAGGGTTTGAAGATGTTCTCCATGTTTTGGGGAGCGATGCCGAATCCCTCGTCGATCACCTTCACCCAGATGAAATCCGCATTTTCCCTCCCGGAGGCGACCGCGATGCTGGGGCCGGCCGGGGTGAACTCGATGGCGTTCAAAATCAAATTCAAAAACACCTGGGAAAGCGCATCCGGGTCCGCGAAAATTTCCGGCAAATCTTCGGCCAGGTTCAGGCGAATTTCCTTTTGTTCCTTGCGGGCCTTGTATTTCACCAGCATCACCACGTTGCGCAGCAGGTGGTTGACGTCCACCGCCGCCCGCTGCTGCTCCGATTTGCGGGCCAAATTCAGCAGCCCGGTGGTAATGCGCTTGCAGCGGTGAATCTCGTTTTTGATGTACTCCAGGTTCCCGGTAATCTCGGCGTCGAACCCCTGGTCGCCGTAGTGGTGCGGCGCGGCAATGCTCTCGGCGATTTCCTGCACGCACACCGCAATGGCGCTGAGGGGATTGTTGATCTCGTGGGCGGTGCCGCTGGCCAGTTCTCCCACCGCGGCCAGCTTGCTGGACTGGATCAGGTGCAACTGTAACTCCTTTTCTTCGGTGACATCCTGGAACAGTTCCAAAAACTGATCCACCTTGCCGTTTTCATCGGGCAGGGGGGCAGAGGTGATGCGGAAATAGCGCACTTCCGGTTCGTTCAGGCTGAATTCTACCTCACCGCTCTCGATCCTGCCGGTTTTCAGGCTGCGCGCGGTGGGGCACTCCTCGCAGGAACGATGCCCGTTCCAGATCGCGGCGTGGCATTTTTTCCCCTGCACCGTTTTCAAGGGGCCGAACCACTCCTCGCCGATTTTGTTCAGCCAGACAATCCGGCGCTGGTCATCTAACAATACCAGCCCGGCGTTGATGCCCTGGAGAATTTTGGAGAGCTTGTCCTTTTCCTGCTCTAACTCTTTGTTCAGCCGCTGGATGTTTTCCCGGTCGAGGCGTTCTTTGCGGGAGAGCAATCCCATTGCCGCAGCCGCCAAAAAGAAAAAACCGATCCGCAGCGCCAGGGTAAGCGGGTCTGCCGAGGCGCTATTCTCGCTTCCGGCGAGGATGTACACCAGCGCAGAGACCCCGGCTACCCCCAAACCGGGCAATAATCCGAAATAGAAGGCATGGAGCGCGACTAAAAGCGGAAAAGCCAGCAGAAATTCGCTCTCGAAACCACCGCTGAGGCGCACCAGGAAGTAGAGGAACATCAAATCCAGGAAGAGCGCGCCGGTGTAAACAGTTCTAATCTTTAAGGGGGTGAAGAAAATCAGCAGGTAGAGAACGATGCTGTAGAGGCAGAAAAATGCAAAGGTGCGGATCAAGGCGGTTTGATGCAGCGGGGAGAGGACCGCCAGGGAAATCCAGGAGATTCCCCCGGTGATGGTGATGACGCGCAGCACCGCAAAAAGCTGATCCACGCTGCTGAATTTTTTGAACCCGGGAAGCATAACGCCCCACTCAGAATATGTTACCTTGCAAGATTAACTGCCTTGCCGCGCTGCATGACTGCGCGCGGCTTCGGTTGATCATTTGCACCGGGCCGTTTATACCTGGTTAGGGCAAAGCTGAAGCTTTGCACTCCGACCGGCGATTGAAATTTAACCACAATCACGTTATAAATGCAAAGCATTAGAAGATTTGCGGGGTCTCATCACGGAGTGTCAAGCTTCAGCTTGACCGCGTCGCCAGAGCGCCTCTCGAAAAAGCATAGATGTCATCCCGGGTTTCCCGGATGACACTCCTGCGCCAGGCAGATTTTTTGAAATATGGCATGTCAGCAAAATATTTGCGATAATTGACGCTGATGAGGTGATGTGTTCTTAACAATCGGAGTGTCAAACTTCAGTTTGACAGTCAAGCTAAAGCTTGACGCTCCATATACCGTATGTCCCGAGGAGTGCGTTCTTAACAATGGGGAAAAGATGAATTCGCAGGCTCAATCGCAACATCACCACCGCGCTTCGGAGGCTAACCAGGTTACCTGGGTGGGATTATGGCTGAACCTGGCGCTGACGGTTTTTAAATTCATTGCCGGAATTCTGGGGCGCAGCAGCGCCATGATCGCCGATGCGGTACACTCGGTGTCGGATTTTGTCACCGATGTGGTGCTGCTGGTGAGTTTCCGCATCGTCGGCAAGCCGGTAGATGATAGCCACGATTACGGGCATGGGAAATTCGAAACCCTGGCGAGCAATTTTGTGGGCGCGGCGCTGCTTCTGGTAGGGCTGGGGATTTTGTGGTCCGGAATCGAGAAAACCTATTCCGCACTTCGGGGAGAAACCCTCTCGCCGCCGGGGTGGATTGCGCTGCTGGCCGCGGTTATTTCCATCCTGGTCAAGGAATTTTTGTATCGTTACCAGGCGGGGGTGGGAAAAAAGATCAACAGCAGCGCCATTATTGCCAACGCCTGGCATCACCGCTCCGATGCGCTCTCCTCCATTGCTACCATGATTGGCATTGGCGGAGCGATTTTCTTAGGGGAAAATTGGCGGGTGTTAGACCCCATCGCGGCGATCATGGTGAGCCTGCTGATCATTAAAATAGCGATTCCCATCTTCTGGGACAGTCTGAAAGAATTGTTGGAAGCCTCACTGGATGATGATACCGAAAAAGATATCCTGGAGATGGCCGGTTCGGTGCCCGGGGTAATCGATCCGCACAATTTGAGAACCCGCCGGATCGGAAGCTACGTGGCGGTGGATCTTCACATCCGGGTGGATAAATCCCTGGGCATTGTAGAAGCGCACGATATTTCCAGACACGTGGAGTTGAAGCTGAAAAATTACCTGGGGGAGGAGTCGTTTATCTACGTGCACGTGGATCCGGCGGAAGTGTGATGGGTGATCAGAGGAGATAAAACGCATTGGGGTAGTGGCGAACCTGGTGCTGCTCCTCGGTGCCGTCCACGATCACGGCGTCGAAGCGGTAGTTGGCTTCCAGGCCGGGATTTTGCTGGATGAAGTGGGAGGCGATTTTATAAAGCTGGCGCTGCTTGGAAGGGGTGATCCGCTCCTCCGGGGGGCCGAATGCGGCAGACCTGCCGGTTTTCACCTCTACGAATACCACCCAGTCCCCTTCGCGGGCAATAATGTCAATTTCACCCCGCTCGGCGCGGAAATTGCGCATCAGGATGGTAAATCCCTTTTCGATGAGGAAGCGAACCGCGACTTCCTCCCCCCATTTGCCGAATTCCTTGCGAGATTGAGCCATTGGGGAGTTGCGAGTTTTGAGTTTTGGGTTACGAGTTTCGGGGTAGGGTAACTCTCAACCCGAAACTCGCAACTTGGAACTTCAATTCATCCCGTTTGCAACCGGTAAGCCTTCAAAGTGTTTTTCAGCAGCATGGCAATGGTCATCGGGCCTACCCCGCCCGGCACCGGGGTAATGTAGCCGGCCTTTTCCGCCGCTTCATCGAACGCCACGTCGCCCACCAGGCGGTATCCCTTCGGGTTTGGCGCTTCCAGGCGATTCACCCCCACGTCGATCACTATCGCGCCCTCTTTCACCATGTCCCCGCGAATTAATTCCGGCTGGCCGATGGCGGCGACCAAAATATCCGCCTGGCGGGTAAAACGGGAAATATCCCCGGCCGCGGAGTGCGCCACGGTGACTACCGCGTTGGCCTGGGGATGTTTTTGCATCAACAAATTGGCCAGCGGCTTCCCCACAATGTTGCTCCGCCCCACGATGACCGCGTGTTTGCCGGCCGGGGAGATGTTCTGGCGTTTCAGCAATTCCATGATCCCGGCGGGAGTGGCCGGTTCAAAAACCGGCATCCCCATGGCCAGCCGCCCCACGTTGAAGGGATGGAAGCAGTCCACATCCTTTTCCGGGGAGATGGATTCGATGATTTTTTGAGTGTTGATATGCTTTGGCAGGGGTAACTGCACTAAAATCCCGTGAAACGTTTCATCGCGGTTGAGTTGGGCGATGCGTTCCAGAAGCTGCGATTCGGGTATGCCCGCGGGGAGGGTTTCGGTAATGGAGTGAATCCCGGCCTCTTCACAAGCTTTGCCTTTGCTGCGCACGTACACCCGGGAGGCCGGATCGTCTCCCACTAAAATCACCGCCAGCCCCGGCGGCCGCTCCCGCAACTTGAGCGCGGCGACCTCTTCCCGCACCTCTTCGCGAACCCGGGCGGCGATGCTTTTTCCGTCAATGATCTGCGCCTTCATTGAATAGTTCCGCTTTGCTGGTATTCAAGCGATATATACGCAATGCTTTCCCGCTGGCGTCATCGATGTCGATCACCACCCCGTTCAAGCGCATATTGCCTTTTGCGACCGCGTAATAGACGTAGGATTGCAGCAGGAAGCGTTCGATGGCGCGGGGAGTTTCCATTCCGATGACCGAATCGATCGGGCCGGTCATGCCGGCGTCGGTGATATAGGCGGTTCCGTTGGGGAGGATGCGTTCGTCCGCGGTTTGCACGTGGGTGTGGGTGCCGATGACGGCGGAAACTTTGCCGTCGAAGTGCCAGGCCAGGGCTTGTTTTTCCGCGGTGGCTTCGGCGTGGAAATCCAATACCACCAGGGGGGTTTCGCTGCGCAGCCGCCGGATTTCTTTCTCCCCGCTGCGGAACGGGCAATCAATAGAGTACAAAAAACTTCTTCCCTGGAGATTCAGCACGGCAATTCTACGCCCATCCGGGAGTTTGAAGATATTGGAACCGATTCCTAAGTTCCCTTCGGGATAGTTATGGGGGCGCAAGAGGAAACCGGCGTAATCCACTAACACTTCCCGTTTCCGCTGGTCCCAGATATGGTTGCCGGAAGTGATACAACCGATCCCGCTCTCCTGCAGGCGCTTCACCTGCCTGGCGGTAATTCCCTTTCCTTTGTCGGTGTTTTCGCCGTTGACGATAGTGAACTCGATTTTGTGGTCTAAGCGAAGGCGCGGGAGCAAGTCTAAGGTTAATTCCAGCGCATCCTCACCGACGATGTCTGCAATGAACAAAATTCGCATTCTGCTTCCCTTTTCCTTCTCCCTTTTACCTTTTAACTTATGTGGCGTAGCCAAAAGCCCGGTATTCCCGGATGACGGTCACCTTAATTTGGCCGGGGAATTCGATGTTCATCTGGATTTTTTTAGCGATCTCCCGCGCCAGCTCCCGCGCCTGAATGTCATCCACCCTATCGGTTTCCACAATGATGCGGACTTCCCGACCGGCTTGAATGGCGTAAGACTGTTTCACGCCGGCAAACTGGCGGGCGATCTGTTCCAACTCGTTCATCCGCTTAATAAAGCTCTCCAGGGATTCCCGGCGAGCGCCGGGCCGGCTGCCGGAAATCTTGTCCGCCGCCGCCACCAGCAAGGTGATCGGGGAGATCGCCTCCCGGTCGTCGTGGTGCGCTTCCGCGGCATTGACCACTACCGGGTTTTCATTGAACTTCCTGAGCAGATCCGCTCCCAATTGTGCGTGGTCGGCTTCGGAAAGGCTTTCCAGCCCTTTGCCGATATCGTGGAAAATACCGGCCCGCTTGGCTAATTTTACATCCAGCCCCAATTCCCCGGCCATAATTCCGCACAGGTAGGCCACTTCTTTGCAATGATTCAGCACGTTTTGGCCGTAGGAGGTGCGGTATTTCAGTTTTCCTAACACTTCTGCAAGCTCCGGGGCAACGACATGGATGCCCATTTCCAGCAGGGCCTGTTCCCCGGTTTCCCGCAGCGATTCTTTCATCTCCTGGGCGGTTTTATCGACCACCTCCTCGATGCGGGCGGGATGGATTCGCCCATCGAAAATCAATTTTTCCAGGGCGATCTTGGCAATTTCGCGGCGATAGGAATTATAGGAGGAGAGCACCACTACCTCGGGCGTGTCGTCGATAATAACGTCCACCCCGGTAATCATTTCAAATGCCCGGATGTTGCGGCCTTCCCGGCCAATGATCCGCCCCTTCATGTCATCATTGGGCAGGGTTATGACCGAGACGGTGGATTCTACCGACTGCTGCGCGGAGATCTGCTGGATCGCCTGCACGATGATTTCCATGGCTTTGCGGCCGGCTTCCAGGCGAATTTGTTCCAGCAAATTGTGCGCGTTTCGCAGCCCCTCCTCCCGGGCCGCACTCTCCATATCTTTCAGCAAAATCTGTTTGGCTTCTTCCCGGGTCAGGCCGGAGATATCTTCTAACTTTCGAATCTCTTCCGTGATGAGTTGGTTTAGTTCCGCAGTCTTCTGCTTGATATAGGTATCTTTATCTTTTAACTGCTTCTCCAGATAACCAACTTCTTTTTCCTTCTTGGCGACATATTCCCCTTTTCGGTCTATGTCAACCTCTTTCTGGTCCAATTCCCGCTCTAACTGCCGCAGATGGGTGCTCTTTTTCTCGAACTCATGTTCTAATTTTTGCTTCTGGTCATATATATCTTCCTGGGCTTCGACCAGTTTTTCTTTCTTTAATGTTTCCGCCTCTTTCTCTGCATCTGCGATAATCGTTTTTGCCGATTTCCTGGCATTTAGAAGGGTTTTGTCCGAGGTCATTTTCAGGAACAGAAAGAGCCCGCCGCCGCCAACCAGAATGCCCACCAGTAGCGCGATGCCCCAGTCCATTATCTTCACCTCCGGTTATTTGCGGTTGGAGTATGATTCGCAAAGACCCCAGTTTAGTGTTTTGGTTTGAAAGGTGAAACCTGAAGCGTAAAACGTGATCAATAAGCAGATTATTTTAGAAGCCGTTTTAAAAGTTTGAATTTATGCCACGAAGCCACAAAAACACCAAGTTTCACTAAGGAATGTATTGTTTCTTTGTGATTCCTTCGCGTCTTTGGGGCTTAGTGGCAACTTTTAAAACAGCCTCTTATACATCTCTCACGTTTTACGTATTACGTTTCACCATTCGCTTTTCCCCTTCCCCCTCTCAAATAAAAAAATCCCTGCGCCGCCTGGTGGCTTTGAAAAAGAACCGTTATGAACACGGTGGGTGTCTGCCTAAACGGATCATGCTTCCTTCTGCAAGGAAGGCCTGCAATAGACGCCTAGAGTCAAACTCCCTTTTTCATGGTGTTGGTTCTTTCCAAATACAACACCAGGGCCGGGGCAGGGATTATTCCGACACTTCTACGTATCGTCTTACATGCTTATCTACGTTGTCGCAAAGTTCCTTACTTTTGATTTCGATACCTTCGAATATTTTCAGCGTATGCTCGTACTGGTTCTTTAATTGAAAATACTCATCAGCAATATTCAGCGCCACTAACACAGCAATCTTGGTTTGCGACGTGACATTGGTGTTATCAAACAACCGTTGAATCTTTTCGTCCACGTATTTCGCAATTTTTTTGACATATTCAGGATCTTTATCGGATTTTAGCGAATAATCGGTTCCGAAAATTTGCACCTTTACGGCATTTCTGGCAGTTGAATCGTTCATATTCGCTTCTGTTTCATCCTGAAAAATGTCATCGGCAAAATAATATTATAGTTCGATCTTTTCAAGTTTGACTGCAAGGCGTTCCATTTTGTTCTTTATGAGTTTTTCTCTCTCCTTTAATAGTTTATTCTCTCTTCTGAGGTTATGGATTTCACTCTCTAAGCCGGAAATCCGCTGCGAAAAATGGCTTTCCCGGTATTGCTCCAACTCCTTGCGCAAATCCTGGTTTTCCTGCTCCAGGGTAGATAATATCTCCAACAGTTTGTTTAACCTGGCGGACAGCAGGCTGAAGGATGAGGGTTCTTTCGCCATAGCTTCCTACGACCTGATACGCGCTCCGAAGGTTTTTTCCAATCCTCGCAAGATATTATCTATCGCTTCGTTGACTTCACCCTCGGTTAAGGTTTTTTCATGCGCCTGAAAAATGAGCCGGAAAGCAAGGCTCTTTTTTTCGGGATCGATTTGTTTTCCGCTGTACACATCGAAAACAAACACTCTCCGCAGGTATTTTCCCCCTTCTTTTTCGATGGCGCTGATCAAATCTTCCGCCGCCCTCTCCCGGTCGATGACCACCGCGAGGTCGCGTTCCACGGCGGGGAATTTGGGAATCTCCCGGTACTTCTTTTCAACCCGGGTCAGGTCATAAATTTTTTGGAGATCAAGCTCCGCAACATATACCGGGGTTTCGATATCGAAATGTTTTTGCAGGTCGCTGCGCGCTTTGCCGAAATACCCGATCTCCTCTTCCCCGGCTAAAATTCTGGCCGCCTGACTTTCAACGGCAAAGTTATCATAAGCAATAAATCCAAGATTGTCAAGTGAAATTTTGCCCGCAAGACCCTGGATAAAGCCCTTAATATCATAGAAATCAAAAAGCTGGCGATCGGAGTACCAACCGCTTCCCTCCCGCAAGCCGGCCAGGGCCAGGGCCAGCCGATACTCTTCCCGGGGCTGCCGGGTAATGTCCCCGGGATGGTAAAAAATCTTATTGATTTCGAAGATCGCCAGGTCGCCGGTCTGCCGGTTGAGGTTCCATTGCAACACCCCCATCAGGCTGGGGATCAGGCTGTTGCGCATTCCGTCCATTTCCGGGTTGATGGGATTCAAAATCGGGTAGATCGGCTGCCCGGTCAATTTTTCCCACACCCGGGAATTGATCATACTGTTGGTGACCACTTCTTGCAGCCCCATCCCGGTCAAAATATTCTTCAACTCATCTAAATAATCATCAAAGGGGTTGAAAACGGTTTGATAGGGGATGGCGGTTTTTTCAGAAACCGGGATCTTGTCATAGCCGTAACGCCGGGCGACCTCTTCGGCAATGTCCGCGGTTCTCTGAACGTCCGGGCGGAAGGTGGGAACGCGCACTTTCCCGTTCTGCACCGTTAATTCGATCCCCGCCAGCAGCGTTGCCATTTCCTCCGCGGAGAGAGTTGTTCCTAACAGTTTGTTGATTTGCCCGGTTTTGAGGTCGATTTCCACCGGGTGAATGATACATGAGTAATTGTCCACCACCCCCCGGCAAACTTCCCCGCCGGCCAGTTCCGCCATCAGTTGAACGGCCCGCGATTGGGCGTAAATGACCCCGTTCGGATCCGCCCCGCGCTCGAAACGCTGCGAGGCTTCGGAGTTGATGCCTAAGTAACGCACGCTTTTCCGGATGCTCTCCGGCTGGAAATAGGCGCTTTCTAACAGGATATGAGCAGTTTTGGGGTGCACTTCCGAATTCAAACCGCCCATGATGCCGCCGATGGCCACGGGGCGCGCCGCGTCGCAGATCAGCACCGTTCCCCGGCGCAGCTCCCGTTTTTTCTCGTCTAAGGTGATGAACAACTCCCCGTCTTCGGATTCCCGCACGATGATCTTGCCCCCTTCCAACAGGTCGTAATCGAAAGCGTGCAGGGGGTGGCCGGTTTCCATCATCACGTAATTGGTAATATCTACGATGTTGTTGATGGAGCGCATGCCCACCGCTTCCAGCCGCCGCGCCATCCAGCCCGGGGAAGGACCGATCTTCACGCTGCGAATCAGGCGGGCGGCGTAGCGGGGACAGCTCTCCGGGCAGAGAATTTCCACCGCCACGCGGTCTGAGGCGGGTTCGGAAATTTCCGGAAACCGGGGCTCCGGAAGCTGCAAGCGCTTTCCGGCAATCGCCGCCACTTCCCGGGCGATTCCGATATGGGAAAGCGCGTCCGGGCGGTTTGGGGTAACGCTGAGATCGATCGCGTAATCGGTTTCGAAGCGCAGCGCCTGTGCCAAGGCCTCCCCGATGGCCAAATCCCCCGGCAGCACCCAGATTCCTTCGGAGTCATCCTCCAGGCCGAGTTCCTGGCGGGAGCAGATCATCCCTTGCGAACTCACCCCGCGAATCTTTGCTTTTTCGATGGTTAACCCGATCGGGAGCCGGGTTCCGATCCTCGCCACCGGAACCACCTGCCCTTCCGCCACGTTGGGCGCGCCGCAAATGATCGCCAGCGGCTCCGCTTCGCCCACCGTTACGGTGCAGACGGTCAGTTTATCCGCGTTGGGATGTTTCTCCTTTTTGAGCACCTTTCCCACCACCACGCCGGGATAATCTAAGCGTTTTTCCGATACATCTTCCACTTCGAAGCCGGCCAGGGTCAGTTTTTCCGCTAAGGTTTGGGCGTCGAAATCGAACTCCACAAACTCTTTCAACCAACGATAGGAAATCTTCATGGCATTTTTCTAAAGTTAATGTTTATGTTGGCGCAAATTGCATGGTGCAGAGCGCATAGGGCAGAGCGCAAAGGGCAAAGGGCGGGGCGCGGAGCGTAAAGCGTGGAGATGAGAATTGCTATGCACTATGCTCCATGCACTATGCGCTTTGCGCCTTTAAAACTGCGCCAATACCCGCATATCATTATCGAACAGGGTGCGAATATCGCTGATCCCGTATTTATTCAGGGCGATGCGGTCGATGCCCATCCCGAAAGCCCAGCCGCTGTATTTTTCGGGGTCGATTCCCACCCCTTCCAACACGTTGGGGTGCACCATCCCGCAGCCTAACAGCTCCATCCAGCGCCCGCCCTTGCTGGATTCCCACCAGATATCCATTTCGGCGCTGGGCTCGGTGAAGGGGAAAAAGCTGGGACGAAACCGCGCCCGGAGGTCTTTTTTGTGAAATAACTGCTGTGCAAAGACCGACAAAACCGCTTTCAGATCGCCCATGGTAACGTTTTCATCCACGCAAAGCCCTTCCACCTGGTGGAAAAAAGGGGAGTGGCTGGCGTCCGGGGTATCCCGCCGGTACACCCGCCCCGGGGCAATAATCCGCACCGGGGGTTTTTGCTTCAGCATGGTGCGAATTTGCACCGGCGAGGTATGAGTTCTCAGTACCAACTCCTCCGAAATATAGAGGGTATCCTGCATGTCCCGGGCCGGGTGGGTTTTTGGGATATTCAGCGCTTCGAAGTTGTAGTAATCGGTCTCTACTTCCGGGCCGTCGGCCACGGCAAACCCCAGGCGCTCGAAGATGGTTTTGATCTCTTCCCGCACCAGGGTGACCGGGTGCTTGCGGCCGATCCGCGGGCTTCTTCCCGGCAGGGTAAGATCGATTTGGTCTTCCCGGCGGACCGCGGCATAGCGGGATTTTTTCTCCTCGATGGCCTGTTCCGCCAGGGTGCGTAATTCGTTCAACAATTTGCCGATTTCCGGGCGATGTTGAGGCTCTACCTGTCCCAGGCCCCGGAAAAGTTCGGTCACCTGGCCTTTTTTGCCCAGGTAGCGCACCCGAAAATCTTCGGCAGATTTAGCATCGTTGATAGCATCTGCTTCTTGCAGCAGTTGCGCCTTTACTTTTTCGATCTGTTCTTTCATAACTCGTTCCTTGATGCGTGATACGTGAAGCCTGAAACATATTGCGTATTTTGTTTTTCTTACACATCACGCATCACGTTTTACGTTTCACGCCTTTTTCCATCGCACAAAAAAAAATAGGAATTGAATCCAGGATCCAATTCCTATCTTTCAAAGAAAAGTCGATTCAGGCCAGGAATTATTAACCAGCCACCTGCTCGACCAGGGATTTAAACGCTTCCGGTTCGTGCATGGCCAGGTGGGCAAGGGTTTTGCGGTTCAAATCGATGTTCTTGTCCTTCAGCCCTTTGATGAACCGGGAGTAGGTAATTCCATTCAACCGGCAGGCGGCGTTAACGCGGATAATCCATAATTCCCGGAATGCGCGTTTTTTCGCTCTCCGGTCGCGATAAGCATAACGCAGGCTTCTTTCCAGCTGGTCTTTGGCAACCGTGTAGAGTTTGCCCCGGCTCAGGCGATAACCGCTGGCCATTCCCAAAAGTTTTTTATGCCGCCGTTTGGCGGCAACATTGTTTTTTGCACGTGGCATTTCTGATACTCCGTTTCGTTAATATCTTCGTTTAAATTTTCCCGGGCGAACATTTTAGCTTGGCAATGTTGAATTTTAAAAATTTTAGACAGGATGAAGAGGATTAACTGGATAGATATGAGCAAAATGATCAATCCCGCAAGGCCGGGATAAATAATCCTGTTTTATCCCGTAAATCCCGTCAAAAAAATCCTAATTTAACATTGTCAAGTTAGTTCAATCACCCGATTAAAATCTACTCTTGCAGCATCGCTTTCACGCGCGGGACGTCCGCCTCGTGAACATATTTGTATTTGCGAAGCTTCCGTTTCCGTTTGGGGGATTTGGAGGTCAAGATGTGGCTCCTGAAACTTCGCCGAAGTTTAATTTTTCCGGTCGCCGATACGCGAAAGCGCTTTTTCGCTCCCCGGCTGGATTTCATTTTAGGCATATTGCAATCCTCTCGCTTTCTAATGGCATCTTTCGGTTCAAAAAACCATACTATACGACAGTTGACAGCTTCGCCGGATCGCAGGTCGGGGAAACGATCCGCCGAAAAAGGTAAACACCATAACCGGGCGATTCCGGTCAGGTTTTGGGATTCATGATCATAATCATGCGCCGCCCTTCCATCTTCGCCGGCGCCTCCGGGGCGCCGACGTCGGAAAGGATTTCGGTCGCTTTATCTAAAATTTCTTTGCCCATTTCCTTATAGGCTAATTCCCGCCCGCGAAAGATCACCGAAAATTTTACTTTATTGCGCTGTTCCAAAAACTTGCGGGCCTGTTTTAGCTTCGTTTCCAGATCGTGCGTATCGGTCTTGGGGCGCAGACGGATTTCCTTGATCGAGGGGGCGTGCTGCTTCTTTTTGCTCTCTTTTTCCTTCTTGCTCTTTTCGTACAGGTGTTTGCCAAAATCCATGATCTTGCAGACCGGCGGCGTGGAATTAGGAGAAACCTCAACCAAATCCAGGCGAAAACTTTCCGCTTTTTGTAAGGCCACTTTGGTTGGCAGAACGCCTAATTGTGCCCCGTCAGGGCCAATCACCCGAACCTGGGGAACTTTGATCTGGTCGTTAATCCTGGTGATTTTGTCTCTACTGATGAGAATCTCCTGTCGTTTTGTTGAACTTATTTTTTGGATTGGATTTCTTCCTGCGCCAGGGCGGTAAACACATCCAGGCTCATAGCCCCTTTATCGCCCTCGCCTTTATGGCGCACCGAGATTTGCCGGTTTTCGATCTCTTTGTCGCCGACGATCAGCATGTAAGGAATCTTTTGAAGCTCCGCTTCCCGGATTTTGAATCCCACTTTCTCATTGCGCCGGTCTAATTCCACCCGGAGGTTGTTTTCCTTCAATTTCCGGTAAACTTCCTCGGCGTACTCGTGGTGGCGGTCGGTAATGGGAAGAATTACCGCCTGCACCGGGGCCAGCCAGAGCGGGAAATGACCCGCGTAATGCTCGATCAGGATGCCGAAGAAGCGTTCCAATGAACCCATCAAAGCGCGGTGCACCATAATGGGCTGGTGCGGTTTGCCGTCTTCTCCGATGTATTCCAGGGCGAACCGCTCCGGCAGGTTGAAATCCACCTGCACCGTGGAGCACTGCCAGGCGCGTCCCAGCACGTCTTTGATTTTGATGTCGATTTTGGGACCGTAAAACACCCCTTCGCCGGGATCCACCTGGTAAGCGATCCGGCGAACTTCCAGGGCGTTCTTCAACGCTTCCGTGGCTTTATCCCAGTTCTCCACGGTACCGACGTATTTCTCCGGCCGGGTGGACAGATACACTTCGTACTCATCGAATCCAAAGGTTCGCAGCATATAAAAAACCAGGTCTAACACGTTAACGATCTCTTCGGTCAACTGCGCCGGGGTGCAGAAAATGTGCGCGTCGTCCTGGGTGAACCCGCGCACCCGCATCAATCCGTGCAGCACGCCGGAGCGCTCGAAGCGGTACACCGTGCCCAACTCCGCGTAACGGATGGGCAAATCCCGGTAGCTGCGCAGGTGGTTTTTGTAGATGGTCAGGTGGAAAGGGCAGTTCATGGGTTTGAGCTGGTATTCCACCTCTTCCAGTTCCATGGGGGAGAACATATTCTCCCGGTAGAACCCGGTGTGCCCGCTGGTTTCCCAGAGGTTCAGCTTGGCGGTGTGGGGAGTATAGATAATTTCATAGTCGTGCTTGTAATGCTCTTCCACCCAGAAATCTTCCATGACCCGGCGGATTCGCGATCCCTTGGGATGCCAGAGAATCAAGCCGTTGCCGATGCTCTCCTGGATGGAGAAGAGGTCTAACTCCTTGCCTAACTTGCGGTGATCGCGCTTTTTCGCTTCTTCGATGCGCCGCAGGTGCTCTTCTAACATCTCCTTCTTGGGATAGTTGGTGCCGTAAATGCGCTGGAGCATCTGATGGCGCTCGTCGCCCCGCCAGTAAGCCCCCGCCACGCTCAGCAGCTTGAAATTCTTGCCCAGGTATTTGGTGGAGGGAACGTGCGGCCCGCGGCACAGATCGGTGAATTCCCCCTGGGAATAAGAGGTAATCAGATCTTCATCGGGAAGATCGTTGATCAACTCGATCTTCAAATCCTCGTGGGTATCTTTGAAGAATTTCAGGGCTTCTTCCCGGCTCAATACCCGGCGCTGAATGGGATAATCCGCATCCACCGCCTTGGCCATTTCCGCTTCCAATTCCGCAAAATCTTCCGGGGTGATGGGGCGGTCGAGCTGGATGTCATAGTAAAAACCGCTGTCGATCGGGGGGCCGATTCCCAACTGCGCCCGGGGGAATTTGCGTTTGATGGCCTGGGCCATCAGGTGGGCGGTGCTGTGCCAGAAAACCTCTTTGCCCTCTTCATCGGCGAAGGTAAGAATGCGGATTTCCCCGTCAGATTCCAGGGGCCGCCAGAGTTCCACGACTTTATCATTGAGTTTCACCGCGACCGCTTCTTTGGCCAGCCGCCCGCCGATTTCTTTGACAATGTCGTTCCCGGTAACGCCGGCCGGATATTCTTTCCGGCTGCCATCGGGGAAAGTAATTTGAATACGCTTTTCCATAATTTTGAATCAGCCTTACAGCTTGAAAAAAGTGTTCAAGTGCTCAAACACTGGAACACCTTAACACATGAACACCCGAATACCGATTTTATAAATTGAACAAAGCCACGAATTAACCATTCGTGGCTGCGGTGAGTGGGGCGAGCCAGGATCGAACTGACGACCTCCACGATGTCAACGTGGCGCTCTAACCAGCTGAGCTATCGCCCCAAAACCACGTAAAAGCGGCGAAAAATTTAAGGGTTGACCCTGCGAAATGCAAGGATAAATTAAAAACAAATTGCAAAGAACCCTCGGTATTTCAAGGCAATCTATAGTTTTGAAAAAGCGGCTACTTGACTTCTCTCACCAAAACGGAGGTCTTTTTATGATAATGCCGGAGGCAAGCCTGATAAAAGCGGTTGAAATGAGGCGCAATGCTATCCTGCCGGGGCTTTCCTTTTGTGCGATTAGCATGAAAACTTAAAGGAATACAGGAATCGAGCAAAACAAACCGGAGGCTGCCTCTCTTGAGACACCCCCGGTTTGCTTAAAAGAACTTTCTTAGCAGAGGGCGGGCTTGATGGCCCACCAATCATCGTTCAGACCCTCGGCAAGCATTTATTGGGATTTGTGATCATCCCGGCATATATGATAAACCACCGGCGGCTGTTTGGGCGCGCTTT
>CAZFVV010000121.1:0-15674 GCA_964522165.1 uncultured Calditrichaceae bacterium
TACAGAGGGATCGCAATTGTGAGTCAGTATATCAAAGTCTTAAAGTAGAATTAGGGGCATGAATATGTTTGCCGAAAAGGACTGCTCCTCTCAATCCCGGTTTTCAGAGCCGCATATTTCGCTATCGTAAGCGCCCAAAGATCGGCAAATTATTAATGTCTTGACTTAAAAATGCTATTTTTATAATATGATCATCACCAGAGGTGGGTCAAAAGCGTGAGTCAGGGTATGGATCACAAAAAGAGCTTCTTTGGGCTATTCATTTTCTTGGTTTTATTGGGCACGATCCTTATAAGTGGATAAATTGTATCCAAATATAAGCCTGGGAAGTTTTTTCCCAGGCTTTTTTGTTAGACAGCGGCGACCATAACAGTCGATTCATTAAAATAGAAGGAGCGCATTATGTTTGATACCACGCACTTTCCGGGCGCCAAAAAATATTGGCACATGGGTGAAATATATGATTGGGACACCAGCCAGGTACATGTAATGTCGCATGTCGTTCATTACGGCAGCTCCGCTTTTGAGGGCATCCGGGCTTATGAAACCGAACGCGGGCCGGCGATTTTCCGTTTAGATGACCATATCGAGCGCTTATTCCACTCTGCCAAATCCATCAATATGGTTGTGCCTTTTACCAAAGCAGAGATTATGGAAGCGTGTAAGCTGATTTTACGCGAAAACCGTCTCCGCTCCGCCTACGTGCGACCGAATCTGTTTTTCGGATACGGAAACCTGGGGCTTACTCCCAAAGCCTGCCCGGTGGAATTGACCATCGGGTGCTGGGAGTGGGGCGCTTACCTGGGAGCGGAAGGCCTCCAACGGGGGGTGCACGTTCTATTACTTCCCTGGAAACGCATTCACCCGAGCCAGATTGATGCGTCCGTAAAGTTAGGTGGTTTGTACGTGCAATCCAATATTTTTGCCACCTGCGCCCGCAAGCTCGGCTTTGATGAAGCGGTATTCTTGAACCTGGAAGAACGCATCTCCGAAGGCCCGGGCGAAAACATTGTGATCGTAAAAAACGGGGTGGTTACGACCAATGACAAAAGTGAATCGGTTCTGGAAGGCATCACCCGCACCACTATTTTGAAGCTGGCCGAAGACCTGGGATACCCAACCGACATTTCCCCCATCACCGTGGAAGATTTTCTCCACGCCGAAGAAGCCTTCTTCACCGGAACTGCAGCGGAGATCACCCCCATTACCCGGGTAACGGATTCTCGCGATAAATCGGTTCCCAAAGAAGATTGGGAAACCTACCGGATTGGCGGCGGGAAACCGGGCCGGATCACCCTGAAACTGGCGCAACTCTACGCAGAAGTGGTGCGGGGGCGGCACCTCGAATACGATCACTGGCTGACCTACGTTTATGACAGCGTTGAAGAAGCGGAAGCCGCCCTCAACGGCGAGCTGGCCAAAGCAGGAGAGCGGATTTCCCAATATTAGCGAACCAATGAGGAATTGATCATGCCGAATATTTCCAAACGCGCGAAGGAAATGCCGCCTTCGCCGATTCGTAAACTGGTTCCTTTTGCGGAAGAGGCTAAACGAAAAGGCCGGAAAGTCTATCATCTGAACATCGGCCAGCCGGATATTCCTACCCCCAAAGGGATGATGGATGCGTTTCGCAACCACAACATTACCGTGCTGGAGTACGGGCACTCCGGGGGCCTGTGGGAATACCGCGCGGGGTTGTCCCGCTATTATCAGAAATTCGACATCCAGGTGAGCAAGGAGCAAATCCTGGTTACCACCGCCGGCAGCGAAGCGATCATCTTTGCCATGATGGCGACCATGGATCCCGGCGACGAGATTCTCATTCCAGAGCCGTTTTATACTAACTATAACGGTTTTGCGGTGGAAGCGGGGGTCAAAATCATCCCCCTGCTTAGCAAGGCGGAAGAAGGTTTCCGCTTACCCCCGGAGACGGAAATTCGCGCCAACATCAGCCCGCGCACCCGGGCGATTATGATCTGCAATCCCAATAATCCCACCGGTTACGTGTACACCTGGGATGAGCTGCTGCGGCTGCAAAAGTTGGCCCTGGAGTATGATTTATTCTTGATGTCCGATGAAGTGTACCGGGAATTCGTCTATGACGGCAAGAAGCACCACTCGATATTGCACCTCAAAGGCATTGACGAACGCACCATCATGCTGGACAGCATATCCAAGCGTTACAGCGCCTGCGGCGCGCGGTTAGGCTGCCTGGTTACCCGGAACCAGGAGATTTTGGATACGGTGCTGCGTTTCGGGCAGGCGCGCCTGTGCCCTCCGACCATGGAGCAGATCGCCGGCCTTGCCGCCATCGACACGCCGAAAGAGTATTTCGATGAAGTGCTGAACGAGTATTACCAGCGCCGGGAAGTGGTTTTCGAGGCGCTGGCGCGCATCCCCGGCGCTTTCGGGCTGAAACCTTCCGGCGCATTTTACGCCATCGTGAAGCTGCCCATCGACGACGCGGATAAATTCTGCACCTGGCTGCTGCAAGATTTCCAGGACAACAACGAAACCGTGATGCTGGCCCCTGCCAACGGATTCTACGCCACTCCCGGGCTGGGGCAGAACGAAGTGCGCATCGCCTTCGTGCTCAACGCCGCCTCCATGAAACGCGCCATGAGCATTCTGGAGAAGGCGCTGCGGGCCTATCCCGGTAGAACAATGTGAAAATAATCCTGCTTCCCGGGAGCTCGGAATCCCGGGAAGTTTGTTGCGGCAATAATGGATTGCCCTCCAGGTTACTGTCTCACCGAAATCAAACTATGACCGTTACTTCCGCCGCATTGCTTCTCTTCCTGGTGATGGATCCGCTCGGCAACATCGCCGTGTTTCTCGCGGCGCTGAAGAATGTTCATCCCTCCCGCCAGAACCGGGTGGTGATCCGGGAGTTGCTGATTGCCCTGGGCGTGCTGGTGGTCTTTCTCTTCTTGGGCAAATATATCCTGCAACTGCTGCGCATTTCCGAGCCGGCCCTGGGCATTTCCGGCGGGGTGATCCTGCTGCTGATCGCCCTGCGAATGATCTTTCCCTCCCCGGTCAAATCCTTAAAAGAAGAGGTTGACAGCGAGCCTTTCATTGTGCCCCTGGCGATACCCTACGTGGCCGGGCCTTCTACCCTGGCCGCGGAGCTGCTGCTGATGAGCCGGGAGCCGCAGCGCTGGCCGGAGTGGCTGCTGGCCCTGCTCCTGGCCTGGGTGGTGAACAGCGTGATCCTCTATTTTGCCAGCGGATTCCGCAAATACTTGGGGGAAAAGGGATTGATCGCCCTGGAACGCCTGATGGGTATGATCCTGGTGACCGTGGCGGTGCAGATGCTGGTTACCGGGATCGAGCAGGCGCTGGCGCGTTGATATTTGACTTCCCAAAAGGTCGTCCGTTTCTCATAGCCTTGCAAAGAACCGGCAAGGCAAATCAGTTTGCTTGTAATTTCTTTTTTCAAAAGTTATATTGGCCGGGGTTAGTATTAATTTCTTTGCCGTAAAACTTCGATCCAGGAGAAAAAGTATGGCCTCACGTCCCAAAGCGTATTATACCCCGGAAGAATACTTGCGCTTAGAACGCCAGGCTGACCACAAAAGCGAGTATTTAAACGGAGAAATTTTTGCCATGGCGGGAGCCACTCCCCGCCACGTTCTCATCGTGGGCAATATTGTTACCCAATTAAATTTGCAGCTTCGAAACCGTCCCTGCACGGTTTATTCTAACGATTTGCGCGTGCAGGTCAGCCCTACCGGCCTTTATACCTACCCGGACGTGGTAGTCGTTTGTGATAAATTGCAGTTTTCCGACGAGCAGAAAGATACCCTACTCAATCCCGGCCTCATAGTGGAAGTGCTCTCCGAATCCACCAAAGATTTCGACCGGGGAGAAAAGTTTGAGCATTATCGCGCCCTTGCCTCTCTGGCAGAATATATTCTAATTGCCCAGGATAAATACCACGTGGAACAGTTTGTCCGCCAGCCTGATAATCGTTGGATTTTGTGGGAGACGAATCGCCTCGAAGATACTGTTATCCTATCTTCTGTCAATTGCGAGTTATCACTGGCAGAAATTTATAACAAGGTGGAATTTCCAGGCAGTTAACGAAAGACTGGTAGATCATTTTCCGCAACCTTTTCCCTTGTCGAGGTTAACGATCTGTTATCGACATTTCCAGAATAAGCAGCAGTAATGCACCTCCACCACCTCACCCTGCAACGCCAAACCGAGTACTTGCGCACCGAAATCACCGGGGCGCAGATTGCCGACAGCTACACCCAGCTCAAAAACGAATGGATTATCGTTCTGGGCAGGGGAGGGGAGGAGGATGGCTGTTTGCAGCTTGGCTGCGACGCCCAATATCCTTACATCCTGCTTTCCGAACATTCCCGGCGCGGGAAAAACTCCACTACGGTCATGGAAGAGCTTCCCGGGCTTATCATTGCCGATATTCATCTCCTTCCCGGTGAGCGCATCATCGAAATTCGCTTTGAACGGTCCGAAAACATCCTGCTGCTGCAATTCTTCACCGCCCACACCAATTTTTTTCTGCTCGATAAAGACCGCCGCATCCTCAATTCCTTCAAAGCACAGCGGAAGAACCTGGGGAATCTTTACCTCCTGCCCCAGGAGCAACAGATCGATACCGAAAGACTGGCGCCGGGGGAATTGGCGGCAATCCTGCGGAATTTTCCGCAAGAGCGGCTGAAAAAAGCGCTGCAAAAATTCCAGTTCATGACCCGCCCGGTAATTCAGGAGGCGTGTTTCCGCGCCCGGCTTTCCGATGAGAGCCTCATCAACGCGCTAAGCGATCAGCAAATTCGCTCATTTGCGGAAACGCTTCTGGAATTCATTCGGGAATGCCGCGACGGGGCGCCGCGAATCTATTTCCGCAATGGTTTGCCGGAAAAATTCGCTATTGCGGAATTGCGCCATCTGAAGGAGCATGAGAAAAAGGAGTTCGGCGACCTCAACGCCGCGCTGCGCTTCTTCTGTTTCCAGGCGCTGAAATACCGTGGGGTGAGCCGGAAAAAAGCGCAGCTAACCGAGGCGCTGGAGCGCAAGCTGCGCTCCCTGCAACACGCATTAGCGAAATTGCAAGACAGCCCCGCGCCGGACCCGGAGAAGAAGGAATATTATCAAAAAATCGGGCAATTGCTTATCTCCCAGCCGCAGTTGCTGAAAATCGGCAGGGAAACCGTTGAGCTGGTAGATTATTATCACCCGGATTTGCCGGCCATTCAGGTAAATGTCCAGCCGGAACTTTCCGCGCAGGGAAATGCGCAGATTTATTTCGAGAAGGCAAAGCAAGCGGATGCGAAAGTGCGGGAAGCGGGTAAGCGGAAGGCCGAAATAGAGAAACAAATCGAAGAATTGTCGCAACTGAAACGCGATTTAGAAGGGGAGGGGAGCCTGAAGAAGCTGGACCGTATTGAGGAGACCTTGAAATCCCGCCACGTGTTATCGTACCGCGGCGAAGAAGTGGAACAATTCCGCCTTCCCTACAAGAAGTACGAGTACAAGGGTTACGAAATCCGGGTGGGGCGCAGCGCGCGGGATAATGACGCCCTGACCTTCAAGCACGCCGGCAAAGAAGATATTTGGCTGCACGTGCAGGGGCATTCCGGTTCCCACGTCGTCATTTGCAATCCCCAACGCCTGGAGCAACTACCTAAAGAGGTACTGGAGTACGCGGCCGGATTGGCGGTTTCCTTCAGCGCCGCCAAGCACGCCAGCTACGTTCCGGTAGTGTACACCCGGGTGAAGCACGTTCGCAAACCTCGAAAATCCCCGCCCGGCACGGTCATTCCCGAGCAGGCGAAGACGATTTTTGCGGATCCGCTTCAACTGTAAAGCTCTTCCGGGAACAGCTTATTGATAATTTTGCGAAATTCGGTAGGTTTGATCGGCTTGGGAAGGATATAACGCACGTCCATCTCTCGCAGATCGGCAATAATCGTCTCGTTTACCTTGCCGGAGACCACCATGATGGGCAGGCCGGGATGAAGGCGGCGAATTTTGGCGATTAATTCCAACCCATTCAAACGCGGCATGGCAATATCGGTAATCAGCAGATCGTATCTCTGCTGCACCAGCTTGTTCAGCGCTTCTTCCCCGTTAAACACGGTAACCACGTAAAACCCCTCGAGGGTGAGCCAGGTGTCCATGCTCCGGCTGAGACTGCGGTCGTCTTCAGCCACCAAAATCCTTTTGGTCGAGATCGCTAACATTTCAGGGCCCCTTCAAAATGGTTTGGTTTAATTTACCGCAGTGCAGTACAGACCACGTTGGATATTTTGAAGGGCAAAATGTTTGCCAGAAAATTAGCGGTGTTCCGGTTTTATGGTGTTCCGGTGTTATAGTGCTGAGGTGTAATAGTGCTCAAGTGTGATAGTGCTTATGTGTGATAGTATCCTTCATTCTGGGTTCTCTATAAAGAATGACATGTTCGAACGCCATAACGCCGGGACACCGAAACACTATAACACTTTCACACTAAAAAACTGTGCAAGTTTTTTACATCTCATTATCGGGAATGCCATATTCCTCTAATTTGTTATAGAGGGAGCGGCGGCTGATTCCCAGGATGGAAGCGGCTTTCAGCTTATTGCCCCGAACCGCCTTGAGGGTTTGGATGATCATGGTTTTCTCCACTTCCGAAAGCGGAATACCGGGCTTAAAGGTAATATTCACCTGGGTTAATCCCGGCTTAATGATATTGGACGGCAAGTGCTTCATTTCGACCTGGTCGCTGGCGGTTAAAACCGCCCGCAGGATCACATTGCGCAATTCTCGCACATTCCCCGGCCACTGGTACTCCTTCAACGCTTCCATGGCCTGGGGGGCAATGCCGCCCACCTTTTTTCCCAACTCCAGGTTGAACATTTCCCGGTAATAATTAGCTAAGTAGGGAATATCCGGCTGCCGTTCCCGCAGGGGAGGAATCTCGATGATGAATACGTTGAGACGGTAGTAGAGGTCTTCCCGGAATTTGTTTTCTTCGATCAGTTTCTCCAGGTCATCGTTAGTGGCGGTAATGATGCGCACATTCACCTTGATGGAACGGTTGCTGCCCACCCGCTCGATCACCTGGTTTTCCAGCACTCGCAGCAGGCTGATCTGCACTTCTGGGCCCATGGTGCCGATTTCATCTAAGAACAGCGTGCCTTCAGTCGCCTCTTCGAACTTCCCTTTTTTATCCGCGATTGCCCCGGTAAACGCTCCCTTCAAGTGCCCGAACAACTCCGAGGCGATCAATTCCCGGGGAATCGCCCCGGTGTTGACGGCAATGAAAGGCCCGTTCTTCCGGTTGGATAGTTCGTGAATGGCCTGGGCGACCATCTCCTTGCCGGTGCCGCTTTCGCCGGCAATCAACACCGGAATATCCGTGGGCACCACTTCCTTGATGCGGCGGTAAATTTGCTGCATCGGCTTGCTTTGCCCCACTAGGCGATGAAAGTGGTAATATTTTTTCAAGCGATTCAGTTTTTCCTGGGGAGAAATATCTTCCTCGCCGATCTGCAGCACGTTTTTTACCAGTTGCACCAATTGTTTCGGTTTTACCGGCTTGGTGATGTAGTTGATCGCCCCTAACTTCATGGCTTCCACGGCGTGTTCGATGGAGCCGAAGCCGGTAACCATGATCACCTTGACGGAGGGAAAGTCGTTGCGAATTTGCTGTAAAAAGCGCATCCCGTCCATTTCGTTCATTTTATAGTCGGTAATAATCAGGTCATACACCTCCTGCTCCAGCTTCTCCAGTCCCTCACGCCCGTTTTCTGCCTCATGCACTGCAAATCCTTCATCCTCAAGGATCGTTGCCATTCCGATACGCAGATTCTCATCATCATCGACGATCAGGATACTAAAATTTTCCATTACGAAAATCCTTTCTTATTTTTGCGAAGTAGGCAGTTCGACATAAAATATGGTGCCAACCCCGGTTTGAGTCTCAAAAAACAGCTTGCCTTCGTGGGCTTCGATGATTTTCCGGGAAATTGCCAGCCCGATGCCGCCCCCGCTCTCTTTGGTGGTGAAATACAGATCGAAAATATTATCGCGAATGTTCTCGGGAATCCCCTGGCCGGAATCTTTTACCGAAATCACCACCGAACCATCGCGAAAGGCGGTGCGGATGGAAAGCTCGCCCCCATCGGGCATGGCGTCGAATCCGTTCAAAATTAAGTTGATGATCACCTGTTTCAATTGATCCTTGCTAACTTTTATCATGGGAAGATTATTCGCCAGGTACTGGGTCACCCGAACGTTCTTTTCCAGCGCCTGCTGATGAACCAAATCGTAAATCTCCTCGATCAGGTCGTTGATATTCTCATAACTCAACTGGATTTCCTGCGCTTTTGCCAGGGTGAAGAACTGGTCGATCAATTTTTGCAGCCGCTCCACCTCCGAATTCAGAATGGAAATCGACTTTTTGATCTTTTTCAAGTGCGCTTCATCTTCCACGGATTTGGAAACCATGTTGTCCACGATTTCGGTATGGATCGCTAAAGAGCTGAGGGGGTTGCGGATTTCGTGCCCGATGCTGGAAGAAAGCTGGGAGATTACCCCGTATTTCATGCTTTTTTGCAGGGTTTTTTCCAATTCATTCAACATGTCCAGGTTTTTGATGTAGAAGGTTACCCCGGTCAGGTTCTCGCCGTTCAAAAAGGGCCGCGCCAGCACCTCCACGCTGATCTTGCGCCCGTTGAGCAGGTTGATCGGCAAAACCTGCTTCACTTCGTAAATAAAGGGATCTTTGGCGCGGCGATAGATTTCCAGCAGGCGCGGGTTGCGCTGCAGCAGGTCGTAAATTTTGCGCTGGGTGGTAGAAGTGCGCCGCACGTGGAATACGTCTAAAAGATATTCATTATGAGTGATGATGTTCATATTGAGGTCCAAAATCAGCAATCCCTGGTTCAGCACCCGCATCATGGAATGGATCTTTTCTTCCGATTGCTGAAAACTTTTGTCCAGGTCGTCGGTTTTCTGGTATAATTCGGTCAGCCGGCTGAACACGGAACCGCTTTCTTCCGGCAGCTCGCCCTCCGAAGGGGCATCCTGCGTCTCCGGGGAGACTTTTTCGGGGCCGGATGCCGGTTGCCCTGCCGCCGTCGGTTTGCTCCGGAAGAGTAACAGCAGCCCCAACAGGCTGACGATTCCTGCCCCCAGCAAATAAATCCCTAAAGAAATCGTGCGGGCGCCTTCTATGGTGAGATTCCGGTTCACCCGCACCAGGGCGCGGATATGGCCGTGGAATTGCTTGTTGATCAGGATCGGCCAGAGCACTTCCACGCTCCCGATGGCGTTCTTTGCGCCGGGGGGAATGACCGTGGGAACGCCAGCCGTCAAATATTGCCCGTCTGTCGGGCCGGTATAAGTTTTCCCTTCGTGCCCCAACTCGGTGCTGATCACGATAGTATTGTTTTCATCGACCAGGAAAATTTCTTGAATATAAGCATCCGCTTGCGGCTCCGCCGACTGAACGAATTTCCGCAATTCCTGCCGGAGCGGATGTTTGGTATATTGATCGAACTCGGCCAGGTTGAATTTGCTCGAAACAATCGCGGTTCCCACCTGGGCGGTAAGTGAAAGAGCCAACTGGTCGCGGTAGGCCTTGTTGCCCTGTTCGGCAAAATCCGCGAAAGCCCGGTTCAACGACCGCACCAACAATGCGCCGCCGCCCAGAATAAGGACACCGGCAAGAAGCAGGATCAATAATCTTTTTTTCGCGATCGTAATGCTCACAATCGTTTTCACTTTGACATTATCGGTGTCAAAAATAGGAAATTGAGGAAGATAAAACAACTATTGAGTGAGAGAGGAGGGGGGGCAGGGACAGATGGCAGAGGCCAGGGGCAGGAGCAGGTGGCAGGAAGCAGGGGTAGTTGAAAGTAAGCATTGAGTAAGTTGCCTACTGCTTATTGCCTACTGCCTACCTGCCTACTTGCTTCACTCTGCTACTTATTAAAATCCACCAACAGCCCTACCCGGTGGGCGTTGCCCAGTTCCTGGTCGAAGCTGGTGAAGGAATAATCCACCATTACGTGGGGGATACGTACGCCGATGCCGAAGTTGGGGCGTTGTAATTCGTCGTAGCCGCCGCGCAGGAACAGGCGCTCCCGGATCACGAATTCGCCCCCGATTGCCCCGCCTAAGTAATCGGAGCCGATAGCGTTATCAGTCAGGTGCGGAGCAGCCTGGGTTTGCACCACCAGGTCGAGCACCGGTACGAAATAGCTGTTCAGCCCCGGCAGGGGAAGAAGGTAGGAGCTTCCGAATCGCAGGGTGGGACTGACAAATTCCTTTTCCCCGGTGTCCCAGGCGATCAGGGTGGTGGTAATATTGCGCAGCATGGCGGAAAATTTCCAGCGATTGCTAAAGGAGTAGAGCAGCCCGGCATCGAAGCCCAGCCCGTTGGCGTGGTGCTCGGCCAAATTCCGGCGCACTAACTTCGCGTTGAATCCCCACATCAATTTGGAACTAAGGCGATGCCCCAGGGAGAAGAAAAACACGTAGTCGGAACTGTTGAAATTTTTGAGCTGGCTTTCGTCGATACCCTGCAGAATGCCGTTCTCATCCAAGATGCCGGCCACCCGGGAATCCAGCACGTTGTCCACTCCTAAGCGGATGAGGCTCAGGCCGATTGCTTTATCGTCCGAGAGCGGTTTGGTAAAGCCCAGGTAATCGTAATTCACCGAGGCGAGGAACTGCTGGGTATGGGTAAACGCGACCTGGGTGGTTTGAATCTGCACCAGCCCGGCGGGATTGTAGAAAGTAGCGTACACGTCGTCGGAAAGGGGAGAGAAGGCCCCGCCCATGGCCTGGGCGCGGGCGGAAACGTCGATGGACATGAACTCCCCGGCGTATTTGCGAAAACCGGTATCGGCCCGCAGCAACGCCTGCCCGAGAATCCCGCCCAACAAAATCCCTGCGATGATAAACCCTCTATACTTCATGGTTTTAACCCTTTGCGTTTCGGTTATGGACTTCAAACCCTCTTTCGCCCTAAAAGTTTCTCGCGCCAATATATAACCGGAAAGGAGGAAAAAAAACGGATAAATTTGCCGCCGGGGAATCGGCTGGCAATGGCGGGGAGGAGCGGATTTGGTAGTTTTTTTGTTTGTCGGGGATTCTACGGGGAGGTAGCAGACCTTATTTTGATCCCCCTTTTTTATTTCCACAATATTTCCAACCCCAATTTTTGATATTCTCTGATCGCTTTATCCCTTGAAATTAAGGTGATTTCCCGATTTATCGCCTGCCAGATTATTAATCTGTCGAATGGATCCTTATGTTTTAGCCTCGGGAGTTTATAGAAAGTGGATGCTTCTTGTTCTGATACTTCTAATGTCTCAATACCGATTTCTTTAGCTTTTTGGGGTAATTCTTCCGGTGTGATTCCTTCAAGTTCTAATTTACCGAGCGCATATTTCAGAGAGATTTCCCAGTAACTTACAATGCTTGCATATATTTCATTATCCGGATTCTTGATGGCGGCTTTTGCCTTCTCGGAAAGATCCTCTTCTTCGAACAGAACCCACAACAGCGTATGAGTATCCAAAAGATATCTCATAAAGTTAACAGTTCCTCATCAGTGATCTTGAAATCCTCTTTAATTCTGTAACTCGCTTTCCCCTTTAATATACCGAGCGGTCTTTCCTGCCGTTTCTTTGAATTGCGCTTCTTCTGGTACTTTTTATAAGGAACAATAACCGCAACGTTCTCCTGAGTTTTTAGACTTTTTATGACAATCTCTTCGCCATTTTGCACCATTTCCAGGATTTTCAGGATATTGTCGATTACTTCGTGGTATGTTAAGGCTTTCATAGCACACCATTCGTTTATGGGTCGCCAAAAATTTATACAATTTATGCTCAAGGTAAACAATAATGGCGCTTTATAACAATGAATTTTTTCCGGGAGTTATTAGTCTGTTTGATTTGAAGGTTGGAGGCAGCGATCAGAAAGCCGGAAACTATTCATGCTTTAAAGATACTTCATTTTGGGGAACATAATGTCATTTTTTTTTAACAATGCTCTTATTGGGGTGAGACTGGGAATGATATTCTTGTTAGTTCTTCAAATGAATTTATTCAAAGCCTTGCATACCGATAAATACCCTTAACCTGGACATTTAAAAACTTTCCAGGAGACTCGGCATTAATTAATTCCTCATAAATCAACAGCGGCACATCGAAGTACTGATATATATTGCCATTCGTAAATTCCACTTCCATTGTCTGTGTTTCTAAATCGTAACCCACACTCGCGATATTGCTCGAATTAACAGGGATTCTATTCATTGTCAAACCTCCGAAACTATTTACTTACGATACGTCCCGATTTTGGATCTTGCTTTCTCCAGACAGTTAAGACCTCTTTATAGTCGCTTTTTTCACGCCTTCTGTTCCACCCCCCTGGCTGGTCCTCATTGTATACCAATGGATCGCTGCTATCAGGTCTTCTGTTTCGTGCTGGTGGATCAATCAAAGTCCGCATTGGAAGATGTACGCCCTCTCCAACAATTATCGCCTCTCCAATTCGCAGAGCTGGCAACATACTAAAGAGACCTTCAAGGTTGTCTGAAACAGCACCGGTTACATGGGAACGGTCCGTTGCATTTGCGAGACGCATGGCAAAGATCGTTCCGCACTGGGAAAGGATCGTTGAATCAATTTCGGAAGGTCTCTGACTCACAACCATTGCACCCAAACCATACTTGCGTCCTTCTTTAACGAGACGTCGAGCTGCAAGCGAAGCCGTACCTTCACTACCCTGATTTAGGTACGCATGAGCTTCCTCCAGTACGAACAAGAGCGGTCTTTCGCGGCCACCCTCAGACAGATTTCTTGCCCAGAAAAGAGCATCAAAAATCACACGCAACAAAACACCTACCAGATGCATTAAAACAGAAACCGGTATACCAGAGAGATCGAGGATGGTAATACTCTTTTCTCCACCAATCCAGCTTTCGAGCAACGTATCAATATCTTCTTTGGGGATTCCGTCCTCGCCTGGATACCAAGAACCCGGACGGAAAAGAAAGTCATACCGAGGGTCGCGGAGTCGTGATGCAAGTGTATGAAGCGACCGCCTAATATTTAAAGGAGAGGAGCTAAGGTAAATTTTCTCGGTTCCTTGCGCTTGTGTATGTGGCTTATACTTGGGTGGAATAACCCTCAGGCTGTCACCCTTCTGAACCAGTTGGCCTTTTTCATCAAACAAAAGAGCTTCTGTCTTCTCTGACTGTCCACCAGCTTGTGTATGTGTAGCATTAACCTGTCGGTGAAGATCAAACCATAATTTGTGGATGCTGAATGGAACAGGTGTGTCAACTGTAAGGTTGTCCTCTGTTACTCCATTACGGGGTTGCTTTTTTAAGGAAAACAGCTTCAACTCAGTAACTTTTTCCATCACTGCCCCACGTTCGGTGTCACCAAGCTGTCCGAAAGTTACCGTCATCAGCTCGTCAAAAGTCATTGCCCAATATGGTATACATAGAGACTTTTCGCCCTTCGCTTCATTTCCATTTACCCGAAAGAGCGTTGCCCGATCCTGCAATGCTGCATAATATTCACCATGTATATCAAGGATCATAATTCGGGCTGATGGATATTTGTCACTATCAGATAATGAGAGAAGAAGATTGGCAACCGTCGTCGATTTACCTGAACCAGTGGTTCCAACAACAGCACTGTGTCGGGTTACAAGTTTGTCAACATCTAAGAGGGCAGGAATGGATTCAGCGCTAGCTAAGTTTCCGACTCTTACAAAATTGGGAGCGTCTGGTCTTCCATAGATACGGGAGAGGTCATGTTCAGTGACTAAGTGAACCTCGTCTCCAATGGTTGGGTATTGAGATATCCCTCGCTTGAACTCGCCTCTACGTTGCCCTTCCCCGATAAGTTGAACTTTCATCCAACGATAACCAAATGGCTCAATTTCCGAAATATTTTCGGGGACTGCTCCCGCACCGATTTGCGACACGATACCGAAGAGATCAACGAATCCAATAGGAACACGAACAAAACTGCCAATCTGCCCTATCCGGTAGCCATGTCCATCGATGAATGCCAAGCCCGAAACGGTGTTTTTGTCGAGTGCAACGCTAATCGTTGCACCCTGAACATCTTGCACTGTTCCGAGTAGCGTCGGATTATTTTGCATCTTTGTCATTCTCCGATTGCCGACCGAAGCCGATCAATTCTTGTAAGAAATCACCAAAAATTTTAAAGTCACCGAGTAGAAACTGGGCTTGCTTCATTTGTTTGTTATTTTTTACATTTTCATCACTCCATGCGATCCAACGGCCAAGGACCGTGTCAATCATATCCGCAGGGCGTTCGAACCACGCGCTACGACGGGTACCAATAATAGCTTCGTCCTTTGATAGTAAACTAAGATTCGACCTCTCCTGGGCGAGTGGGATTGCCTTGGAATATTGTCCAAGTTGGTCGAACATCAAAGCGAAGGCTGTAGATGTCGGATTACCCTGAAGCCCCTGTATTAGAACTTCATTAATGTGGTCATCCCGAAATGAGTAACCACAAATGACCAACACAGAAGAAGATTGTCTCAGAAATGCACGAAGCCGATCAATCATTGCGAGGTATGGCATCCGCCTACTTTCATCATATTTCAAATGTGAAGGGTGGATGACTCTTCTGGCACCGGCTTCATTGCCTGTTCCTCGGAAAACAACCTTGTTTAAATCTTGAAACCAATTTATTGAGCCGTGAAGTTTCCATAGTCGTGCCCAACGGGATGGGAGTTGATCTTCTTCCATTGCTCGTAGATCAAAAAATGGTTTGCGTACCCCTGCAAATCCGTCGAAGTATGGGACTCGAATATCTTCGAAAGCTTGCTCCATGAGTAAGTCATAATTAGTTGTAAATACTTCAACCGGAAATGTTCGCATACCTGCATCTATCCATGCAGCGACTCTATGGTATACTGTTTCAGTATTTGGCAGTGTTTGATTTGCTAATTCATAAATTACGTCACATATACCTGCGTCAAGTTTGTCAAGGTCATCCGCTATCAGTCCACGAACCGCTTCTTTTCCTGCCACCGTCTTCAAAGCGCGTATATGACTGAGTATGTCTTCAATGTTCGGATTAGTATGTCCGTCCTTCGAAAAATGCTCCAGGATTTGCTTGAATTGCTGCAATTTCTCAAAATGATCGCAGACAACCTTTGTGATACCGGCAATGTCGGGTATCAGGGCCTTACCATCGGCGTTCACGACAGAGAGTGGGCATCCTGCACCAAGGAACAAACCAAGCGTTTTTTTATCTTGAGACAAACATTGTTGAAGGTAATTAATTTGGCGGTTGGGATCATGATTATCACTCATTGAACTCTTCCTTAACCCTTTGACACCTCGTTCTTTTTTAGGCACAAATATGATGCTGTTAATAAGATAATATCGGCATAAAACGGAAAAAATTTAATTATTTGAAAGATTCACCGCAATTGTGAAAAAATTGAAACGAAAAAAAATGCTGTTTAGGTGTTCATGTGTTAGAGTGTTCAAGTATTTTGAATCCTTCGCACTTGAACACTCGAACACCCAAACACCCAAACACAATCCTAACCCGCTATAACAACCCTCTCCCCAATCTTTCCCCGCCCCTTTAGCTTCCCATCCACCCACACGGAAAACTTATTCCCGCTGCGCTCTACTTTAACCC
>CAZFVV010000122.1:0-15506 GCA_964522165.1 uncultured Calditrichaceae bacterium
GAGCGTTTTTCAGGGCTTGGTGGTCGATGCC
The DNA here is from genome assembly GCA_964522165.1 of uncultured Calditrichaceae bacterium. Taxonomy (GTDB): domain Bacteria; phylum Calditrichota; class Calditrichia; order RBG-13-44-9; family J075; genus JABWBP01. Next base: position 32 of record CAZFVV010000122.1, read on the forward strand.
CTCGGTCGCGTGATCGCCACGTTATGCGTCCTTAAAAATTTCAAGAAGATTCTCTTTACCCATGAAGGGTGTCTTCCCAAACACAAAAAGCCTGGATAAAATAACCGGGCTTTCTGATCATTTAACACTTAACAAATCTCTCCGACTCTCTCCTCACTCCCCACACTTTACCCGCAGGCTGCGATTACCCGCTTCGCTAAAGCGAATCCAAATCGGGTTGGTGGCGCAGCGGAAGGGTTCCTGGTCGTTGTGGGTTTCGGTTTCTAAGCGCAGGTAGCCGGGGCCGGGGGGCAGGTTCTCCGCCACGATATGCCGATTGCCGTTCCGGAAATTCACCGCCGCCATTTCGGTGCTATTCATCCCTTTGAAGTAGTAAAACACCTTCACCTGCTCCACTTCCCCAAACTCCGCGGTAGAGTGGGCCTGGATATTTACCTCCAACGCCCCGTCGCCGCGTAGCTGGTCCATAATCTCACCCATTTTGGCTTCCCGGCCGTTAAAATGCGCAGTAAAGTTCAATATCGGGCCATCAGTCACCACACAACAGCCCTGGCGGATGGCGGAGAAAATTTCTGTCGCGCTCGGAGCAGAGACATCATTCTGGCCCCGCTGCGGCAGGAACAAAGCGGTGCGCACCTTTCCCAGGCAGTTGTCTTCGGCATGGTAGGGATCAAAATCCAGGCGCTGCAGATTAAAATTAAACCCGATGGTTACACCGTAGTTGAAACTGCCGTGGGCGTCGCTGCCGGCCAATAGCACGAAACGGGGATCTTCCCGCTCGACCCTGCGCCGGAGCATCTCATCCCACTTTGCGATGCCGGCATCTTCTTTCGCCCGGGCCTCTTTGTTATGTTCCCAGCTACCAAAGGGATTGGCTTCCGAACGAGACTTTAAGCGGTTACGAGTATTCCAGGCTTCCATACCGTGAATGGGCCTTTCCAGGTCCTCATCTTCCCAGGTGCCGTAGGGGCCCTGGGCGTCATAAGTGGGGTGCGCCGCAAACGCCAATGCCTGCTGCGCTTCCACGGAACGCCCGAAAAGCTCGCCCACCGCTTCCCGACGGTTGTTTTTCCCGGTCAACACTTCCCCCAACGCATGAATTTTCCCAAAAAGATAGTCGAAATGCTCGGTGTTGATCCCCAACCCTGTTCCAACTTTCAACACCCCTTGCAGAAATTTGGAATTCATGAAGGCCCCGGGAATGAAATTCTCCAGACGCTCTCCGAACACCAGCAGGTGCAGGGTATCGTTGCCGCGCCCGGATTTGCCCTGCACCGACACTTCCTCCCCGCGCAGCAGGGTAAACTGCCGGTCGGCGCGCTCCCGAACTTCTTCGCCGAGGTCGCTCCAGCGGCTGTCCGGAGGGTATCCTTCCCAATAGGGATTGCTATCCTGCAAATCCACGGAGTGGTCGGTAACGATCATCCATTCCAGCCCGATGCAGCGGGCGGCCTCCCGGGTATCCGGCAGCGGGTTGCCAAACTCCTTGATGTCGTTGGTATAGTTGGAGTGGTAGTGGGTATCCCCGTAATACCACTGCGGGGAGTTGCGCAGCGGCAGCGATTCCCTGGCGACGAAAATCAGCAGATGCTGTTCGTAGAGCGTTTTTCTGCCTTTTATGAATTCGACTTTCAGGCGCAGTTGCTTACCGGCGGAAGGCCAGCCGGGGTCGGCTATAAAATCCGGCGGCAGGGGAATTCTCAATAATGGGGAATAAGACCAGTATTTTTCCCGGATTTTCCCGGGTCCCTCAACTTCGCTTAGAAGCGCCGGGTTTGCATCGGTCAATTGGTAAACCAGAATTTTGTGAATATGCTCGCCCTCCGCGTCGCGGGCGATGAAGGTGAGGGGAATTTCTTTTTCGCCCGGTTCCAAACGCCACGGTGCGTCGGCCCAGTACTCCGGGCCGATTCTCCCCGCGCCCTTAAGACCCTCTTTCCCCATGCGGCGCTCCAGGATGCCCTCCAGGTATTTCGCGATTGATTCTTCGGGTTGGGGATGGGTTTGCTTGCTCATGGGAGGTCCTCCGTTAATTGTTTTGTTTTACGCTAATTTCATTCGTCCCTTGCGGGACTAAGGCTTTTCTTTGTTTGATTATTCCCCCGACTGAAGTCAGGGGCTATTGTCATTCCATCCCTGCGGGATGATGGCATTCGGAATAACAAGCCGTTTTATCTCGCCACCTGCCTCCATATAACTTGAACACTTGAACACTTGAGCACATGAACACACAAACACTTAAACACATGAACACCGTCTTCTACCGCCACCCCTTTTCCAGAATGCGCTGGGCGTTGCCTCCCAATATCTTCAGGATGGCGGTCTCATCCAGGCCGTGTTCTAAGAGCATTTGGGTAAACGCGCCCATTTGGGAGGAATCCGCCACGTCATCCGGGGGATCGGTGAAGCCGTCGAAGTCGCTGCCGATCATGATGTGATCCCAGGAGTTGGTCACATTGTGGATGTGCTCCAGGGTCTGCCAGAGGGCGTTCAGCCCCTTTTTGGGATGGCTCTTATCCAGCCAGTAGTTCATAAAAATAAGCCCGATGCCCCCGCCGCTGCGGGCAATTTCGCGAATCTCGTCATCAGCGAGGTTATAGGTATCGGGATTCAGCTTTGTGACCCCGACGTGCGAGGCCACGATGGGGCGCTGGGCATTGATTTCCCCGTAAATGGCCGCCCTCGCTTCCGCGCTGCAGTGGGTAATATCCACCAGCATCGACAACTCCTCCAGCCGTTTCAGCACCGCCCGGCCAAAATCGCTGAGCGCCGGCTGGCCGTAAGCGCCGAATTTGAACTTGAAAATTTTGGTGATAAAATAATCGCTGGGGATGCCGATGATCTGCGAGGCCAGGCCGTTGGCGTAGAAGTGGCAGAGGGTGAGCATGGCCACGCCCCGCTGCGCCAGGACATCCAGGTTCTCCACCTTCCCCTCCAAAACGTGCCCGCCTTCCACTGCGTGCACCACCGCAATTTTCCCGGCGGCGCGGATGCGTTTCACATCCGCAGCGGAGAGCGCCAGTTCGGTGCGCTCCGGCTTTCTGTTGATCTCCCGCTCCATGCGCTCGATCATCTCCAACTGTCGTTTTATCAGCGAGCCTTTGGTGAGTTTCCAATAGATGGGCAAGAAAAAGGTAAGGTGCAGCAAAGGAATATCGCGGAACATTTGGCGCTCCATCAGGTGATGGGCGGCCCAGATAACCCCCACCCCGCCTTTTTCCAGGCAGTGGAAATCGGAGCGGGAGGAGAAGGGGTTGAAGGTGGAACCGGAGCGGTAATGCCGCCAGAGGTTGCGCCCCCACAGGTAGGCTTTTAACGAAGGATGGGTGTGGATGTCGGTTAAGGGCGCCCGCTGGTGCAGGTCTTGGATGGTTTCTGGATTGATGGTCATGAGGGGTCTCCTTTATACAGGATTATGTGGAAAAAAAGGATTTTTCCAGGATCAATACCAAAGGCACAGGCCGGATGAACAGGATAAAGATTGCTTACTGCAAAGGCTTGCAGGTCTTTATAGAGTCGGATGGTCAGTTTTAAATCTTCCAGCCGTTCCCGCAGTTGTAAGAGGATTTCGTCCTTTTCCGTGGTGTTATTGGCCTGCCGGATCAGTTGCAGTATTTCCCGCGACTTCTCCCGCAACTCCGTGCCCAGGGTATATATGTGGTAGCGGCTGAAGCTGCGTTCAATCTTCTCAAAATACCAAGCCAGGTCGCAGGCTCTTTTATAAATCGGAAGGTGTTCATAGTGAGCCATCATGCCCTCCTAATTTTCAAAAATATAGCGACCCCGCTTCGCGGGGAATCTGCAAAAAACAAAACAAGACAAAACAAAAAAAGATAAATAATCAAATGACTCAAATGATCAAATAATCAATGTCCGAAACGAACTGCGCGAACATAGATGGCGTCGGTGCCCACGCGGAGGTCGTTGCAGTAGCCGTTGGTGAAATTGACCACCCACGCAACAGACGCGCTCGATTGATCCGCGGTCCAGATCCAGCGCTTCTCTTTATCGAATACCGGGTCGATATATAAGCCCTCTTTATTCTTCCCCGGCTCCATCAGCGACATCGCCTCTTCCAGGGTGGGCAGGCGCCAGTCGCTGTAACCGGCAAACTTCTCCCGGTTCAATTTCTCGATATACTTTTTCGCATCCTCATAAACCATATACTCAGCCGAACCCGCCTGCTGCCACATCAAACCGGTTGCATCATCGACCACCAGCGGCTCGTCATTTTGAGTGATACGCCGGTATTGATGGCTTATGCCTTTTCCGCCTGGATTCCTGGTAAGATCATAAAAACCTTTTGCAACAAGCATCGCTTTGACCTGGTCAACGGAAAGTGTGGTCGCCACACTTCTTAATTGTCCGAAACGAACGGCGCGCACATATCTGCCGAAGTAGCCCACGGGGTCCATGAAACAGCTGCCGCCGTAGCCGTAGAAATTGACCACCCACGCATCAGACGCGCTCGCTTGATCCGCGGTCCAGATCCAGCTCAGCTCTTTATCGAATACCAGATCAATATACAGACCATCTTTATTTTTCTCCGGATCAATATACAGGCCAACTTTATCCGGCTCCATCAGCGACATCGCCTCTTCCAGGGTGGGTAGGCGCCAGTCGCCGTAACCGGCAAACTTCTCCCGGTTCAATTTCTCGATATACTTTTTCGCATCCTCATAAACCATATTCTCAGACGAACCCGCCTGCTGCCACGTCAGACCGGTTGCGTCGTCGATCACAAGCTGCTCGCCATTTTGAGTGATACGCCGGTATTGATGGCTTATGCCTTTTCCGCCTGGATTCCGGTATTTATCATAAAAACCTTTTTCAACAAGCATCGCTTGAACTTGCTCGTTTGAAAGCGTGGCCGGGGTGCTTCTCAAAAGCAGTATTGGGGAAGATGCTGGCGGGGTGGGGACCACTGTGGATTCCGGGGAAACTTCGTCCGCCCTCCTCCTCCCCAGTCCCACTTCCACGGTGTCAGCATTAATAGAATCTGCCCGTGTAGTATCCACCACCGGGGGGCTGCTTACCTCCCGCATTTCTTTGGGTCGCAGAGTTATCAGCACTATTTCTCCCGGTAAAACACTAGTGAACACAGTTTCAGTGTCTGCTGCGCCTCGCACCATTACGCGATGCTTTCCCTCCGCCGCACTGAACTCTTTTACAACTCCGCTGTCCACCTCGCCAACAACCTTGCCGTCGATAAAAACCTGGCCGGTCAAGAGAGAAGTGAGCCGGATTATGCCGTATGTCTCGGCAGGGGTTTCTGCATCGAACGCCACGGTGTATTTTTGCTGGTTATCAACCAGAGCAACAATCTTCTCGGATTCAACGAATTTGACACCGGATTTTTGAATTTTGACCCGCAGTTCTGACGTATCAGCCCTGAAGGAGTAAAACAATTGGCCGGCGGCATTGGTGGTATCCCTCCGAATACCATTGATTATGACTTCTGCGCCGCTGAGGGGTAGAGCGGGCAATTTTTCGCCAGCCAGAGTTTGCACGGTAACCGTCAACTCAATGGTATTCGGCCTCAGAACCAGGTACAACGGCGCGCGCTTCAGTTGTGCAAGATTGCTCTTTACGGAATCCAACTCCGTTTCCACTTCAAACTCAAAAACAGTTGAGTCAAAATCAACCGCACTCGAAAGGGTATCTGCCAGCCATGTACGATAGGAAACCCACCATTCCCAGTTTGCCGCGAAGGTATTGGCGCCGGAAGCATTCGCATCAAAAGCGCGCGGATACTGAGGCAGCGAGGCGGCATAATCACTCCAGGCCAAATCGCTGCGCGCCCTGGAAGAATGCCCTTCCAGGCGGGCGGATTCCACCAGATCCAGGCGGAAGTGCGGAATCGCCCGGGGAAGAGGGGCGGAGGGAGAAGGAATGAATTCCCACGCACCCAGCGAGACCGCGAAAGCCAGGGCCAGGGCGGCTGCCGGGCGCAGCCCGAACAGAACCTGCCCGCCGCGGAAGAGAACCCGGCGCAGTAAGTCGGGAAGGTTCACGGTTAGCTTGCGGGGCTTGCGGCCGGCCATAAAACTGAGAAAAACGTAATCGCGCAGGGCGCTGTCTTCCGGGGTGGTGCGCAGGAAATCCCGCAACAGCCGCCGCCAATCGCGGCGCTTCAAAATAGCGGCCGGGCGGGCAATATCGAGCACAAAACCCGCTTCCGGTTGGGCAAGGGCGCTTTTCAGCAAGTTTTCCAGGGCCTGGCGGATGGCGCGTTCCGGCTCGCGGGCCAGGCCGGCAATAAGGCGCAGGCGCAGCCAGTCCGGCATGCTGCCAAAGCGCAGCCAGGGCAGGCGCGCTAATTTGAGCAGCCGCTCTTCGCTGATGAGTTTTTCGCCCGCCCCATCCTTCAGGCAGTACCCCAGGTAAATGGTCAGGTCCCAGGTGAGCAGGGGATAGACCGCGCAGGCGCTGAGCCAGGCATACCCTTCCCGGCCGAGATAATCCTGCAACTGGCGGCACAGCCGCTCCACCGCGGCCGGCTCCGGCTCAAGCCGCTCCAGGTAAAGCCGGGGACGTTCCCGTAACATTGCCGGAAAGGCGGCCGCGCCGTTCTGCGGCGCGATGGAGGGCGGGGTATTCTTCTGCATGGCCTCGACCAACACCGTTAGCCCGGCCTGGGTGGCCGGCAGAACCACAAAATCCCAGCCTGCCAGCGCGATTTCGCGATACCCCCAGTGGTTGGGGAATTCCGGGGTCAGCAGGGCGCGCTCGCCCCAGGCGGAAAACTGTTCCAGCCAGCGCTGCGGTCTATTGCTGAGCGGGTGCATAAAGCCGGCGCCGTCGCTAAAAATCAATAAGCGATGCTCCGGGTGGCGGGCCGCCAGCTCTTCCAGGGTGAGCAGCGGGGCGTTGAGATCGGCGCGGCGGCAAATGCGCGGGTCGCTATCAAAATAGTAGCGATCGACAAACACCCCGTGTTCTTGCAGCCGGGCAACCAGCTCATCCACCCGGCGGGCCTGCTGGTCCTGAAAAGTGGCGCGGTCAATGAGCAGGAGATATTCCGGCAGGACTTGCCGGCCCAGGTACACCGGGGTAAACCACCCGCCTTTGCCAATCGTCGCGCCTACCGTGGCCGGGGCATCCAGCTCACTCGAGGCCACCTCGCGATGGCGGCGCAATTGCTGGGCGGTGCGGCGGAAGGCCGGGCCGCGAAACAGCTCGTCGCTGGCGCCCTTCACGAGAAGTTTCTGCAATTCCGGCGGTGCCGTGGTACTTTGTTTTTCCAAAAGCAGGCGCCCGCGATATAACTGCCACCACCACCAGAAGCCCAAAATCAGCCAGGGCAGGCAGGCCGCGCCAGCGTGAATCCAATCGAAATAATCGCGATAAACGCGCGCCCATCCCCGGGGCTGTTGCTCAGCTTCGACTGTGTCGGCAAAACGGTTGATCCGCTCCACCAGGCTTTGCAACTGAGACCGGGGCTTCTGTTCTTGCGAGATTGGCGTCGTGACGACCGGTTCTGTTCCTGTTTCTTTTTTCAACGAGTCGAGTCTGATCACTAACCGGCTGGTGTCGCTCCGGTCCAGCGCAACCGGGCGCTGGTGCGGGATAAAGCCCGGATGAGTGACGCGCAGTTGCGCGCTGCTGTCTTTTTTTTGAAGATGGCGAAAAGAGAAATGGCCGGCGCTATCCGCCGTAACGGTGCTGTCCAGGAAAGCCGCGGTTGCGCCGGCAAGGCCGGAGCCATCCGGCGCGACCACTTTTCCGTGCAGCGCCTGCCAGACCGGCGGCGGGGGCTGCAAAAAGAATATCGCGGCGGCGATCCCCAGCAGAATAACTGCGGCGGCAATCATCCATTTCCAGGGCCGTAAACGCCGGGCCAGCGCCTGCAAATCGCTTTCGGGAGAAGAAACTTCCGCTTCCTGCTCACCGGTTTCATCCGGAGGCGCAACAGGCTCCGGCCTGGATGCCAGCCAGCGCTCGAAACGGTCGTAAAAAATTTCCTGTTCCCTGGGCGAGGTACAAATAACCGGCGCCAAATAGGTTCGCAAGCGTTTGGCCGCGAGCGGCCGTTCACCGCTCGCCGCGAGCGCCAACAGCAGATCATGCACCGCGATATATTGCTCGGTGCTGAAGTCGAAACCGCCCTGGCGCAATTCGCCAAGAAATTCAAAAAGCTCGTCGGTCGAAAACATAGGCAAAGCCGAATGTTATACTAAGCGCATTTTAAAATTTCCGTTTCTTATTCTATAAGGAACCCCGGTAGGGGTTCAACATTTGTAGTAGCCGGCAATAATACCCATACGAACCACAACCCCGACAGGGGTTGAACCCCTTCGGGGTTCCGGCGGTTATTTGAGGCTTGTGAATTCTACAAATGTTGAACACCTCCGGTGTTCGGGAAAGAATCCTGGCTACAAAGTGGCTCCATTACCTGTAAATGGAAATTTCAACGTGCGTTTAGTATAACATGAACACGTTTTTGCGAACAGGGTTCGCGGCCCGGGTCAGCCTATTTCTTGTTTTTTTGCAGCCACTCTTCCAACACTGTTTTCGCGCGTTGTTGATCCTCAGCCGTTTTGACCAGGGTATTCAAGCTGCCGGCCAGGCGTTCGGGCTTTTCGCGCAAAGGATTCTCGCTGCCCTCTTGCTCGCCAATCTCCCGCAGCACCAGCAGCCAGCCGAGCAGCTCCGCAGTGGCGGGTTTTTTCTGCAGGCCGCTCTCGGGCCGCCGGATGGTGTGAAACAGATCGAGCGCATCGGCCAGCAATTGGCTGCTGCCTCCGGTAAAGCGGCCCAGGCGGGCTTCGATAATCTGCTGCAAGCGCTCCGTTCCCGGGAAGGGGATGTTGTAATAAATGCAGCGGCGCAAGAACGCATCGGGCAAATGCTTCTCCGAATTACTGGTGATGACCAGGATCGGCCGCATCGCCTGGCCCGCCTCGATTTTGACATTGCCCAGTTCCGGAATTTTGAAGTACATCCCTTCCACTTCATTGAGAATGTCATTGGGAAAGTCGCGCGGGGCCTTGTCCACTTCGTCGATCAACACCACGGAGCGCAGGGGGCCGTTGTGCTCAAAATCTTTTGTCAAGTAGGGCGCCACCGCAGATTTGGGGCAGGCGTTCAGAATCGCCCGGCCCAGCGCATTATAGGTAAGGTATTCCAGGCTGTTTTGGCTGCCTTCACCGGTTTGCGCGGCATGGAAGCGTCCCAGGGTATCGTAGGCATAAAAAAGCTCCTTCGCGGTGCTGGTGGATTTGGTCTCGAACTTCAGCGGTAGATCAAACCCCAGTTCCCAGGCCACGCTATAGGCGAGCTGGGTTTTGCCGGTGCCCGGCTCGCCGGTCAGCAGCAGCGGCTGGCCGAGCAGCAAGGCGACGTTTACCGCGTCCACCAGGCCGGGGTCCGGCAGATAGCCGGCGGGGTCTTCCTGGCCGGCGCGCCGGGATACCGGTAAGTTGGCAGGTTTTTTTTGACGGTTTTCACGGTTGCCGGTGTAGAAAGGATATTTCATAGTATCCGCTCCTCTTTAGAGGTCAGGTTGTTCACGATGACTCAGCAGCGATATTCGTTCAGCAATATTTTCAACTTTTCGGCGAGAATTTCCATTGCGATGCAGCCTTTCGGAGTGCTCAATTCTTTCTGTTCATACAACGCGCGAATCTTCGGCAGCAGAGCATCAATACGGCAGAACTCCCGCGTGTGTTTAAATACCCAATCTTCGACCTCGCTACGCGAGATCGCACATAGCTCCGGCAGAACCACGCCGTGGAGTTGATCATAGCTTGAAAAGTCCAGTTCCGTTAAAAAACGCCGAATCTCTTCATTAAGCGATTTAATTTTTCGTCTTTGTAAGAATCCCTGCCGCTCAGGTCTCTGGTATTTCACAAACACACAGATGATCAACCGGTGTCCGGGCGCGTGATCGGGCCAGCGGCTCCACAGAACCATAAACTCCTTGGCCAATTCCGGTGCGGCGCCCTCCCAATTCTTCGTCATCAAATGGGTATGGACCATCACCATCTCGTGCCGGGAGATTTCTGCAAACATTTCCTCGGTTGAAGCCGCGCTGTTGCCCACCAGCGCGTTCGCCAAATATTTCCGGACAATCTTAGCGGGATCCTGCTTTATAACGCCCTCCGGCCATGGCATCAAAAAATCCTTGAAGGTTGTATCCGGGTGGAGAAGATTGGGCAACATGTCTCTCAGCAACCGATCCAAAAACATGTCGTGGCATTCAAATTCATCGCCGTGTACAATGCAAATGAAAGGGCGCCTGGATTGGTTTTTTTGCAAGAGATGGAGCGCCTGGCCAAGCTCGGCTTCTTGCGCGCTGCGGTCACTCAGGTAGGGCAGAAGCGGGGGAATAGGTATGGCCCCGGCCGCGCCAATGGGCCTGGCGGAAGTCGGCGCGCGTTCCAACGCGTCCATTTCTTGACTCAGCTCTTTGAGGGCGTTTTCCGTTTCTTTAATTTGCCGTTCGAGTTTGACCTTCTCCGGGACATCTGTTTCCGTGGCATATTTTTCGCGCAGGCGTTTCAGCGTTTCGCTCAGGATATCAAACTGGCCCTGTAAAGCCTGACGCTGGGCTTGTACTTGCTGATCCCAAAGCATTACTTTAATTCCTCTTCGATGGCTGTGATTTGTTCTTCAAGTTTGCCTAACTGGGTTTCCTCAGCTTTAAGCTGCTGTTCGGTTTTAAATTTCACCGCCGCATCAGTCTCTATGGCTAAGGCTTCCCGCAGGCGCTTTGCTTTTTCGCTGCGCAGATTCCATTCCGTTTGCAGCGCGGCGAGTTTCTGCTCCAGGCGGCGGCGTTCTCCATCCGCGATCCGGGTCGTCTTACCAAACAAACTCCACTCATGCGCTGCCCCGCCGTCTTTGGGATAAAGCTCCCAGGGCCAGCGATCTTTGTCCGGCGCATCTTCCACATACAAGTGCCGGGAGTTATCGCCTTTCTGCATGCGCACTGCGGCAGCGGCTTCCTGGTAGGCCTGGCGGAGGCTGGCCCCGCTGCCCAAGCCTTGATAGAAACTGGTGGCAAATTCCGTCGCAACGGCATCGTCAATCGCCTGTGAGGTCGCAATCACGGCAGGTAATTTGGCCTCCAAAAGTCCTTGCACCTGCTGCTGCGTCGAACAGCCGTTGAGAAAGACCAGATGCAAACCGTTCTGCTGCCCCAGAAACACCGCCAGGCCCCCGGCATGAGCCAGTTGAGTTTTGCCTTCCGGGGATTCCAGCAAAAGTTGAAAGCCGTTGGCATGCCCTCCATAATGAAAAATGGCAATACGATGGCGGTAGTCGCGATGCTGAAACACATCGATAATATCCTGGATCGTGGCGTTGGCGCGCTCCACCAATTCGCACAGCCCGGCATTTTGGGCGCTCTCCAGCGCTGCGCGGACCTGGCGCAGCTCTTCCGGGAGATTGCGCAGATATTTGGCGCTGTCACCGCGGTCGTTGGCAAAGGCCAGGAAGATGACCGGTTTGGCGTTTCGTTCGTTCACAGGCGCTCCGTTTTTACTCAATGAAAAGTTAAATTGCTTATTGCTTGTTATGGTATTGCCCTCACCACTCCACCTCCCGCAACCCCTGCAGCCCTGCTTCGGATTCAAAATAATTCAGATGATGGCAGGCCAGGTTTTTGCGCAGCGGGGCGGGCGTGCGGGCGCCGTTCACCCCCAGGATGCTCTCCACGCTGACCGCCAGATCGTGGGCTTTGGGGCCGAACAGCAGGTCGAACACCACCCCTTTGCCGAGTTTGCTCAGCAGCTTCTCAAATAGATTCTCCCCGGATGGCTCCTTGAATTCGTCGATATCCCCGGCCAGAATGGTGTAGCGCACCCCCGGGTCGCCGCTGCCGTTCAGCTCCCGGATAAACGGGGAAGCGGGATCCATCTGCTCCAGGGTGGGAGTGATTTTTTTGGAACGGTTGAGCAGGAAAATAGCCGCGCTGCCGTAGGGAATGAGGGCCGGGAAATAGTTGAACGAAAGGGCCAGCAGGGTATTCAGAATCTTCCGGGCATTATCGACCTTCCCGAAGGGCGAGCCGTTGTTGGGGGTACCGCACATCACCAGGTGATCCACCATCCGGTTCCCGCCCTCTTTTTCGATGAACCAGCGCGCCGCTAATCCCCCCAGGGAATGGCTCAGGATGGTGAGTTGCTTGCCGTCGTTTTCTCCTAACCCGGCCGCTTCTAATTGTTTTTTAAGTTTCAATGCAGTCTCGGCTATGGGGGTGCTGAGATTTTCATAGTCGTAACTGAGCACCAGGTCGAATTTTTGATGCAGGCTGCGCTCCTGCTCATCCCTGGCCAGCAGCAGGCTTTTAGCCAGAATCTCGCTGTCGCCCATCAGACCGTGGATGAGCAGGAGAATATTCTGCGCCGCAGCCGCCTTGTTGGCGAGCATCCCGGAATGGCGCTCGATGGAACCGCCGGCTTTGAATTCCACCCAGCACAGTTGATTGGTCTCCTGCTTGAGATAGGTTTTGAAGAAGTAGAGCTTCAGGGCCTTGCCGGGGCTGCGGCGGTTATCCGGGGGAAGCTCCGGCAGATGAGCGATGCTGATGTGAGTATTTCCGGCCTCGTCTTTGAAGGGGTCGCCAGCGGGCAGGATGTGCTCGCCGTCGAATACTAACGGAAGAATGCCTTCATCGTCTTTTAGAGGATGGTTCAACTCAATTTTTAGAGGATTTTCCGCTAAAGATTCCGCATTCCGAATGTCATTTAGTTCCAGCACCCCGGCGCTTTCGCCCCGGGCGGCGGCAAAGTTGAGCAGTTCCAGACCGTGCTGTTCAAGCACTTTATAGAAATCACTCCCGTCAACCACGCCGCGGGTAAGGCTTTTCGCCGCGCTCAGGCTGAGGTTGGCTTTCAGGTTCGCATGGCCTTTCACCACGATCTTGCCCCCGGCCAGGGAAACATCCCGGTCGCTCACCTCGCTGACCTGCCGCACTACCTTTACCGAAATGTTTTTGGTGAACCACTCGTTTTGATACTTTTTCCGGGAGTCAATGGGTCTGGCATGCCGGAGGGTTCTGGGGGTCAAAATTTTCCCAAGTTCCAGGTCCTCCTGGCGCAGGAGAAAGTCATCCACTCTCTCCGTGCTGACGATCAGTTTGAAGTGATCGACATTCTCATTCTCCCCATCCTCTAAGTAGAAACCGGCATCGGGAGAGTCGCCCAACGGCAGGGTAACGTATTCCCCGGTGGGCGGAACCGGCTCGTTGCTGAAAATGGTAATCCCGTAGGCGCTGGAAAAATAGGCGAAAATCAGGTGCAGCTCCTGCCTGCTGCGATTGCGCACCTTGAAGCGGCCCCGGATCTCCTTCTCTTCACTTCCGGAGGGCAGGTAATCGAGAATGATCTCATTGCCGGAGTATTCATGCTCGCTGCCATCATCCAATACTTCACTAAAAATAAAATCCACCAGGGAGGTATCCATTTGGGTGGCCTGGTTTTGCAGCGCCAGGCTCTTTTCCCACTGGATCACGTGTTTGAGAACGGAAAGCATCGTTGCCGCGGAGGCTTGCGGATTTTGAGGGTTGATCTCCACGCCCTGGATGAACAGATCCGTCTCGCGCTGCTTCAGGAGCAGCTTTTCATCTTCTACCAAAAGCGCATAGCGGGTTCCCCCGGGATTATTGGTAAAGATTGCGCAAATCGAAGGATCATCCTTCAGGGTTTGCTCCAAAAGCTGCCGGTATTGACCTGCCTCAAGAAAAATAGGAATGGGCGCGGCGGGCAGACTGGTAATCTCCCCGCGGTAGCGAACGGAGTGGTCGCTGGCAAAGGAGAGTTCCAGATCGCTTTTCTGGGCGCCGACAACCGTGGTGGAGGCATTCCCGGCCAGCCGGGAGGGATCGCTTTCGGGATAGAGCGCCAGCCCGACCTTTTTCTCCGGCTCGGTAGGAAACCCGTGCAAGGCGCCCGCGTCAACCTTCCAGACGCCTCCCTCAAAATAAACGCTGTGAGGCAGCGGCTTCCGGGAGGCCTCGCGCCCCAGGAATCCCGCCCAGGCATTAAAATCGCCGGAAGTTTCGAATTGGGGATCCTGGTTTTCGGCGCGCTTGCGCACCGCGGCGCGGCAGCGCGCGAACAGGTCCGCGTAGCTGAGGTTGCCGCCGGAGGCGTTCAACACTTCCAGCAGGGTATCGGTAAACACCCCGCTGTGCTCCCGGGTCTCCCAGGCCTTCTGCCGCCGCTCGCAGGCCGCTAACAGAATATGCCGGCCGGCGGGAATGTGCAGCGGCTCATTCTGCCGCTTCCGCTTCAGGTAATAGCCATCCAGGTAGCTGTCTAAGGGGCGCTCGCCGGGTACATTCGGGGTGAAGCGGGCTTTCAAATGGGTAAAATCATCCGCGCCGCGGCTGCCGGAGCCGGAGTGGCAGCAGTCCAGGATCACCGCAAGGTGGGGGTTGTTGGCGGCCACCTCGGAGAGCAGCGCCGCCAGCTCCTTATCCGCCAGGTCAAAGGGATACACCCCGTTCTCCCGGCGGCTGTCGTAGCAGACCAGCCCCTCATCCTTGCCTTCGGGATAGAATGCTTTGAACTCCCTGGCCGCAGACCAGCGCGCGCCGTGGCCGCTGTATTGGAACAGGGCCACATCCTCGCTCCTGGCTTTGCCGAGATGGCTGCGGAAGAGCTTGATGATATTTTCCCGGGTGGCCTCGCTATCTTTCAAAACTTCGACGGCGAGATCCTTTTTGTTAAAATTAGCGTTCAAATAATCCCGGAAATGCTCCACATCGTTGATGCAGCCGGAGAGCCTGCCTACCTCCGGCGCATAATCGTTGATGCCCACTAAGAGGGCATAGAGTTTTTTGGGCATGGGTTATCGCTCCCCGTGTTTGATGTATAAGTCATGATAAAGCTATATTATTAGCTTCAGTGACTCGGGCGGAGAGTAGAAACGCAGAAATCTCGGTTTCTAAGGTTTGAAAAAGGTATACGCGTTGTAGGAATGAAGAAAATTTCAGCTTAAAAAGCGTATTCGACCGAATCTTTCGATAAACTCTCCGAAAAGTAAATGACCATTATATTTGAATATTTGAATAAGGCATTTTTCTTTCGGATACTTGCGAAAAAATGTACAAAATTAAATGGGGAAATACCATTAAAAAATAAGGAAGGAGGCGAGCAGATCAAAAAGGATGCAAAAGAGTTCCGCAAACTTGCGCCGCCAAAAGGCAGCGCCGCAAATTTGCTCGTGCTAATTTCAGATTCAGTAAAAAAAGTAAGGTTGGCGGCCTTGCACAAAACGCAAAGCCGCCGTTAATTTTATAAAAACGGTGCGTCCAATAGTGTTGGTTGGGCAAAGCCACGCATAACAATTTATTCCAACCGAGGCAACCAGTAATTGCCTTTGTTAAAGTTCTGTGGTATATTCAAATCCAACGTGTTTCTAAGGTTTTATAGTCGAATGGTTGCCCGGCTGAATATCGCGTTATACTGTAACAATAAAAGGAACATGCATCAGAAATTATTGACTTTCATCTTAGGTCTGATTT
>CAZFVV010000123.1:0-14085 GCA_964522165.1 uncultured Calditrichaceae bacterium
CGGGGTGAACGCCGCTGCTGGCGCTCTGCGCCGCGTCGTAACATGACGCGATGCAAAGCATCGCGCAGTGCGTTCCACCGGAGACCGGTGGAACGAGAATGTTCTACCTTATACCAATATACCTGAAAAATTTAAAAACCACAATTTATGGCCTTACACGGTATAATTGGGTTGCTCTCCCCGGTTCAATCGAAATCGAACAGTTCTTCCAAAAAAGATTTGCGTTTTTTATGCTTTCCATGATAGGGTTGGCCGGAATGGGAGGAGTACTCCGGCCCCGCGCCCGCGGCCGGCTGCGGCCCCACGGTTTGCAGGGAACGCTCGATAATTTTATCCAGTTCGCCGCGATCCAGCCACACCCCGCGGCACTTTGGGCAGTAGTCGATCTCCACCCCCTGGCGTTCGGTAACTTTCAACTCTTCCAAACAGTGCGGACAATGCATAACATTTCTCCTTTGCGTTATTCTCTAACCTTAGCCACTTTAGCTCACTTTAGTCACTTTAGCTCACTTCTACCTGGCGCTGCCAGAACTTTTCCCGGATTTGCCGGGCCATTTGAGCGCTCTTTTGCGCGGTTTCTTCGTGCCCCAGGCGCTGGTGAGCTGTAGCCAGCCCGTCCCAGGCCGGGGCGAAAAACAGGTCTTTTTCGACGCAGTATTCGAATTCCTCTAACGCCTCCCTGGGAAAACCGTTTTCTAACAGCTTGCGCCCCCGGTCCAGGTGGTTTTCGATGTCGGAGATTTCGTACTCCAGGCGCAGGCGAATGGCATTCTCGGACTTGACGGTCACCAGGGAACAGGGCATCTCCCGAACCACTTTTTCGGCCACTGCGCCTAACATTGCCCGGGGTTGGCTGCTGTTACCCACCGCGCCCATCACCAAGAGGTCGAAGGTGGAATAGCGGATTTCATTGAGGATTTCCCGCTCCGCCTTGCCGAACAATACCATCCGCTTCCAGACGACATTGTGAAAGTCAAATTCTTCCAGGAAAAGATCGAACTGCCCCTGGCGCTTTGTTTCCAGGGCTTTCTGGGATTCCAGCGCCGCGGGATTGAGATTATAATAGTACCCGAACAGCGGCTGGATGACGTGCAGCACGGTTAACTCCGCCCGGAAATGCCGCGCCAGGTGTACGGCGTTGTGCAGGGCGCGTTTGGAGGGTTCCGAGAAATCTACCGGGCAGAGAATTTTCCGGATCGCGGGGAAAAATCCTGCCCGCGCCACCCACACCGGCTTCACCGCATTACGAATCACCTTCTCCGCCGTGGTGCCCAGGGGATAGCGGTCGCCGGAGGATTTATCCCCCGCGCCCATCACGATCAGGTTGACGTCGTCCATCTCCGCCCGGTTGATGATCCGGGCAAAGGAATTGCCCTCGTCGAGGATGGTTTGCACCTTCGTAACGCCTTCCCGGATCAATGTATCCGCAGTCCTTTGCATCTCCCGGGTGGCTGCTTTTTTGATCCGATCCGGGTCGTAAGGCTCTCCTTCGGGAAGCACGTGCAGCAGCAAAATTTCGGAATGGAAGTTTTTCGCCAAATAGGCCGCGGTTCGCAGCGCATCCCCGGAGGCGCCGCTGAAATCGGTGGCGAGCAAGATTTTTTCCAGCAGTTTCATGGCTATTTCCTTGCATTACGGATTCAACAGGGCATCGAGTAGTCCCACGCCGGCGCCTTTAGGTTTGGCGTCTAACATCGGGACGGGAGTCGAGGAGACCAAATCTTCGGTGACGCTGCCCAGGAGCACGGCGGCGCTGGCGCTTTTGCCCCGGGAACCCACCACGATCAGATCTATTGCTTCCCGGGCCGCGGCGTCGCGGATGGCTTTGGCGACGTCGTTTTCCAACACGTATTCTTCCCGGACGTTTAGCCCCTTAAGGTCAAACTGGCGGATGAATCGCTGAAAGTTTTCCCGGGCGTTATTCAGCATGATCCCGGCAAATTCCTCCTGGTTCTTGCCGGTTTTGAAATACCCCAGGGGAACCTGGTAAACGTGCAGGCACAGGATTTCTGCTATGCCGGCTGCGCAGGCGAAAGCGATTCCCATTTCCATTGCCGGGGCGGAATACTCGGAGAAGTCCGTCGCTACCAGCAATTTGTTGAGCCGCGCTGCACTCTTTCCCGGAATGATGAGCACCGGGCAGGGGGCCTTGCGGGCAATTCTTTTTACGAGCCGCCCGCGGGAATTTTCCGAGGAGCCGCGTCCCAGGATCACCAGGTCGATGTCTTTCATGCGGATTGCCCGCAGCAGTTCATCCGGGATTTTTCCCTCGACCACTTCGCAGAAGGATTCCGTTTCGGGAAAACCGCGGAAACTCTCCCGCACCGTGTCTTCCAGGTGCTCCCGGATCATGCGATCCGGCGGATCGCGCAGTTCCGGGTATTGGGTATAAATCTCCCCAAGAACGTCCAGCCCCACGGCCACGTGAAGGAAATAGATTTTTTCCGTATGAGCCAGTTGTGAAACCATGCCGGCGTAACGGATGATGGTTTCATCCTCCCCGGCAAGCTCCAATCCTAGCAAAATGTTTTTATAGCGGCGCATCTGTTGCTCCTTTCAGGATGCGGGTTGTCGTTCGGGAATCCGGGGACTTCGTTCTTTTGAACTGCGGCAACCCTCTACGGTTTACACACCCTGTTCGTTAGTTGAGGCCGTTTGTCTTTGCCGGATTCCCTCACTGCCCGCAACGGTTGTGCTCAGCCTACCGCCACGCCGGTGCGTTCCAGGCTTTCCAGGCGCTCGATGCGCTTTTCCATGGGCGGATGGGTGCTGAAGAGGCTCATCATCCCGCCCCCGCGCAGGGGATTGACGATGAACATGTGCGCGGTGGCGGGGGTGGCGTGCGAGGGAATGCTCTCGACCCCGCGGTGCAATTTTCGCAGCGCGCTGGCCAGGTAGAGGGGTTTTCCAACGATGCGCGCGCCGGTTTCATCAGCGAGGTATTCCCGGGAGCGGGAAACTGCAAATTGAATGAGCATCGCGGCAATTGGCGCGACGATGATCATCAGCAGCGAACCAAGAATACCCGGCCCGCTTTCTTCGTCGTTTTGGCTGCCGCCGCCGAAGATCATGCTCCACTGGGCGATGTTGGCGATCATACTGATGGCCCCGGCCAGGGTCGCGGTGATGGTGCTGATCAGAATATCGCGGTTCTTGATGTGCGCCAGCTCGTGGGCGGCCACTCCCATCAACTCCTCGCGGCTCAAATTGCGCAGGATTCCCTCCGTGAAGGCCACCGCGGCATTCTGGGGATTGCGCCCGGTAGCGAAGGCGTTGGGCTGCTGCTCCGGAATGACGTACACCCGGGGCATGGGCAGGCCGGCCCGCTCGGAAAGGGTTTGCATCATGTTGTAGAGCGGGGGCGCCGTCTGGGCGTTCACTTCCTGCGCCCCGTACATGCGCAGCACCAGCTTGTCGCTGTACCAGTAACTGAAGAAATTCATGACCGCGGCCAGCAGGAAGGCGATCACCATGCCCGATTGCCCGCCCAATGCCCCGCCCAGGGCCACGAACAACGCCGTCAAACCGGCCATCAGAACGAATGTTTTAATGCTGTTCATTGAAAATCCTCCACAAGTTTTGGTGGTTTGTTTTTAGTTTTATTGATTCCGTTTTGAAAATCGCCAATCTCGTTGTGCGCCCGGATTTTTCTCCTTAGATAAACAAAAAGGCCGGAACTCGCCCCTGGGGAATGGATGAGTTCCGGCCTACAATATAGCGAACCTTCTCTGCAACGAGACTGTTATCTATCCTGTCTGCCCGAAGGTCGGATAATTTTCTACCGCTTCTTTTAGCGCTTCTTTCGATTCCCTTTAAATTTATCACCCTGTCGCGTTTAGCCTTTTCGCGAATCCGAAAAGGAAAATCTTCTACGCCGAAAGTAGAAACGGGTTTCATTGCCGGCAAATCATTTTATTAATACTGCTTCCAAATTGAGATCCAGCCCCAGGAGGATGATCCGCTCCCCGGTTTTGGAGCTAATGTCGGTATGCAGGGTGCGCACCTTCGCCAGGGTAATATCTTCGATGATCTTTTCGATAAGGGGGCGGGAATTTTCGATCAGCCTCATACGGATTTCTTTGATCAGCCTGGCGCCGTCTTTGTCCGCGGCCAGTTTCTCTTCCGCCGGGGTGAGCACCCCTTTGAGGCGCACCAGGATCATGTCCTCGATAATATATGCGCGCACCTCTTTAGGCCCCCGCCCTAAGTGCTCTTTTTCGAAGCGGGTCATCGCCACGCTAATTTCGGCTTCCAATTGTCCCCTGGTTTTTTCGACCATCGAACCCACCGTTTTTGGCTCAGAATTTCTCTTCGCGCAGCGGCCTCCCCCTCGGAAAGATAGCGGATCATGGAGGAGTCTGCATAAATAATGCGCCGCTGCGGATGGCGTAATGCGGATTGGTAAGAAATATGAAACAGTTACGCTTTACGCATTACGGAATAGGCAATACGCAATACCCACTATTCCCCCGTTTCACGTTCAGGCCGTTAATTTTGCGGCACGGGAACCCTGCCGGCCGCCTTCTTCAGGGCGGAATGGATCATCATAAATTCACCGATGTTCTCCATGTTGAGCAGCCCGACCAGTTGATCGTTCTTGATTACCGGCATAATCCGGCACTCGCAGCCCTGCAAGCGGGTGAAGGCGTTTTGCAGCATCTCCGCGGCGTCTGCCAGCAAAAAATCCGTTCGCATCGCCTGCGCCACCGGGTAGGAAGGCCCGTGTTGCGCCAGCGCCTTCATCAAGCTTTCGCGGGTAAGCACCCCTACCACCCGGCCGTTTTCCACCACCGGAAAATCCTGCTGGGAACCGGCCAGGATCAATTGCACCGCCCGGTCAAGCGTGTCATAAGCGGTCAGGGTGTAAAAATCGGTCAACATGGTATGGCTGACCGGGATGCCGTCGAATACGGTTTTGGCCGCGGCCATGCCGGCTTCCTGCGCCGCCCCGATCCAGACGAAAAAGGCGATGAAGATCAGAAACGGATTATAGAAGAAGCCGAAGAAACCAAACAACAGCGCCATTCCCTGGCCCAGGTGTGCGGCGATCTGGGTCGCCCGGGCGTAGTCCATGCGCATGGCTAAGAGGGCGCGCACCACCCGCCCGCCGTCCATCGGGAACGCCGGGAGCATATTGAAGAGCACCAAAAATATGTTCACTACCATCAGCCGCTCGATTAACGACCCTTCCGTGACGGTGAGGGAAGAGAGCGGCTCCAGGGTGGAAGTGAACACCATCCACCCGAAAATCGCCGCGGCGATGACCACGTTTACCGCCGGGCCGGCCAGCGCCACCCACAGCTCCTGTTTGGGATCGTCGGGCATACGCTCTAACCGCGCCACCCCGCCGATAGGGTAAAGGGTAATATCGCGGGTCTTGATGTTGTATTTGCGGGCGGTAAGGGCGTGGCCGAATTCGTGCAGCACCACGCAAGCGAAAATCGCCAGCACGAACAGAATACCCTCCAGGGTTTGCGGGATGCTTTTGCTGGCGAACCAGTGGCTCAAGGCCACCCATAGAATGATCAGCAAAAAGGTCGCGTGAATATACACGCCGATGCCTTTGTACTCCCCGATTTTCCAGGACCACTTCATTTCTGCCTCCTCGAAATTGTTCCGGGGGAATTATATACAGCATCCCGGCGCTTTGTCAATGGATTATTTTTGGAGAGGAGGCAGAAAGCTCCTTCCCTCCCTAACCCTTTGCAATAAATCCGTTGCAAGATTGTCTAATTAAACGGTAAACTGAATCCAACGGAGACGACGGCGGCGCCGAAAACCGAATGCCAGGAAATCAGCGTGGAGAATGGACAGGCTACTTTAACCTTCGAGGATATCTACCGGGAATTCGGGGGAAAAATTCTGAACCTGGCCTACCGCATGGCCGGAACGGAGGAAACCGCCCGAGACCTCACCCAGGAGGTGTTCATCAAGGTGTACGAAAACATGGAAGCCTTCCGGGGAGAATCGCGGGTGTACACCTGGATTTACCGCATCGCCGCCAACCATATCCTGAACCACCTCAAAAGCGTGAGGCGGCGGCGCTGGCTGAGCCTGATGGATAAACCCCTCGGTAAGGTTTTAAAAGAGGAAGAGATCGAGCCGGGCTTTCGGGAGCGCGCCTCCACGCCCGACCCGGATCGCCATTTGGAAAAAGGCGAGCGGGAGAGGATCGTCTGGAACGCGGTGCAATCGCTCCCCCCGAAGTACCGCATCCCCTTCGTGCTGCACCGCTACGAGGAGATGAGCTACCGCGAGATCGCCGAGGTGACGGAACTGAGCCTGAGCGCCGTGGAAGCGCGCATTCACCGCGCCAAAAAGATGGTGATCAAAAAATTGGAGCCGCTTTTGGAAGAATTATGAACGCAGAGACGTTGCGGCGCAACCTCTCTACCGAATTTTCGGAAAAATGCAATTTTTGAGAAAACAGGTTGTCTAAAAAGATGAAAAGAGAATGAGAACGGCGATGAAACGGAAACATGTGCGCAAATTTTACCTGGAATGGTCGGAGGGCCGGCTGGGCGCAATGCAGCGCCGGGCGGTGGAGGAACATTTGCAGGATTGCCCGGGTTGCCGGGAATATTTCCGGAAAATGCCTGCGATCTTCTCTGATAAGGCCGACCTTTCCGCTTTGCCAAACCTGCAACCGGATCCCTACCTGCCCACCCGCCTCAAAGCCCGGGCCGGCAAAGAAGCGGGGCGCTCCCGGCAGGAAGGGCGGCAATGGGCCGGCGCTTTGCGCTGGGCGTTTTCTACCCTGGCGCTCTCCCTGGCCGTGCTGACCGGCGTTTATTTCGGGAAAAGTCTGGCCGCAAGCGCCGCGCAGCCTTATTCGGAAACCCAACTGCTCAGCGAATATTACCAGGCGTTCGCCCAGCAGAGTTATTCGGACGCCTGGGAATTGCTATTGGGCGAGGAAAACGCTGCCGGCGAACCATTATACGAGGAGCGCCCATGAAGCTGAAGATATTGATTGGCGCGCTCATTTTTCTCATCGCCGTCAACCTGGCGACTATCGGCAGTTATCTCTACTTGCAGTGGCGCGCGCCACGGTTTACCGCTGCGCCGCCGGAAGCGCTGCCCCCGGGGCCGGAGCTTCGCCTGGACCGCGCTCAACAGCAGCAACTGCGAATGCTGCTGCGGGATTTCAAGCAAGAGGTTCAACCGCTGGAGCGCCGGGTGCAGGAATTGGAGGAGCGGATTTTCGAGCTGCTGCAAAAAGAACCGGGAAACCGGGAAGTAATCGAACAACACTTGCAAGAAATCAGCCGGCTGCGGTTTGAAATCAGCAAACGGATGCTGGCCAAATTCGAGGAAACCCGAGAATTCCTCTCGCCGGTTCAGCAAAAACGGTTTTACGATTTGTTAATGCGGGCGCGACCCGCCCCCCCGGCGGGACGGGGCCCCGCTTTCCGCCGCGGGCCGGCAACGCCCCCGCACCCGGCCCCCTTCCCCGATGAAGGGCCCGTTGATGGCAATGAGATCGATCCGTAACAAAATCACATAATTCAATAACTAACACCAAAAAACAAAGGAGAACTCACTATGAACCCCAAACCCCTTCTTCTCAGCGTTTTAGCAGTGCTGGGGTTATCCCTCGCGCTGATGGCCCAGCCCGGAACCGGCGCCGGCCCCGGCCGGGGAGACCGCGGCGCGGGACCCGCTCCCGGCCTGGATCGCATGTTAGATCTCAGCGAAGAGCAGGAAGCCAAAATTCAGGATTTGCGCTTGCAGCACCAAAAAGAAATGCTGCCCCTGCGATCCAAATTGGAATCCTTGCGGGATGATCTGAAATTAGCGATGACTGCGGATAAATTCGACAAATCCAAAGCCGAAAAAATCATCTCCGAGATGGAAAAAATCCGCACCCAGTTGGAAATCGCCCGGGTGTTGCATCATCAGGCAATACGGGATATCCTGACCCCGGAACAACGGAAAGAGTTCGACATGAACTTGCTCTCCGGCAAAGGATTCCGCGGCCCGCGGGCTCCCCGCGCTGACAGGCCGGGAAGGTTCTTTGACCAGGATTATCCCAACTGGCGGCAGCGCGGCGGCTGGGACGCCCCGGAAGATTAGAAGTCGCAATACAGAAATACTTAATTGGCAATTGTCAATTCGCAATTGGCAATTGCCAATTAAAACGGTGTGTCGGGTGTTTTTATGATATTCCATTGCCCCCCGGCATGAATGCCGGGGCTATTCAATTGTTTTGCTAATGATTGAATAGCCCCGCTCTTCAGAGCGGGGATTTCAAAGGTACCAAAGATAATCCCAGGGGCTTTAGCCCCTCGTAATGAAAAAAAGTGAGAATTATCCAATACCAACAGAATCTGTTATAAACAGTAGTGTTTTAGTGCAACCGCATCTGCGGCTTTATAACACCATAACACTCAGTTCAACCCAGCCTCACCCCGTCTCTTCTGCTCGCCACTCCACCGTTCACCCCCAATTATTACCTGGAATTTTGCTCCACTGCGAAATCTTAATTCGACGCCACCGAAAAATTTAATATCTCGTCGATGCTCTTCACCGCAATGGGATGATAGTTTGCCCGGGCAATGGCATAAATTTCCCGGGCGCGCTGCAAGCCCTGCGGGGTTTTGGCCAGCGCCTGGTAGAGCGGGCGCAGGAATTTTCTCCGCCCGATGGTTTTCAGAAAATTCTCCAGCGCCGGGTAAGCCGGTTCGTAGCCATTGGCGATTGCCCGCACCAGCCAGGCGCAGTGGATTTCCGAGTTCCCGCTGGCGGTGAATCCGAAGGCGGCGTCCAATTCCGCCATTTGCTCCGGCGACATCGATTGGGGAAGGCGGCTGATAAATTCCAGCCAGTGGGGAGTGCCCCAATTCCCGGTTTGCAAATTACCCGCCGGGGTTCCCGCCAGCCAGGCGGCGGCCTGCGCTTCAACCTGCTCGAACGCCGCGGGGTTGGGGATGGGGCAATTATCCGGCAGCCCCGGCCCGTACACCCAGGCGTCGATTTGCAACCCGGATTCTAACGCCGGGTCGTTGCCGGTCAGCTTCTCCCGCAAATAAGTTAAGAAACCCGTGGTGGTCATGGATTTAAAAGCGTGCCGGTCGAAATAGGACTTCAAAAACGCGTCCCATTTTTCCCTGCCGAAGGTTTTTTCTAACATCCGCAGGAAAAGGGCGCCTTTTTCGTAGGCCACGTCGCTCATGCCCGCATCCGGATCCCGCCCCGCTAAATCCAGGTAAAGGTGGGTATCGGGGCTGTTTTCGCCCAATTTGCGAAATGTTTTCAGCAAATCCTGGTAGCCTAAGTGGGCTAACATTTCCGCGGTTTCCTCTCCGTACAACTCTTCCATGATGCGGTTCTCAAAATAGGTGGTGAACCCCTCGTTCAGCCAGAAGTCGTTCCAGACCGCGTTGGTCACCAGGTTGCCGGACCAGGAGTGCGCCAGTTCATGGGCGATCAGGGCTACCAGAGAGCGGTCCCCGGCCAGCACCGTGGGAGTGGCGAAGGTGAGGCGGGGATTTTCCATTCCGCCAAAGGGAAAACTGGGCGGCAGCACCAAAACGTCATACTGCTCCCAGCGATAGGGACCGTACAGGCGCTCGGCAGCAGCGATCATTTTTCCGGTGTCGGCGAATTCGTAAGCGGCTTTTTCAACCACCGGCGGCTCGGCAAAAATGCCGCTGCGGGGTCCCAGGGCGCGGTATTCCAGGTCTCCCACGGCCAGCGCTAACAAGTAAGACGGGATCGGCTGGTTCATTACAAAGGTGTAAATTCCCGCGGGGTTTTTGGCGGGAGTGTTTTGCGCGCTCATCACCGCCAGCAGCGCCGGATCGGTTTTGACCCGGGCGGTGTAGGTAATGCGGATGCCGGGGCTGTCCTGGCAGGGAATCCAGGTGCGCGCCAGGATGGCCTGCGACTGGGTGAACAGGAAAGGATGTTTGCCCCCGGCGGTTTGCCCCGGCTCCAGCCACTGCAGGGCAGCGGCGCCGGGGCGGGTGTGGTAATAAACGGTCACCACCTCGGTCTCCGGGCGAATTTCTATCTCCAGGGGCTGGCCGAGGAATTTCACGGAATTCCCCGGGGAAAAGCCGGTCTCCTTTTCCTCCTCTCCCAGGGTCACCCGCTCGATGGCCAGGTCGCGGGTGTCCAGGTATAATCGCGCGGCTCCGGCATGGTTTTGGATGCGCCAGCGGGCTTTTCCGGCGATTTGCTTCTTTAGAAAATCCACCTCGATATCCAGGTCGAGATGGGTAACTACCGCCTCCGCCGGCCGGGCGAAGGAGTGGATATCCGCTCCGCTGGCGGGGGATTCGCCGGAACCGTTCCCGGCAAAAGCGACGCCCGGCCAGGCAAGCAGCGCGAGCAGAATCGCGGGGTATTTTCCGGTTTTATACATCTTTCTTCTCATGGCCTCTCCTTCATGTTTTTGCAGAAAAAAGTTGTGGAATGTAGCAAAAAAGCGATTCAGAGCGAATAGAAAATTTTTACCCGGCCAAACTCTGTCGAATTTTCCCCGGAAAAAATTGCATAAAGCCGCAAGTATCGGGTGGAATTCACTCGCAGAACCTCTTATGATAGGAGTGAATCGGAGGGCGGCAATGGAAACGGGATCGCAAATATTTTTCTTTTAGCCGAAGAATATTCGTAACTTTCTTGAATTATCCGAAGTATATTCGGCTGTTTCAAAAATATTCAGAAGATTATTCTGGTTTTTGTGAAAAATGGTGATAATTTAGCGGCGGCAGAGCCGGCGTTATGGTATTCTGCAATTCATAAGCCGGGAATTACGAAATCCCGCAACTCAAAACTCGAAACCCGAAACTCGAAACTTAACACCAATTTTTTTGGCCGGAGAAACCCCATGATCGACGCTATCGATGCCCAAATTCTGGCGATTGTGCAGGAAAACGCCCGCACGTCAAACGCCGAGATTGCCCGGCAGGTGGGCATGGCGGCCTCGGCCGTTCTGGAGCGTATTCGCAAATTAGAGGAACGCGGGGTCATCAAAGGATACCAGGTGAGCCTGGAACCTAAACACCTCGACCTGGATTTGCTGGCGTTCATTTTCGTGCGCACCCGCGATCCCTACGGCAGCCTGGAGACCGCCCGGTACCTGGCTACCTTGCCGGAGGTGCAGGAGGTGCATCACATTGCCGGGGAAGATTGCTACCTCATCAAGGTGCGCGCCCGCGACCCGGAAGCCCTGGGCCTGTTTTTAAGGGAAAAGATCGCGGCGAACAAGAACGTCACTTATACCCGCACCACCATCGTGTTGGAAACGCTCAAAGAAACGCCTCATCTTCCGCTTAACACCCAATCCGGAGAAAATGGTAATGGAAAATAGAAACTGGTCGCGCTTAGCGCTGCAAATTGCCCTGGCCTTAGGGGCAATTTATCTCATCTGGGGCTCCACGTATCTCGCCATCCGCTTTGCCATCGATACCATCCCGCCCTATTTGATGGCCGGCTCGCGGAATTTCGCCGCCGGGTTGATAATGTATGCCTGGGCGCGCTATCGCGGCGCGCCGTCTCCCTCGCGCGGGCATTGGGTGAGCGCGAGTATCGTCGGGGCGCTGCTACTGCTCGGCGGCAACGGAACCCTGGTGTGGGCGCAGCAGCGCATTCCTTCCGGTGTTGCCGCCCTGCTGATTGCCACGGTTCCCTTCTGGATCGTTCTTTTAGACTGGCTATGGCAAAAAGGAAAACGCCCCGGAAGCCGGGTAGTGGCGGGAATTTCCCTGGGGTTTGCCGGAATCATCCTGTTGCTGGGACAGGGAAAATTAGCCGGCCCCGGCCATATCGATACCCTCGGCGCGGCGGCGGTGCTGTTCGCCGCGCTTTCCTGGGCGATCGGCTCGTTATATTCCCGCCGCGCAAAGCTGCCGGATTCGCCTTTTCTGATTACCGGGATGCAGATGCTCAGCGGCGGCCTGCTCACCCTCCTGGCCGGTTTCGCCAACGGCGAGGGAGCCCGGCTGGAGTGGGGTGCAATTTCCCTGCTCTCTTTTTCTTCCTGGGCATACCTGGTGATTTTCGGGTCCATGGTGGGATTTACCTGCTACATCTGGCTGTTGCGGGTGGCCCCGGCGGAGCGGGTGGCTACCTACGCGTACGTGAATCCCGTGGTAGCGGTATTTCTCGGCTGGGCCTTCGCCGGGGAATCTTTAACGCCCCAAACCATTCTGGCCAGCGGGGTAATCATCACCGCGGTGGTGTTGATTACCTCTCGCCGCCGCCCCGCCCCGGTAAAAGTTCAGCAGGAAGCGAAGCCGCCGGTAATGGTCGCCGAGACGGAAAAATGCTTGTAGATTCCTGCGCAACGGGGAATCAGGCCGGTTGGGAGAGATGGGATTGCGGGGAAGCCGGCGTGAACAGTATGAATAGCAGCGCCGCCAGCCAGGCCAGCGCAGCGCCGAAATAAAAGGGCGCGGGAATTCCCAGGTAACTCCACAGCAGCCCGGCGATGAAACTGGCCAGGAAAGCAATTATCCCGGTGACGGTATGGAAGAGTCCTAACAGGCTGCCGCGCAGGTTTGCCGGGGTGTTCTCCACAATGTAGGCTTTGCTGACCCCGTCGCTCATGGCCATATAGACGCCGTAGAGCGGAAACAGTATCCATAAATACACCGAGGCCGGCGCAAAGGCAAATCCGCTGTAAATCATTCCGAAAATTATAAAAGCAGCAATTAAAATCGGTTTGGCGCCGAAACGGTCGGCAAGTTTGCCGAAGGGGTAAGAAAAAATCGAGTAAGTAAAATTGAAGGCTACGTACAGAAACACTGCCTGCGCAGCGGTATAACCAAACGATTGGGCGCGAAGGATCAGGAAGGCGTCGGAGCTGTTGCCCAGCGCGAATATGCTGCTGACCAGGAGGAAGTGTTTAAACCGGGGATTCAACTGCCGGAAAGAGAGCCGGATCGGCTCCCGGGCCACGGATTGGCGCCGGGGTTCGCGCACAAGCAACAGCAGAATTCCCACCCCGATAAACGCCGGCAGGGCGGCGAACCAGAAAATCAACCGGTAATTTTCCGAATAGAGGTGCAACAGAAGCAGCGCCAGCAAAGGGCCCAGCACCGCCCCGGCGCTGTCCAGCGCGCGGTGCAATCCAAAAGAAGCGCCGCGCCGGTTTTCACTCACGGAATCGGCGATCAGGGCATCCCGGGCGGAGGTCCGCACCCCTTTGCCGAGGCGGTCGATAAATCGCGCTCCTAACACCGTGAACCAGGCCCCCGCAGCGGCCAGGAGTATCTTTGCGAGCGCCGAAAAGAGGTAACCGGAGGCCACGAAGCGTTTGCGATTGCCAACCCGGTCAGAGAGCCACCCGGAAAACACTTTCAGGATGCTGGCGGTAGCCTCGGCGACGCCTTCGATGATCCCCACGACGGCCACCGGAGCGCGCAGCACCGTGGTAAGAAAAACCGGGATGAGGGGGTACACCATCTCCGAGGCCACGTCGTTGAACATGCTCACCAGGCCCAGGGAAAGCACGTTG
Source organism: uncultured Calditrichaceae bacterium (assembly GCA_964522165.1). Classification (GTDB taxonomy): domain Bacteria; phylum Calditrichota; class Calditrichia; order RBG-13-44-9; family J075; genus JABWBP01. The sequence continues at coordinate 13,466 of CAZFVV010000123.1, forward strand.
CGCCGCCCCGGAAGCTCTTCCGGCTTTCTCTCTGTGCGTCGGATTGATTTTGCAGGCATTTTCGTTTATGAAGGGGCCTGAGTGTACAGCGCCAGCGGGTTATCAAAAATGAGAGGATTTGTAGAGCGCAATGCCCTTCTGCCGGGCGTAATCGCTTACGTCGGAACTTGTGATCATGTGGGTTACGATAACCGGAAAGATGTGGGCATACAGGCCTTCCAGCCTTCTTAATTTTTTGCGGATAAACGTGTCCACGTCATTTTTCGACAGTTGGCTCTTTCCTTCCCCCACAATGAGGAATTCTTTACCGTTCTCTTCGCCCTTGCCGATGATGTTGACCTCGATTTGCTGGCCTTTTTTGTCGCGTATGTAATCCCGGTCTAAACGGCCTTTTATCTTAATCCCGAAATCTTGCAGCAGCAGTTTCGGCAAGGCTTTGTAAGCTTCATTTTCGAGCGTGTACCCGACAGTTGCAGAAAGCCCGCCCAATTGCCGGCGGGTTTCGGCATGGTCGCTTTTGATCTCGCGCACCTCCCGGACGAGTGCTTGCAATTCACTTTCGGTGCGCTTCTGCGCCTGGGCAAGCTCTTCGAGGCGCTCTTCGGTACGCTTCTGCGCCT
>CAZFVV010000123.1:14185-15417 GCA_964522165.1 uncultured Calditrichaceae bacterium
GCAAGCTCTTCGAGGCGCTCTTCGGTACGCTTCTGCGCCTGGGCAAGCTCTTCGAGGCGCTCTTCGGTACGCTTCTGCGCCTGGGCAAGCTCTTCGACGCGCTCTTCGGTGCGCGTTTGGGCTTCGGCTAATTCCCGGACGACCTCTTTGAGTTCGTTAAATTCCGTCTTGGTGACGGTATTCTGCAACTCCCGATATACCGACCCGAGAATTTCGGCGATTTTCTGCGCTGCATCCGCGTCTAATTTCTCTTTTAACTCATTGTAAATTTTCAGAGTGTCGATCATCGCTGCGCCAATATATCAAAATTATTCGCTTGAATATAATCTCGCCCTTACCGAAAAACAAGCGACGATCCGGTTCCGCATTCCTCTGGCGGGTATTTCGGACGCCTCTTTCTATTTCCGGCGATTTTCCCTAAATTCGCATCAACGAATGGTATGAAAGGTCAGCTATGCCCTATATCTACGGCCGAAACCCGGTGCTGGAGGCGCTGCTGCACGGGCAGGCCATCCAGAAGATTTATATCCAGCACGGCGTTCAGGGGGATAAAATCCGCCAGATTTACCGCCTGGCCCGCCGGCAGCATTTGGCGGTTGCGAACGCGGATCCGAAAAAGTTGCAGCAAATGGTCGGCGACGTGGCCCACCAGGGAGTGGTAGCGCTCATCTCCCCGGTGCGGATTCTGCCCTTCGAGGAGTTTCCGGATGCCCCGAAAGAAGCCGCGCCCCCGGCCTGCATCGTCATTGCAGAACGCATTCAGGATCCCCACAACATGGGCGCGATTATTCGCAGCGCAGAGATTTTCGGGGCGGCGGGAGTGGTGTTTTCCGACCGGGAGAATGTGCCCATTACCGATACGGTGATCAAAGCCTCCGCCGGGGCGGCGCTCCATTGCCCCCTCTACAAAGCCGAGAACCTGGCCCGCGCCGCGGAAATCTTGAAAGAAAAAGGATTCTGGATTTACGGCGCTGCGCCGGCCGCGCCGCTCTCCCTTTGGGAAACGGATTTCCGGCGCAACTGCGCGGTGATCATCGGCGGGGAAGAGAAGGGCATTCGCCCATTATTGCAAAAGAAATGCGACCTGCTGTTCCGCATTCCCCAGTTGGGAAAAACCCCCTCGCTCAACGCTTCCGTCGCCGCCGGGGTGATTTTGGCGGAGGCGCTGCGGCAGCGCTCGGGGTGAAGTGCTTCGGGGTTGGGGTGGTGGATTAATGGATTGATGAATGGTT
>CAZFVV010000124.1:0-15331 GCA_964522165.1 uncultured Calditrichaceae bacterium
GCGACAAAGAAGAATCGGGGTAGGTGGGGTTCAGGGGTTTCTCTGTTTTCAACGAATTGCTCTTTCCCGGGGTTTCGTCTTTAGGTAAACGTTTAGCCATTTCTATCCTATCTGCAGTGACGTCATATCCTGGATTATCAACCGAGTTAAGCTTCATTGCGGCGTTGATCCGGATGATGACCCTTGAACGCACATTTACTCATAGCTTTTTTCATCAGCGACTTACAACTTTAGATATTTCAATATTATTTATCACGTCTCGTTTTGTTTTATCTATAATATCGAATACTTCAAGATTCACTTTAGTCAATTTTTTTTAAATGTGCTCCCGGTCGCATTTCCGGGGTGGTACGGGTTTCAAGAACTCGAGCAGCCAGGTTAAGGGGGGAAGATTCGGAATTTTTTTGAAAAGAATTAGCAGGAAAAAATCTAATGCAGGAGGCAGGGAGACGGTCGCCTGATCCGATGATGGGAAATCAACAGGAAGAATGGAGGGCTATGGCAGGGTAACAAAACCGGAAGTTTTCAGAATGCCGGGCGGCCAAAACCGCTGCCGGCGCTTACCGGAAAGGGCGGCGGAAGATCAGAAAGGGTCGGGGGTAATCCGGTGCACTTGTTCTTTGCGGGGGTGGAGGCGAAGCACTTTCGAGAAGACCGTGTTTAACATCATGCGAACCTCTTCGACGTCTTTTTGCAGCAGCGCCGCAATCTCCCCGGCGGATAACGATTCGTAAAAACAGAGGCCCGCCAAGATTTGCTCTTCCGGTTCCAACTGTTTTAGCCGGAACTTCAATTTTTGTATATCAAGACTGATCTCTGGAGCGGGTTTTCGAGACGACATTTCGGAACTCTCCCTTTTAAAATCCTTTTTTATGCCCAAAATTTACCCTGCTTTATAACAACGGCTGGTTAACCGGCAAATTGTCGGATTCCAATATTATTTGTTTCCCTTCCTTGAGGTGATAGTCGATGATAATCGGGCTTTTCAAATTGATGGTGGCCGTTCCCAGCTCATTTTTCAGGTTGACGACGCAGAGAATGTCGAGCATTTCAGCCGCCGAAAATAGCCGCCGGAGCAATTCCGCGGGCAGTTCTTTGCCAAAATCGGCATGGATCGCAAAAGGATTCAGTACCGGCAACGTCGCATTACGGTCGTCCAGGGACACCAACCCGCGAAAAGGTTTATAGTCTTCTTTGTCAACGATCACGAACCGCCGGCAATCTTCAAAACCGATTGCTCCTTTCGGAAAATAAATCAAGGCATCTTCTGAAAATTCTATTTCCCCAAACAGGTTCGTAACAAGCTTCATTAAGTTCTCCGGTGTTTATTTTCCTTCAATTTCCGCTTCCAGCAGATGCAATTCTGTCTTCGTTCCCTTCAGTGATTTTTAAAATATGAACCTTTATCCCTCTATATTGTGCTTCTCCGCACGGACTTGAAAAAACTGCTACAACCGCCCCTTTGGCGGGCTGCAAAATGTTTTTTGAGCGGGCATGATATTATTCCCGTAGAGGTATCGCAATTCCCTGGCGCGATTGTTTAACTCAGCAAAATATTTAGGTAGGCTTCCTGCCTGGCGTTGTGGTCTAAATGAAGATTCCCTGACCTTGCGGATACCTCCCTTCCCTCCGCCCAGCTCCGAAAAGTGATGGCTTTTACCGGAAAGCCATCCAGCGGTTCCGCAACTCCTGGGAGCAATATCGCCAATCTCGATAGTTCTATTTGAGGTAAAAGTCATAAATTCCCTCGCGCGGGATTTTACAAATGAGCGGGCACCGGCAGGGCAGTAAAAGGGAAGCACATTGCGAACATCGTTTTCGGGGAATTATCCCCCGGAGGAGGGATCTTCCGCCTCCGACCCGGGCGGGGTGTTATCTTCCGGGTTATTTAGGTAGCCGTGCGGCAGCGCCACTTTTTGCGGAGGGGTGTTCTTCCCGCGCGGTATCCTTAAATTGCCGGGCGGAAAAGGCTCTTGGGCAGGTATATTAGTCAAGATTTGTTCCAGATCTGCCAGCGTTTCGATCTGCAGCAGCAGGGGGCGCAGGCGGGCCTCACTGGCAAATCCCTCGATGTACCATCCCGCGTGTTTGCGAAAAGCGAAAATCGCCGGTTTTTCCCCCTGCCAGCGGCATAACAACTGCGCGTGTTGGATCATAATTTCGGCAACCTCTCCCAGGGTGTGAGGCGGTTGGGGCTCCCGGCCTTCAAACACATCGGCCAGGTCGCGGAACAGCCAGGGACGCCCCAGGCAGCCCCGCCCCACCACCACCCCGTCGCACCCGGTAGAGCGCATCATTCGCAGGGCGTCCCGGGCTTCCCAAATATCGCCGTTGCCTAACACCGGGATGCTGGTTAGAGCCTCCTTTAAGCGGGCGATGGCCTCCCAGCAGGCAGCGCCGCTATATAGCTGGGCGGCGGTGCGGGCGTGCAGGGCCACGGCGGCGCAGCCTTCTTCTTCGGCAATTTTCCCCGCGCTGAGGTAGGTGAGGTGCGCCTCGTCGATTCCCATGCGAAATTTCAGGGTTACCGGGACCGCCCCGGCGTTGCGAACCGCGGCCCGCACCAAGTTGCGCAGCAAATTCGGTTTCAAAGGGATGGCCGCCCCCCCGCCTTTGCGGGTCACTTTGCGCACCGGGCAGCCGAAGTTGAGATCGATATGGTCCACCCGTTGCTCCCGCACCAGTTGGGCAATCGCTTCGCCGAGGTAACAGGGATCCACCCCGTAGAGCTGCAAGCTGCGCGGTTCTTCCCCCGGGGCAAATTCGGCCAGTTTTAAGGTGGCGGGATCTCTTTGCGCCAGCAGCCGGGCGGTAATCATCTCGCTGACGTACAACCCGGCCCCGAAGCGGCGGCAAAGGGCGCGGAAAGGCGCGTTGGTGATGCCGGCCATGGGCGCCAGCGCCACCGGCGGCCACACCTTCAGGGGGCCGATGGAAAGCGGCTTGAATTCCCCGGGGCGAGCCGGGAGAACCCCGCGGTTAGCCGCGCTTCTATGGGCTTCTCGATTCATGGCGGCAATATACGAAATTTCGCGGGCAAAAATTGGGCAGTATGAAATATGGCGGAATAATTGTACGGCAGAATGATTCAAAAATTATTCTGCCAATTAATCACTCTGCCATAAATAACCTTATTCCTGGATTCTTCCGGCTGAATTTTGCATATTTTAGCCCGATTTGACTATGGCTGAAAGCGTTCAAAAGTCTATAACCGTATTTGCAAACGCCAAAACAAGCAAGTAAAAACAAAAACGGCCTTTCCCATGAATATAACCTCCAAAAACCTGCTTTGCCTGGCGAAGGGATTGCTTCTCCTGGCCGGAATAAGCGGCTACGCACGAGCCGATTCGCCGCTTACGTCAACCGATTTTTACACGGCCTACCAGGACATTGAAGCGGTGCAGCGCGCCGCGGCGCAAAAAGAAATCGACCCGGAAATCCTGGGATTTTTGTCTTCACCCGCCAATCCCATCGACGTGAAAGCGGCGGTCGTAAACGCGCTTTCCTGGGATATTACCGCGGCGCAAAACGCCAAATCTTACCGCCTGTTCCTTCACGAATTCCACCAGGCCGGCAGCGAGGAGGAGCTTTTCGATAAGCTCAGTGCAGATGAGCTGCTCTGCTTAGGCTATTTAACCGCCCTGGGGAATTACTTTGAGCCGGATAGCGCCCTCCCCTGGCTGCGAGCCGCCCGGGAAAAAAATCCCGCCAGCCTTACCGTTTCCCTGCTTTTAGCCCTGGCGGAAGCGCAAATCGCCATGGATACGGACTGGTGCCGGGTCTGGCGGTTGGGCGAGGCGGTTTTCGACGATCCCCGGCTAACGCCGGACATGCGCCCGGAGGCGGTGGGCATCGTTAAAGATTACCTGATCCTTTACAAGGATTATTGCGATCCGGAGACCCTGCCGGGAACGCGCTCGGCGGAGGGGAAAGATCCCTGTGAGAACGCCCAAACCCAGGCGGAATTGAACGAATGCGCGGCCCGGCAATTCCGGGATGCGGATGAAAATTTGGCGCAAATTTATAACGAAATCGCCGCTTCGCTAAGCCCGGAGGCCCTGGAAAGTTTAGAGGCGGAACAGAATACCTGGATGCAGCTCCGGGAAGCGCATTGCGATTCCCTGGCGTCTGAGTACCAAGGCGGCAGCATTTATCCCTTGATGTACTACAACTGCTTGCGCGAGATGGTCGAAAATCGCATCCGGGAACTACGGATGCAATTCCCGGATTAGACGGGGGGCGGCAGGCCGCTCCCCAAAGGCGCCGCCAGGCTATTGAACATACACGCTCTAACCTGTGGGCGCCGATGCAGAAGCTGGGGATTAGCGAATCAAATATTGGATCAGAAAAAAGTTGAGCCGCCCGAATTACGATTCGGTTTGGGGTGTTATTTTCCGCCGGCTACTTCAACGGAAGCGGTCGCGTCGGAATAGAAACCCACGAAAACAATAAGCCAATTCATATTGATGATGATTCCCCCCATTAAGCCCTGTTCCCTCAGGGATAGTTGAAATTTTTTCTTCTTCTAAAATCTGCTGCGATCATTTTGATTAACCACAGAGCCACGGCGAGATAAAGGCCAGAAAAACAAAATATCTCTGTGTCTCTGAGTTTATGTATTTAAACTTTTAGAGTGTAACCAAAATACTGTAAAAAGTGATCGAGCGGTAGAAGATAGGAGTGCCCCAAAGGGATGGCTTTGCCACAGAATTTATTCTGCACTGGCAGTGCAAAATAAATTTTGCACTCCTGATTTCTTTCTCATGCAGTATTTTGGTTACACTCAAACTTTTATCAGCGGAAATTTTGCATGTTGAATTTTTTTGTGAACTCCTGGTATCTTTTGCCGTAGGCTACCACTTCATGAGAGATTTTGCGCCCTGCCGAGGCGTACACGCGACCTTCAATGCAAGCCATCCCGGCCAGCAGTTACAAAACGGCTCCGGGCCGGTTTTTAAAGTTCTAACCGCTTATTTTAAAACTACCTGGAAGCTCAACCCCGGGGACGCTTTGTTTTTTGGTACACAGTTGGATATATGGCCGGTTGCATTCATTAAGAATAAAAAAACGAAAGGAGATAGAAAATGAAACGATTTCTGATATTACTCTACGGCATGGTGAGTTATCTGATGTTCCTGGGGGTGTACCTGTATTTCATCGCGTTTGTAGGCGGTTTTGCGGCGCCGAAAACCGTGAACAGCGGCGCGGCTGCCTCGCTCCCGGGGGCGTTGGCCATCAATTTTCTGTTAATTTCTCTCTTTGCCGTGCAGCACAGCGTGATGGCACGGGGGGGATTCAAACGCTGGTGGACGCGGATCATTCCCAAATCCATGGAGCGGAGCACTTTCGTATTCATCACTAACCTCATCCTGATTCTGCTGATGTGGCAGTGGCGTCCCCTGCCGCAAGTGGTCTGGTCGGTGGAAAATACGATTGCCTCGGCCATTCTCTACGGCCTGTTCGGCGCAGGATTTGCCCTGGCGGTGCTCTCCAGTTTTTTGATCAATCACTTTGAATTGTTCGGATTGCAGCAGGCTTACCGGGAGTGGCGGCAGAAAACGTTCACCGCGCCCCCATTTCAGACGCCCTGGGTGTACAAAATTATCCGCCACCCCATGCAGGCGGGGCAGATTCTGGGCTTGTGGGCCATTCCGCTGATGACCGCCGGGCACTTAGTGTTAGCATTGGGGATGACGGTTTATATATTCATCGGAATCTATTTTGAAGAACGCGACCTGGTGCGGCATTTCGGGCAGCGGTATCTGGATTACCGCAAAGAAGTTCCGAAGCTGGTTCCGGTTCTCAAAGCGGCCAGAATTCAACGGAACGATGTGGAAGTGTTGCCGGAAAAGGCGGATTAAACCAAAAATCTCTGGCGTATGATTATTGCAGGAAATTGAGCAATGCAACCCAAAAAACAGAAAGGAGAAGACCATGTTAATCGTAAATAGGAATAACCTCTACGAGGATCAAAAATTTGTGGTAATTATGGTTCCTGTTAGAATTTCTAAGCCGTAAAGTCGCAAAACCAATAATCGAGGAATCACACATGAAAATAGCTCCCCCGCTGCGCGCCGCTCGAACCTACGTTCAGCGCCTGGTCGCCGGACCGGAGAAGGTGTTCCCTTTGCTCTGCCCGGTTCGCGAAGCGGACTGGATCGAGGATTGGGATCCGCTGGCAGTGTTCACAAACTCCGGCATCGCGGAGCAGGATTGCGTATTCATAACCGCCGGGCAGCCAAACAACGCCATCTGGTACATTACCCGCCTGGAGCCGGAAAACGGATTTGTGGAGATGTTGAAAATCACCCCGGGCGTGACCGCGTGTAAACTAACGATCCAACTGCGGGCGGTACCGGGCGGCTCGGAAGCGGAAGTCACCTACTCCCATACCAGCCTCGGTCCCCAGGGCGACGCCTTTGTTGCCTCTTTCACCGAAGAATACTACCGGGAGTTCATGCGGGAGTGGGAAGAGCAGATCAATTACTACTTGCGGCACGGCAGTATGCTTCGTAAAGCGGACTGAAAACAGGGTTTGGCGGCTATGCCTTTTGTCCCCTTTTTGATCTGGAGTTTTTATGAAACCGAAAGAGTTAGTCGAAAAATGGGTGGAAGCATTCAACAACGGCGATGCGGAAGCAATTGCGGAATTCTACGCGGAAGATTCCATCAACCATCAAGTGGCGGAGTCGCCGGTGGAGGGGAAAGCGGCGATTAAAGAAATGTTTCGCAGAGAATTCGCACAGGCGGATATGACTTGCATCGTGGAAAATATTTTCGAGGATGGGGAATGGGCCATCCTGGAGTGGAAAGATCCGCTGGGACTGCGGGGCTGCGGATTCTTTCACGTGCAGGAAGACAAGATCATTTTTCAACGAGGTTATTGGGATAAATTATCATTTTTAAGGATGCACAATCTGCCAATACCAAGGGATTGAAAGCGGGTTTACAAATGGAAGCAAGGAATGAAACTTCAGGAATAAAAATGAAGATTTCACTACGCGTTTTTATAATTCTTATTCTCATTTTGGAGTGTGTTTCTCCCATGTTCACTCCAAAAAGACTCGATGCGCAAACCATGAAGAATAACAGGCAACCCCAGGTTGTTTTGGCGCTCAAAAACGGTTTTTCCGAAGATGGCGCGGTTACGCCGGAATGGATAGAAGCGCTGCGGTACCTGCGGCATCAAACGGATATTTCTGCCGCGCAGTTCGGTCAAAAAGTCCTCACTGACGAGGATACGGGCTGGGCAAATCTGATCAAAACCAAATTGCCGGGGTGGGCGGCCATGGCGGATTCTTTGGCAATCCCTTTCGGGGCGATAACGCCCCCGGGCACGGTGACAATCTTGTTGGGCAACCAGGGCGGCGAGGATGCTTTTTTGTATAAGGACTCCACGATTTGCTTTGATCTCCATAAACTCCATCATGAATACGGAGATGCCCTTACCGCGATTAATATTGACCGCATCGACCGTTTCTTCGCCCATGAATTTACCCACGTGTTGCACAAAGCCTGGCGGAAACAGCATCCTCTCGATCTGGATTCCCCGCTGGATGCCGCACTCTGGAATTGTTTAACCGAGGGGCTGGGAAACTATCGCTCGCTCTCGGATAAATGGGTGACGGAAAACGGAGCGCTGGCCGAACACGCCAAAACGGTTCTCAGCCGCCTGCAGCCGGTATTCGTTCAGCGAATCTCCGCGCTGCGCCACGCCGGCGATGAGGAAGCGGCAAACTTGATGGAAGGTCTGTCCATGGGCCCCTTTGAGCAAAAGTGGGGCGCGTTAACCGTAGCGCTCTGGCTGGCGCAGGAAGCACAGGGAGACGATGCGAACCTGCAAAAGTGGGTAGAGGCGGGACCTGAGGGGATTCTGACATTGGCGCAGAAATATCTTCCGGAGGAATTAAAAGGAGAAATACTAAATACTGCAGAAAAGGGGAAATAAACCTCCTGACGGTTTTGACTAAAGTAAATTCACGAATTCATCAACTGTTAAACCGGCTTCGCGTATGATACTGCGCAAGGCGCCCTTTGAAATTTCTTTATGGTTTGGTACAGTAATGCGGCGAAATGGCGCAGAGTTTTGGCGCAAAACGATATGGCTGCCGCGTTGATGGTCAAATTCGTACCCGATTTTCGCCAGCGCCTTGATGACATCTTGCCCGGAGACTACCGGCAACTTGCTCATATTTCAATCACTTCTTCCGTGATCGGAGGAGGGATCGGTTCGCCATGCTTTTCCAGACTTTCAATATAAGCCTGAATCGCCTCGCGGGCGTTGGCGAGTGCTTCTTTGCGATTAGCGCCCTGGGTGATGCACCCTGGCAAAGAAGGAACCGTGGCAACGTAAACGCCCTCTTCATCTTGCTCAATCAAGACGCGATATTTCATAATCTTACTCCCGGTTTTCTTTTGAGTTGAATATAAGAACCAGGGAAAAGATTTGCAAAGCGCAATTTGAGGGCAGGCATAACTTACAAGTGTAATGCAACCTCCCGAAGGTTCAGAACCTCCGGGAGGAAAAAAAGAGGTCATCAACATGTCACTAACCATAAATTTCGATTTATCGAAAACACAAAAGATTGTGTTGTGGTGCGCGGCGGCCATCGGGCTGCTGGGGATAAACGGTTTGTTTTTGTATTCCGTCATATCCCGCCCGGAACTGATGCAGGCTGCCCAATCCAATCTCTATGCCCTGGCCTTTATTTTGGAAGCCTTCGTGCTGCTGCCCCTGTTCTGCTACCTGATTGCCGTAACAAAACTTAAATCCCCGGGATGGATCGGATTTCTGCTGTTATCCCTGGTTGGCAGTCTGGCGTTCAGCATTCCTTTCAGCATTTTGCTGTGGAACCGGCGGGGAAAAGCGAATAAAGGAGAATAATATTGTTCGCTTACATTTGGGAATACATTATCCGCGAGGATAAACGGGAGGATTTCCTGCGCTATTATGAGCCGGAAGGCGTCTGGGCGGTCTTTTTCCAAAAGGGAGAAGGATACCTCCGCACCGAATTGCTGGAAGATGCGGAAAATCCCCAACGCTTCCTCACCATCGATTATTGGAGATCGAAAGCGGATAGAGACGCTTTCCGGAAAAAACACGCGCAGGAATTTGAAATAATTGACAAAACCTGTGAATCATCCACTCATTCGGAACGGTTTTGGGGTGAATTTTTACTCGTTAAAAGCGAGAATTACTCGCCCGAGTCATTCCGCAATCTTTTTATCGTTTGACTTTAGCCACTTTAAACATGTTATTCTTTTATATACCTGTTAAGGGTTATTTGTGGCGTTTTTTCGACGGAGTGCAATCCCGGCTTATCCGGGATTGCACTCCGATCAAAATACGAATATAGTAAAAGTTGCTGATTTAATTGCTTACGGGCTGCCATTTGAGATATTATCTTCGGTTTTAACTCAACATACCACCCCCTGATCGACCGGGGATTTTTAATTAAAGGGAGGCTCTCTGTAATGACGGTAAACCGCCTTCGCAAAGAAATCATACCGAAACCCAAAGGAGTATTTATGGCAAAAACAGACCCCCAGGAGGCGCTGCGCAACCGCAAGGCGCCGATAGAAATGGAGCCTGATGAATTTCGCAAGCTGGGCTACCAGTTGGTTGACCGGATCGCAGAGTTGTTAGGCTCCATATCCCGCCGCCCGGTAACTCCAGGGGAATCCCCGGCGGATGTTCGCGCACTGCTGGGCAACGGGCAAATCCCCCCGGAAGGCACCGCACCCGGTCACCTGTTCAAAGAAGCGGCAGACCTGTTGTTCGACCATTCGCTGTTCAACGGCCACCCGCGATTTTGGGGCTATATTTCCGCATCTCCCTCCCCCATCGGAATTCTGGGCGATTTATTGGCTGCCGCGGTGAATCCCAACGTGGGCGCGTGGGCGCTGGCGCCGATGGCCAGCGAAATCGAGGCGCAGACCATCCGCTGGATCGCCGAATTGATCGGCTACCCGGTAAGCTGCGGCGGGTTGATGGTCAGCGGCGGCAATATGGCAAATTTTGTGGGATTTTTGGCCGGGCGCACCGCAAAAGCGGCCTGGAATATCCGGGAACAGGGGTTCGCCGGCGGCGCTCAACAACCGCTGGTTTATGTTTCCAAAGCAACCCATACCTGGATCGAAAAAGCCGCCGACCTGTTTGGCCTGGGCACAAAGGCAATCCGCTGGATCGAAACCGATGCCGGCCAGCAAATGAGTATCAAAGCCCTGGAAAAACAAATCGCCGCTGACCGTGCCGAAGGATATTTGCCGTTTATGGTGGTGGGCGCGGCCGGCACGGTTGGCGTTGGCGCAATCGATCCGCTGCCGGAAATCGGCGCGCTTTGCCGGGAACAAAATCTCTGGTTTCATGTCGATGGCGCGTATGGCGCGCCCGCCGCAGCGCTGCCGGAAGCGCCCGCCCAACTCCGGGGATTGGCGGAGGCGGACTCCATCGCGCTGGATCCCCATAAGTGGCTCTACAGCCCCCTGGAAGCGGGATGTGCTTTGGTGCGCAATCCCCAATCGCTTATCAATACCTTCAGCTTTCACCCGGAATATTATAATTTCGATAATACCAAAGAAGATCAGTCCGCCCTCAACTATTACGAATTCGGCCCCCAGAATTCGCGGAGCTTCCGGGCGTTAAAAGTGTGGCTGGGACTGCGCCAGGTAGGAAAAGAAGGTTATCTTCAAATGATTCGCGACGACATCGCCCTGGCGGGAGCATTATATAAGCTGGTCGATTCACGTCCCGAACTCCAGGCCGCCACCCACAGTCTCAGTATTACAACCTTCCGCTATATTCCTTCTGATCTGACGCCCGGCGACTCCGCAACAGAGGAATACCTGAATAAGTTGAACCAGGAATTGCTGAACCGGCTGCAAGCAGGGGGCGAGGCTTTTGTGTCCAATGCCGTCATTGAGGGTAAATATTTTCTGCGCGCCTGTATCGTTAATTTCCGCACCACCTTGAACGACATTGAAGCGCTGCCCGATATCGTTGTCCGCCAGGGACGAATGTTAGATACGGAAATGCGCCGGGAGTTTTTGGCAGTTGGATGAATATCCGGATTTATACTCGTTAAGGATTGAGACGTGCGTTTTGACCGGAGTGCAATCCCGGATAAGCCGGGATTGCACTCCTTCGAAAAAAACGCCGCCAATACCCCTTAACTGGTATAGATCATTTGAAACACCCCGAAGCCCTCTTTGCCGGTTACTCAAAAAACTCCTTTTTTTCTTTCCGAATCTTCCTTTTAAATGATAAATTCTCCCGGTTCTTTGGAATGAAGAACCGCCTGTAAGGCGAAGCTTCGGAAACGATATGGCAGATGAAACCCATCTAATCATCCTCCGGCAGGGCGTGGAAGCCTGGAACCGCTGGCGGGAGGAACACCCGGAAATTGCGCCGGACCTGAGCGAAGCGGAATTGCGGCGCTTGAACCTCCGCCAGGCCAATCTCCGGGGCGTTAACCTCCACCGCGCTTACCTGCGCGAGGCCGATCTTTCCTGGGCGGACCTGCTAAAGGCCGATCTGGGTTGGGCGGAGATGGTGCATACCAATCTCCGCGGCGCAGATTTACGGGAGGCGGACCTGCGGGGAGTGGACTTCCGGGGGGCTAACCTGGGCTGGGCGGATTTGCGGGAAGCCGACCTGGCCAATGCCTTCCTGGGCGAGGCCACGCTTCACCGCGCCCATCTCAATGAGGCGATCCTCCGCGGGGTTGTTTTTCGCAAAACCGACCTCAGCGGCGCTTACCTGGAAGGGGCTAAATTCCTCAATGCCAAACAAATTGTCCAGGTTGAAACCTTGTACCAGGCGACCCTGGAGCCGGGGCTGGCGGCAAAAATCAAAAGTATCGATCCGGGTTTGTTCGAGAAGCCGGGGGAAAACAGCGCTGCGGCAGAAGAGGAGGAACCGGCCGGACATGGCTGAAGCAATTCAACGGGCTAAAATTTATTTGAGCTGCTACCCTTCCGACCGCGAGGAGGTGCAGGCCCTGGCCGCTTTTTTGGAAGACCTGGGATTTCAGCCGACCGGATTTTGGGGCAGCGCCCGGGAACGCACGCGAACCTTAACAACGGAGCAACAATACATTCGCGAGGCGCATTTTTTCGTAGCCTGCCTGTCGAAAAAATCCTTTAAACGGAAAAGCCCGGTTCCCCGGGAAATGCGGGAAGCCCGCAAGGTGGCGGCCATAAAACCGGCGCGGGAGCAATACTTTACCCTCGCCCGGTTGAAAGAGTGCCCCATACCGCAGGAGTGGGGTAACATTCGCCCGGTCAATTTTTTTGAATCCGACGGCTGGGAGATTTTCGCCGAGAAGGTTAAACAAAACCTCAAACATTACACGATTTCCTTCAAACCGCGTTTTCGAGTAAAAGAGCGCAGCGATTTATCCCCATTCGAGGCTGCTCGCATGATCCGCCTGAAGGAATTGTATCATACCGAGTGGAACGATGCCGCCAAAGGCGCTCCCCACCAGTATTCCCGGGATGGTAAAAATACCGAGCGGATCATCATCGACGCCGCGACCGGTATGATGTGGCAGCGCTACCCCTCCACTAAATTCATGGAAGCGCGGGAAGCGCGAGAGCACGTCAGCCAATTGAACCTATCCCACTGGAGCGGTTACGACGACTGGCGGCTTCCCACCCTGGATGAGGCCATGGCCGCAATGGAAAAAATCATTGACAAAGATTTTTTCCTCAATCCGCTTTTCATCGACCCGAGCCCCTGGATTTTAACTGCCGACCAGCACGAAGGGCAGACCTGGCTGGTCAACTACAAACTGGGCATTTGCAGCCTGGGGCATGCGGTTACGGGGGTTTGCGTGCGGGCGGTACGGAATTATAGCGCGTCTTGAGCGGCTTTCACTATATTTTAGAGGAGAGTTTTTTATACCAGGATTTCCGGGGTGGTTTTTTGCCGGCCCGCTCATAAAATTTTCTTGCCCCCTGAACCCCTTCTAAGTAATCGATAGTGGTCAGATCCAGGGCCATATCCGGTTTCTCATGTAAATACACTCCCTTGATATTCGCAAAATAAATGTGGTTCACGTCGGAATGGTCGTCGATCGTGCCGATTAAGCCCTGGTAATTTTTGGTAATAATGCGAATATACTGGTTTTCCGGCTTTACATAATTTTTCATTTGCCCCACCAGTTTTCCCCAGCAATCCTTCATCTCTTTTTGGAGTTTCTCGTCCTTCGTCTCATCGTAAAGCTTCTTCAACTCCTTCAAATCCCGCAGGGTATTTTTGATAGGCACAATGTTGGATTTTTTGAAAGCGTGATACTTCCTGAAATAAACAAAGATCATGCTGACGCCGAATAAGCCCGTCGCAAACAAAGCCCAGATTGCCCAGTGCAGGGGAAGGGTGCGGTAACCATACAAAAACGTCACCAAATACGCGAAAAACAGGATCACCGCGATCTTAAGAATGCGATCCAAACAATCATCGGGGGTTTTCACGGTTTTGAACATACCTCCTCCTTTCAAACATTTACCGCCCCGCCCGGCTAACAACCGAGTGCATTCAATCTGTTTTTATTTGCTGGCTCGAATGTTCAGCCTAAAATTATCCGGTTACAGGGAAATAATCAAGGGGGGAGCGTAAAATTCCAGGGGATGGGTAGAGACGTTGCGGTGCAACGTCTCTACGGGTTTTTGGCGAGCGTTGCCGCGAACATGGTATCGGCATTCTCCCGGGGGCTTCCTAACAGTTCCTGCTCTACCAGGCGGAAGGCGGGATTTTCCTTCAAAAAACGCTCCACGATCAGCTCGTTCTCTTCCGTCAGCCAGCTACAGGTGGCATATACTAAGCGACCCTGCGGGCGTAGCGCGGCGCCGGCGTTTTGCAAAAGCCGGTACTGCAGGTTGGTTAAATCGGGTAAGCCGGAAAGGCTGAAGCGCCATTTGCCGTCGGGGTTGCGCCGCCAGGTGCCGCTGGCGGAACAGGGCGCATCCACCAACACCCAGTGAAAACCGCCCCGGTTTTGCACCTCTTTGCCGAAATCCGGCAGCGTCTCTCCCTCCCAAACCAGGGTGCGCACGTTGTGAAACTGCGCCTTGCGCACCCGCCGGCGCAGCTCTTCCAATTTGAATTCCCGGATGTCCGAGGCATATACTGCCCCGCGCTCTCCCCCCGGGCGGGCGGCGATTTGCAGGGTTTTTCCGCCCCCGCCGGCGCAGCAATCCCAGGCCAGCTGCCCCGGCAGGGCGCTCACTTTCTCGCCGATTCGCTGGCTGGCCAGGTCTTGCACCTCCACCCACCCGCTCTTATAAGCCGCTAATTCATATATCCCTTTGCTGCCCCGAGCCTGCAGGGCTGCCCCCTGCTCCTCCACCGTAAATCCATTGCTTTTTAACTCCCGGACTACTTCCGCGGTGCGCGAGGGATGATTGATCCGCAGCCACAGCGGCGGGCGGCTGCCGTGATTGCGGATGAACCGCTCTGTCTCTTCCCTATTCCAGCCGGAACGGCGGATTCGTTCTTCCATAGAATCTTTGAACCACAGGGGGATGCCGTACCAGAGCATTTGCCCCGGTAGATTGGCGCCCCGGCTGAAATCGCCTTCAACCTGCGATTTGAGAGTGGAGAAGACCTGCCCGCGGGAAATCCCCGCCGCCCCCGGCCGGTTCGTCGCCGGGGATGGTTCAGGCCCATCTTCCGCGGCATAGCGCCAATGCACCCACTCGAAAAATTCCCCGGCGGTCATTTTCCGCCAGTCATCCAGAACCGAAGCGGGGCCGGGAAAGGCCTGCTCGAAGTCCGCCAAACTTTGCCGGAACATTTTTCCGGAAAGGCGCGGCGGCCCGGGAGAGCCGCGGAGAACGCCGGTTTTGGAGTGAAGAAAATTCAGATACGCAGCCAGGTAGCCGAAGCGCAGCGCCGCGAAGAGCATTTCGCTGTACCAGTAGCGATCCTGCTTGCCGAACTGCTTGTATTGTTTGATCTCCCGGGCAAACCAGCGGTCGAACTGGGGCAGTTCCGGCTGCGCCAGCGCCGCCTGCCAGAGCCGGTACAGGTAGCGCCAGCGCCCTCCTTTGCCAGGCGACCCCGCTGAGGATGGAAATTTCATATTCGCACGATCACAGTTTGGATATTCTTTTTCAAAGTTGCTTAATTACTGATGTTACGCAGCACGTTCTCGTTCCACCGGTCTCCGGTGGAACGAGTTGCGCGATGCTCTGCATCGCGTCATGTTGCGACTCGGCGCAGAGCGCCAGCAGCGGCGTTCACCCCGACAGGTCGGGGTGAACGAGTCGTAAGTGCTCGTGAGTCGTAAGTTTTCACAGGGAAAAGATATTGCCAAGCATTAGATAAAAC
>CAZFVV010000125.1:0-15161 GCA_964522165.1 uncultured Calditrichaceae bacterium
GTTAGGGTGGGGAAGGGTGAGGTTAAGAGCGGCAAGATAACCATTTCTCAGCGCAAATTCTCATATGTCACGTGATAGTACAAGGTATAGGGGTATAAGGTGTAGAGACTTGGTTTCCCTCCCCTTCCCCCATACTCCAGGCTTAAAAAAGCCTTAGCTTTTAACTGTGCAAAGTATAATATTCAGGGAAGCAGCTTAAAAATCATTTTAAGGGACTAAAATGCAAGCAGTGATTCTTGCCGGAGGACTCGGCACCCGTTTGAAAACGGTGATAAACGACCGGCCCAAACCCATGGCCCCGGTGCTGGATAAACCGTTTTTGGAGTACCAGATCAATTATTTGAAGAAGTACGACGTTCGCGAGGTGGTTTTGTGCGTCGGCTACATGTGGGAAAAGATTCGCGACCATTTCAAAGACGGCAAGGAGCGGGGCATCCGCATCCATTACGCCGTGGAAGAGACGCCCCTGGGAACCGGCGGGGCACTCAAAAATGCGGAAGAGTTCATTCACCGCCCCTTTCTGATGCTCAACGGCGACTCCTTTTTCAACTTGAACATCAAGGATTTGCGGAATTTTCACGAGAAGGCTAAATCGGGGAGAGAGCATTTCTTAGGAACCATCGCCTTGACCCGGGTGCCGGATCGCAGCCAGTACGGAACCGTGCTGTTGGGCGCCGGCGCGGCCATTGCCGCCTTCAAGGAAAAATCCGCGGGAGAAAATGCTCCCGGTTTGATCAACGCCGGGATTTACCTGTTAGAGCCGGACATCTTTCTGCGCATTCCCCCGCGCCAGAAATTGTCCCTGGAGCGGGAAATTTTTCCGCCGTTGCTGGAGAAGGGATTTTCCCTGGCCGGCTACCCGGCGGAGGGCTTTTTTGTGGATATCGGTACCCCGGAGGGCTTTCACACCTTCAAACAATACGCAAAGGAGGAGCATCTATGATCATCAGGAGCAAGGTTCCCTTGCGCATCAGCTTCGGCGGGGGCGGCACGGACGTCTCTCCCTATAAGGACGAGAAGGGCGGGGTGGTGCTCAGCGCCACCATCGACAAGTACGCCTACGGCAGCCTGCGCACCAATGAAGAGCGCAAGCTGACGGTGCACTCCCTGGATTACGACATCGTCGCCAAATATCAGCTGGATGATGAGATCACCTACGACGGAGAACTGGACCTGGTGAAAGCGGTATGGAAGAATATGTGCCAGAGCTCGCAGCAGGGCTGCGATTTCTTTATTCACAGCGACGCTCCCCCGGGATCGGGGTTAGGCTCTTCTTCCACCATGGTGGTAGCGCTGATCGGTTTGGTGATGCACTGGCAAAAACTGCCCCTCACCAATTACGAGATCGCCGAGCTGGCCTACCAGATCGAGCGGGTGGAGTTGGCTATCAAGGGCGGGATGCAGGACCAGTACGCCGCCACCTTCGGGGGGTTCAATTTCATCGAATTCGGGGCTGACAAGGTGATCGTAAACCCCCTGCGCATCGACCGCAATACCATCAACGAATTGGAATACCACCTGCTGCTCTGCTATACCGGCAGAACCCGCCTCTCCGCCAATATCATCGACACCCAGGTGAGCAACTACCAGAAGCGCGATGACGATGTAATGGAAGCGATGGAGAAGATCAAAGAGAGCGCCATTCAACTGAAAAACGCCCTCTTGCAGAACCGCCTGAATGATTTCGGGGCGCTGCTGCACGAGGCCTGGGTGCAGAAAAAACGCATGGCCAAACAAATCACCAATCCCCACATCGACGAGTTGTACGAAGTCGCCCGCAAACACGGGGCGTTGGGAGGCAAAATTTTAGGGGCCGGGGGCGGGGGCTACCTGCTGCTCTATTGCGAATTCGATAAAAAACACATCGTGGCCCGGGAAGTGGAAAAATTAGGCGGGCAGGTGGTCGGATTTACCTTTGAAACCCGCGGCTTACAAACCTGGAGAGCAAAATTATGATCGACCGGCATAAACAAATCATCGAAGAGATTCAAGCCAGCATTGCGGTGAAGCAGGCGGTAATGGAGCAGAATGTGGAAACCATCAACCGCATCATCGAGACCGCCCGGGAGAGTTTGCAAACCGGCCATAAACTGCTGCTGTTCGGGAACGGGGGCAGCGCCGCGGATTCCCAGCACATTGCCGCGGAGTTCGTCAGCCGCTTCGTGATGGAGCGCCAGGCCCTCCCGGCCATCGCCCTCACCGTGGACACCTCCATCCTCACCGCCACCGGCAACGATTACCATTTCGACCGGGTGTTCGCCCGCCAGATAGAAGCGTTAGGGCAGGCGGGCGACGTGGCCTGGGGCATCAGCACCAGCGGGAATTCCCCCAACGTGCTGAAAGGCATGGAAGAAGCGCGGCGCAAGGGGTTGAAAACCATCGCTTTTACCGGGGAAACCGGCGGAAAATTGAAAGACGCGGTGGATATCTGCCTGATGGTTCCCTCCCGCAACACCGCGCGGATTCAGGAATCCCACATCATGGCCGCGCACATTATCTGCGGCGCGGTAGAAAGAGAATTGTGCGGATAAACGGGAAACGGATGACGGGCGGCGGGCAACGGGCGATGGGCGACGGGCGACGGGCGACGGGCGATGGACGACGGGCAACCGTAGGGGCGAAGCATTCGGAAGAATCGCTGTGCCTTCTTATAGAAATATTTGCCCCGAATGCTTCGCCCCTACGGACCACGGATCCCACCCCAACGGGTCCCGCCCCAACGGGTCCCGCCCCAACGGGTCCCGCCCCAACGGGTCCCGCCCCAACGGGTCCCGCCCCAACGGATCCCGCCCCCAACGTACCGCGCCCGTACATACCCCGCGCAACAGGCAGGAAAAAAATTGAATAATTCCAAAATGAAATACCAGGCCGTTTTTTTAGACCGCGACGGAACCGTCAACGAAGAGATCAACTATCTCAACAAAGTGGAGCAGTTGAAGCTGATCGAAGGCGCCGCCGAGGGAATCCGGATGCTCCGCGAGGCGGGATACAAGGTGGTTATTGTGACCAACCAGGCCGCCATCGCCCGGGGCTACCTGGCCGAGGCGGATTTGCCGCTGATCCACGCCGCGCTGGAGAACATGCTGGCGGAGCGCGGCGCGGCCCTGGATGCGATCTACTACTGCCCCCACCATCCCACCGCCGGGGTGGGCGCTTACAAAATCGATTGCGAGTGCCGCAAACCCAAACCGGGGATGCTGCGGAAGGCGGCGGCGGATCTTGACATCGATTTACAAGCTTCCTACGTGGTCGGCGATAAACTGAGCGACTTAGGCGCCGGGGAAGCCGTGGGATGCCGCACCATCCTGGTGCGCAGCGGTTACGGGCGGGAAGTGGAGCAGGGGTTGGCGGAAAATGCCCGGCCTGATTTTATTGCGGATGATCTTGCCGGGGCGGCAAGGTGGATTTTAAGCCAGCGAAGGAATTAACGAAGTGGACAATTTGCTGAACATATTTTTGACCCGGAGACCTTCCGTTCCGTTGCATCTCTCGGTACTGTTGATACTCTTCGTGGCAAAGCTGATCTGGAAACTCTCCCTGCCTTTTCTCCTGATCATTGCCGGGATTTACTTGCTCTGTTACGCGGTGATCCTGGGGGTTTGCCGGGTGATCGGAAAGTCGCCCTGGGTGCAAAGCTACCACATTCCCCTGGCCTGGCTTCTGTCTGTCATGGTATTTTTTGGCGGCCTGTACCATTATGACCGCGCCGGCTGGGCGTGGTATAAACTAACCGGTTTTGATACCACTCTGCCGGAGTTTTTCCCCGATGCCGCGGCCAATTTTCCCAACGCCGAATTCGTCAAACGCTACCCGATTTTTACCGTCGATCCGGGGGATTCCGCTCAACTGCTCCTGAAAGCGGGCGATTATGTGATCGAGAAAACCATCCTGGTGCCCCGGGGCGGCGTTCTGGTGATCGAGCCGGGAACAGTGTTACGCTTTACGGCGGGGCGCTCGCTCATTTCGCTGCGCCCGCTGTTTGCCCGGGGAACCGCGGATAAGCCGATTCTTTTCACGGCGAAAGATTCCTGGCGCAAGTGGGGCGTGGTCGGGGTGGTTCGAGCCGCCGGCCGCCCCGGTTCGCTCGAGGCGGAGAAATCGATATTCGAATATGTGACATTTGAACAGGGCCGCCAGGCGCGGGTAAATAATATTGATTTTTTCGCCGGGCTGTCGATTATTGAATCGGAAGTGGAAATCAGCCGCTGCCGCTTTCGGAATCTGTATGGAAAGGACGGTCTGAACGTGCGCTACGGAAAATCGCTGATCCAGGATAATATTTTCGAGAATGTGTATAAAGACGGGATCGACCTGGATGGGGGAGAGGGGATCATTACCCGCAACCGCTTCATCAACTGCGGCGACGAAGGCATCGACCTGACCGAGAACTGGCATATCCGCGCCTTCGAGAACGAAATTTATGACTCCGGCGGCGGCCGGATCGCCGCGGAGCTAAACCTGGAGCAGCTAATTTCTGTGAATACCCTGGGACATTATAAAGGAGAATAGACCTCAAAGGTTTTAGAAACCTTTGAGGTCTTCATTCCAACAACTAAAGATTCAAAACCCATGAAAATCCTCTACATTACCCCGGCCTTTCAGCACCCCCAGGTGCGCGGGCCGCACCGTTGCTATCATTTCATCCGGGAGCTGTCGCCCCGGCACGAGATCACCCTGCTCACCCTGAAGCGCTCGGAGATTCCCCCCAAAGCGTTGCAGGAGGTGGCTGCTTACCTCAAAGAAATGCGCATCATCGACGCGGCCGGCAGCGGCGGTTCGATAGAGGGAGAGAACGGGGGGGCGCTGGGCGGCCTGGGGCGCAAACTCCAAAACGACGCCGGTTTTCGCGCCGCGCTGGCAGAGATGAAGCAGGTTTTCCGGGAAATGGTGCGGCAGAAAGAGTACGACCTGGTGTTGTTCCACGGCAAATCGGTATTTCCGGTGATCGAGGATTGGAAGGGGTTGCCCATCGTCATCGACTTCTGCGACGCCACTTCCATGCGCTTCCGCGACCGCATGAAATTCGACGGTCTGCTCAAACGGGCGCTGCTGATTCGCCGCTACCGGGAATTCAAAAAGATCGAGAAAAAACTGATCGCCAAATCGCCCCACGTGGCCTTCATCTCCGCCCGCGACCGCGACGCCTCGGTAAAGGCCCTGAAAAACGGCTTTAAAATCATTCCCATCGGGGTGGACCTGGAGTTCTGGAAGCGCAAAACCCGCGCCCCGGGCAAAAAGACCATCATTTTCACCGGGGTGATGAACTACCGTCCCAATGAGGACGCGGCGCTTTATCTAATCAAAGAAATCCTTCCCCGGGCGCTACCCGGGGCGCCGGATCTGGAGGTGTTGATCGTCGGGCGGGATCCCACCGCCGCGCTAAAACAGGCGGCCGCTAAATACCCGAAAAACGTCGTTGTCACCGGGTTCGTGGAGGACGTGCGCAGCTATTTAGAACGCGCCGCCCTGTTCGTCGCCCCGATCCGCTACGGCTCCGGCATTCAAAATAAGGTTTTAGAAGCGTTCGCCATGGAAGTTCCGGTGCTCTGCACCCCGGTAGTGGCGGAGGGCCTCCTGATCGACGACCAACGGCAGCCGCCGGTAAAGGTCGCGGAAGGCGCGGAAAAATTCGCCGCCGAGCTGGTGCGCCTGTTAGGCCAGCCGGAAGAGCTTGCCGGCCTGGCCCGGCAAGGCCGGGAGTACGTGGAGCAGCACTTCGTCTGGTCGCACAGCGCGGAATTATTGGAAAAAATGTGTTTGGAAGCGGTCGCGATAAGCCGTTGAACATTTGAATAGAAGGAATGGGTGGATAGATACATTGCTAAATTGCTAAATGGTTGGATGGTTTTCCCGCCGTAGCCATTTAACCATCTAACCATATCAACCATCCGGCCATTTAACCATGCAATTAACCATTTAGAAACGAGGAACAAACCATGAAACACCAATCACAGGGAAGTATCCCCATAAATGCCGGCGCAGAAGGGGGCGTTTTGAAAAGGCTGCTCCACGAGGGCGCACAAGCCTGGGGATTCTCCCCCGGCGCTTTACTGGCGATCTGGCTGATTCCGGTCGCCATCGTTTTAGGCGGGGTGGCCACCGCGCTGATGGGCAAAGAAGCCTATAAGTGGTACACCGGGGAAGACCAGTTCTGCGAAATCATGCAGGTGGTATTTTACCTCACCGCTTTCGTTTTCAATATCCTGGTCATCAAGCAGCTCTGGAGCTCCGGGGAAAAAGTGCTCGCCTCTCTCTACGGGTTCGTATTGATAGGGCTTTTTTTCATGTTAGGGGAGGAGCTTAGCTGGGGCCAGCGGGTTTTCGGGTGGGAGACCTCCGAAACGCTGCGAGAAATCAATAAGCAGGAAGAAACCAATCTCCATAATATTCACGGTGTGGGGGCCACGTTCAAGTGGCTGCAAATGGTGATTGGCGCTTACGGAACTTTTTTACCCCTGCTGCTGCTCTTGAATCTTTCCCGGCCGGTGAAGAAGTTCTTTTCTTTTGTAATTCCCCATTACACTTTAATTCCGTTCTTTGCCCCCATGTTTTTCTGGCGTTTTTATCGCAACGTCATTTCCCCGGATCCCCCGCCCGGATACTATTTAGTGGTCTCCGAATTCAACGAAGTGATGGAATTTGTGCTGGCCGTGGGCATGGCGTTGTTCATGCTCTACCAGTGGCGGCGATTGAAGCAGGAGCAGGGGCAGTAGCAAAACTGCGGTATTTAATTGCCAATTGGCAATTACTAATTGGCAATTAAATATAGCGATGAAAAAATTCAACTATTTTCAATTATGCACTTAAGATACTTATGATATTAGAAACCACCTTATCCAGCGAATTTACCCCCGGCACCAACCTCACCGGGGGAGTAGCCAGCGCCGATTGGCGTTACCTGCTGCCCAGCCAGGAGTTGGAACACCTGTTGTGCTTAGGCATTCCTTCCCTGCGCACCCTTACGGTGCTGTCCACCATCAGCCGGCGGGTTCACGTGGTTTCTTCCGAGCGCTACCGGGTGGAAAAAATCGAGAAGGAATTCCATAACCAGGGAGTGCCCAACGTTCAATTTATCTGCGTGGAAAAATTTTCCAATTTGCCGTTCTACCCCGGGAGCATGGACCTGGTGTACCTGGCGGATTCGCGGGGAAACGCCCGCTATCTTCGCCAGCCGGAAACCCGGCAGGAGATCAACAAACTGCTGAAACCGCAGGGAGTGCTCTATTTTGAGATCCACGGCCTGGGGCAGTGCCTCGGCAGCCGGAAAATCCTGAAAATGTTAGCCGGCCAGGGCTTCAACCTGCAAGGGAGTTTCTGGCTGACTCCCTTCGGGGGCGATTTGCGCACCGCCCTGCCGGTAGAGGAGCGGGACATCTCCAGTTACTTTTTCAGCAACGTGATCTACGGCCAGTCCTTCAAAAAGCGGGCGCTCAGCCGGTTCGGGAAAGCTTTGAGCGACCTGGGGCTGATCGGCGCGCTGGCCCCCCGCCACGCCCTGCTGCTGAAGCGTTCCCCGGAAAATGACACCGCAGCCAACGGTTATTCTGCCGGCCTGCCGGAATATATCTCCGCCCTCGCGGAAAAATCCGGCGTGAATCTGAGTCAATATAACTTCGGGCTTTCCGCCCGGGGAAAGTTCAACGCCAACAAGGTTATTTTCTTTCTTTTCGGCAAACCGGGAGACTCCACGGTCTCCCGCCGGGCGGAAGTAGTGATCAAAATGACCCGCTCCGCGGAGTTCAACCGCCGCTTAGAAAACGAGCACCGGATTCTCTCCCTGCTCAAAAGCGGCGCTTACGTGGATCCCGCAACTTACCCGGAGCCGCTCTTCTTCGGGTATCACAACGGGCTGGCGGCGATCGGAATGCGGGCGGTTCACGGGAAACCCTTCCGCACCCGTACCCTGGCGACCCCGCAGTGCCCCATCGCCCGCGACGCCATCGAATGGATCATTCGCTTAGGAGGCGCTTCGGCAAAGCCGATTCCTTCCGCCGGGCCGGCAGCGGAAGCCCTGGAAAAGCTGCTGAATATGTTCCGGGGAATTTATCCCCTTGGCGAGGAAGAGGACCGTTTTCTGGCCCGCCAGCTCGAAACCGTCGCCCACAGCGAAGCTCCCTTCCCCTTGGTGTTCCAGCACGGCGACCCGGGCACCTGGAATATGATGGTCTCCGCGGAAGATAAGGTAATTGTCATTGACTGGGAGGCCGGGGAACCGGAAGGAATTCCCCTCTGGGATCTGTTCTATTTTTTCAGAACCTATGCTTCCTGGGTTTCCCGGCAACAGGGCAGCCGCGATTCCTTGAAAAATTTTTCCGAAAATTTCCTGGCTGTTTCCGCAATGAGCGAGATGCTGGCGGAAATCACCCAACGCTATTGCGCCAACGTGGGATTGAACCGCCAGTTGATCAAACCCCTGTTTTATACCTGCTGGATGCACCGCGCTCTAAAAGAGGCCACCCGCCTGACCGAAAAGACCCTGGAAACCGGGCACTATTTCAACGTGCTGCGGATGTCCATCGCCGAACAGGATAATCCCGCGCTGGAAGCGCTGTTTCGAGATTAAGGCTGTGTTATAGTGTTCAGGTGTTATGGTGTTCGGGTAGAGAGTCGGTAATCAACTACCCAAACACTTGAACACTTAAACACCAGAACACCGTTTTCAAGGAATTTTTCCCGCGCCGAAAATGTTAAATAAAACACGCCCAAACGCTTGCAGAGCCTTATAATTAGGGCTTGTTAATTGTTTTGTCATAAGTTTGCAACAAGGACTCAAATAAATGGCCATCGAAGCGACGTTGCTGAAACTGTTTGGCGCCCTGGAAGAAAGCGGAATTCGCTATAGCCTGTTGAGAGGGTTCGAGGAATTGGCGCAAGAAGAGCCGGTGAAGGAGATCGACCTGCTGGTTGCCCCCTCTCAACTGGCGGAATTCTCCCGGATTGCCGCCCGCTGCGGGTTTATGGAAGCGCCGCGCTGGGGCTACGAACCGCACTATTTCTATGTCGCCTATGACCGCGAAGCCGCTGCCTGGTTGAAATTAGACGTTGTCACCGAACTTGCTTACGGCAAAACGCGGCGCTGGCTGCGGGTGGACCTGGCGGAGCAGTGCCTGGCCCGGCGGCAAAAGGCAGATCTGGCCGGCGCCCGCTCCTCTAAGGATGAGCCCGAAATAATTGCCAATTGGCAATTGGCAATTGACAATTGCCAATTCACCTACGTTCTTTCCCCGGCAGACGAGTTCACCACCCTGTTTTTACACTGCCTGCTGGATAAAGGAACGTTCCGGGACGCCCGCCGGGAAAGGCTGTTGGCCTTGAAAAACCGGGCGGAAAAAGAGATCGAAATCAAAGAAACCATCCTGAAAAATTTTCAACCCTATCTTCCCGCGGGCGTTTCCTGGCAGACGATTGCGGAAATTATTCAGGAAACCGGCCGCAAAGCGCTCACGAAACATCGCAAAGCGTTTTCCGGCAGGCTTTTCCGCCGCCACCCCCTGGGCAGCATGGCCCGCAACCTGCGCTCCCGGCTCATGCGCCGCCTGCGCCCGCTCTTGTTCATGGCAAAACGCCACGGCATCTGGATCGCTTTGCTGGCTCCCGACGGGGCCGGTAAAACCACCCTGGCGCACTCTCTGCTGAAAGAACAGTTCCTGCGCGCCAGGCTGATCTACATGGGCACGAACTTAGATTCCAGCACCGTGGGGTTCCCCACTTCAAAATGGTTGAAAAAGCGCATCAAAACCCTGGAAAGCAAAAAAGGTAAGCTCAATAAACTGGTTTTAAAACCCTTGAAGATGGTGAATTACATTAACCGTCTGGTAGAGCAATGGTACCGGGTGGGAATGGGGATTTATTACAAATGGTGCGGGCGCACCGTGGTTTTCGACCGCTTTATCTATGACGCCTACCTAGCCGCCCCGGCTAAAACCGTGGGGCAGAAGCTTCGCCGCTGGCTAATCCGCAGCGCCTGCCCCCCGGCGGACGTGACTTACCTGTTAGACGCCCCCGGCGAGATGCTCTACCGCCGTAAAGGGGAGCATTCTCCGGAAGTCCTGGAAAAACAACGCCAGACTTTTCTCAGCTTGCAGGACAAAATCCCCAATATGGTAATTGTAGATGCAACTCGCTCCGCCGACCAGGTGCGCAGCGCCATTCTCTCGGATATCTGGAAAATTTACCGATTGCGAGTCTCAAGGAACGGAACCTATGAAAGTGAAAACGACTGATTCGGAAGCTCGACCGAAAGTTCATAAAAAAGATCACAGCAAACACGCCACCCGCAAGCAAATCCGGGGGTCCAGCCTGCTGCTGGTCGGGAAATTTATTTCCGTGGGAATTAATTTTCTCGCCCAGGTGCTGGTGGTGCGCTACCTCTCCCAGAACGATTACGGCGCCTGGGCCTACGCCCTGGCAATCGTGGCGTTTTTCCACGGTTTCTCGTCGCTGGGACTGTTCCGGGCGGTCAGCCGCTTCGTTCCCATTTACCACGAAAAAGAAGAATTCGATAAGTTATTCGGCACCATCTTCATCACTTTCGGAACCATTTCCCTGATCGGGGCTATGATTATCGGGGCAATGTATATTGCGCCGGATGTTATCTCTCACCTCATCAGCGGGGAAAATCAGCCCGTGGCGCTGGTGCTGGTGCTCATCTTTATGGTTCCCACCCAGGCGCTGGATGAAACCCTGATCGCGCTCTTCGCCAGTTTTTCCAGCCCCAAGGCGATCTTCGCCCGGAAATTCATCCTGGGGCCCAGCATTAAACTGCTCGCCATTCTCCTGGTCATGTTTTACCAGAGCACGGTTTTGATGATGGCCTACGCCTATTTGTTAGGCAACGTCATCGCGGTGCTCTTTTATATCTGGTGGTTCATTCGCATGTTGCAGCGGGAAGGAGTGCTGAAGAAGCTGGATTTCCGGAACCTCAGCTTTCCGGTGGTGGAGATTTTTACCTTTACCATTCCCCTGCTCACCTCCGACCTGGTCAACGTGCTGATGCACTCCACCGACACCCTGCTGTTAGGCTACTTCCACAATACCTCGGAAGTGGCGCTGTACCAGGTGATCCTGCCGGCGGCGCATTTCAATAAATTAGTGATGATGAGTTTTGCGCTGCTCTACACCCCCGCGGCCGCGCGGCTGTTCGCCAAGGAAGATTACAAGGGAATCAACGAATTGTACTGGCAGACCGCCATCTGGGTGGGGGTGCTCTCCTTTCCGCTGTTTGCCCTCACATTTTCCATGGCGAAATCCCTGACCCTTTTTCTCTACGGCCCCCGCTACGAGGTCTCCTGGGTATTTTTGCAATTGTTATCATTCGGTTACTATTTCAACGTGGTGACCGGATTCAACGGCTTGACCCTGAAGGTGCTCGGCAAATTGCGCTACGTGGTGATCATCAATGTGGCGGCCGTGGTAATGTGCATCATCCTGAATTTGATTTTCATTCCCCTGTGGGGGGCGCTGGGCGCCAGTATTGCTACCACCACCAGCATGGTGATCCATAATATCCTGAAACAGGCTGGCTTGAAAATGGCCTCCGGGCTGCGGGTATTTGACTGGCATTACCTGTCTTTCTACATTATCATTACGGTTGCGGCGCTGATAGTCTTTTTAGCCCAGATGTTTTTAACCGATAATATCTATGTGCTGGGCGCCCTGGTGGGCATCGTTTCGCTAACGGTCTTGAAATTGACCGCCAGCAAATTGAAAGTGGAGGAAACTTTCCCGGAAATCGCTAAACTGCCGTTGATGAAGTACCTTGTCGGCAAGAAAAAAAGCGCTGAGTAAGGAATAACCGATGGACGATTTCTTTTATCAGCTTCAACAAATTTTTACTTCGCGCCGGCGCTATTGGGGGTTAATGGCGCTGGGCCTGGGCGTGATGTTCCTGCTGGGCGCGCTGATGACCAAGCTCAGCATCGGGATTTTGTTCGGGCTGGTCAGCCTCGTAGGATTGGGACTGGTGCTGCTGACCCGCCCGGATACCGCCACCGTGCTGGTGATGTTCATGATCTACACCAATATTTCCGTGGTGGCCTATAAGCTGCACAACCTGCCCCAGGCGCTGGCCGGGGCGGTTATCCTGCTCATTTTGCTGCCCTTTGCGGTATATGTCTTTATCCGCCGGGAGAAGGTTCGCATCGATTACATTTTCCTGCTGATGCTGCTCTATTTTGCGGCGCAGCTGTTATCTTTTTTCCCGGCCATCGATAAAGAGGTCGCCCTGGACTGGATCATCACATACGTGATCGAGGGCCTGATACTGTATTTTTTGATTCTGAACGTCATCCGGCGCTCGGAAGTGCTGCGCAAGGTTACCTGGGCGCTCGTCTTGGGCGGCGCGCTGTTAGGCGCCCTCACCCTCTACCAGGACGTGACCAAAACTTATAGCAATAATTATATGGGGTTGGCGCAGCGCAACGTCAACTTCGGATTCGATGAAGACCGCGCCAATATGGACCCCAATCTTACCGGGAAGCGCCCCAAAATTCAACTGGCCCAGCGCGCCCAGGGATCTATCGGCGATCCCAACCGCTATGCCCAGATTTTAATCGTGCTCCTGCCGCTGGCCTACTTCCGTTTCTTCGATGAAAAAAAATGGCTGCTCAAACTATTGGCCGCGGGAAGCGCCGGATTCATTCTCAGCGGCATCTTGCTGACCTATTCCCGGGGGGCGTTCCTGGCGATTTGTATTATTATGCTGCTGATGACGGTGATGCGCTATATCCGCCCCTACCAGATTATTATTTCCGCGGTGGGAGTATTTGCCCTTATCATGGTCGCCTCCCCCGGCTACCTCAGCCGCATCGGAACCATCGGGGGCGTGCAAGGATTGTTCTCCAACGAAAAAGCCGCGGAGACCGACGCCGTCATCATGGGGCGTACCACGGAGATGCTGGCCGCGCTCATGGTGTTTCTCGACCATCCCATTGTGGGAGTGGGGCCGGGGCAATATATCAAATTTTATGCGCTGGACTACCAGGACGACCCGAATATCGCGCTGCGCAAGCTCGACAAGGGCCGCCGGGCGCACTCTCTTTATGTCGAATTGGCCGCAGAGACCGGCATCCTGGGAATCAGCACTTTTTTGCTGGTGGCGTTCTTTGCCCTCTACATGTTATGGCAGGTACGCAAACGATGGACAAGTGTGAACAGTGAATATGCCAACTATGCCGCGGCTTACTTCCTCTCCCTGGTCGGGTATCTCTCCACCGCGGTGTTTCTCTCCCTGGCGTTTCAACGATTTTACTGGGTGCTGGTGGCCCTGGCGGGTTCAACCATCCAGATTTTGAATTCCGAAGCTCCCGCAGAGCCGGCGGCGGGAAACGCTGCTGCCGGGGAAAGCGCCCTCGCCCCGCGCCCGGAAAGCGCCGCTTTGCATGAAACCCATTCCAATCTTTCTTGAAAAGAGCCGGGCAGCGTTATGCAAAACAGTTCGATAGCACAGGAAAAAGAATCCCGGGAACGTGATCCATCCCTCGCCAGCCGGGAGCAAATGGTGCAAATTTCCCGGCGGATCGATTGGCGGTTTCTCCTGCCCGAAGGCTCCCTGGGGCGGGTAGGCTGTTTCGCCCCGGCAAATAAAGATTTGCTGACCGCGCTGCAATATTTTAGCGATTCTTTGACCATATTTTCTTCCCATGAGCCGGGCGACGCCGGAATGGGAAACGTCGAACTGTTCGACCTGGCGGTGATACCGGCAACGGCTATAACGGCGCTCGAAGCGGTAAAAACTATGCTGAAGCCCGGCGGATACCTCTACTGGGAGGTGCGGCGCTCTAACCGGCGCAAAGGCGGCTCAAAAGGAGCGAAGAAATCTTTTTCCCGGCTGGCGCACGTGCGCCGCTACGCCGAATACCTGCGCGGGCTGGGCTTTGACGACGTTGCGATCCACTGGCACCGCCCCGGTTTTGCGAATTGTAAAGAGTTTATTCCCCTGCCCGCGCTGCGCCCGGAGGAGAATGCCGCGCTCCGTTACGCCTTCTCCCGGGGCCAGAGCGGCCTGGCCGGGCGTTTAAAACTGCTGGTCGGTAGAATGGCACTGAATAGTGGATTGCTGCCCCGCCTGGCACCCTGTTTCAGCGTGGCGGCGAGGAAAACGTAAAAATGAATATCGTTTTAACCTATTTGCAGCGCAACTGGCAGCGCCTGAACCTGGAACGGTTTGGCGCGCCGGGCCAGCTTTCCTGCGTGATGCTGACCCCCGGGTTTGTGGCCTCCAGCCATATCATCGCCTTTGTGCTCAAGGCCGGGCAGTTGCAGCCGTTCCTGGTGGTCAAATTTCCCCGCCTGGCCGGCGACCATGGGCGGCTGGATAAAGAAGTCGCCAATTTGAACCGGCTTCAGGGCCTGCGGGAGGGGGGATTCGATTCCGCCCCGGCGGTGCTGGCTTATGAGGACTGGGGCAATTACCGCCTGTTAACCGAGACCATGGTGGGAGGAGAAATCATGCGCCGCGCTCTGGTCAAACGCCGCACCGCCGCCTGCCTGGACGCGGCCATGGAATGGTTGCAGGAGGTCAGCCGCGCCAGCCTGGTTCCCGGCAAAACCGTGGCGAATTCATTCGAGGCCCTGGCAGAAAGCCGTTTGCAGGCATTAGAGAGCAGTTTTCCCCTGAGCGAGCGGGAAAGAGGCCTGCTCGAGCGCGCCCGGGAATTGGTAGAGCCGCTGCGCTGCGCCGCCATTCCCCTGGTGTTCGAGCATGGCGATTTTTCCGCCCCGAATATTCTGATCGACGGGAATAATCGCCTGGGAGTGGTGGATTGGGAACTGGCGGAGCCGCTGGGCCTTCCGGCGGCGGATCTGTTGTTCTTTTTGAGCTACGTTGCCTTTTCCCGGGAGGGGGCGGAGAAGACGGATCAATATCTCAGCGCGTTTCGCCGCTCCTTTTTCGGCGCGAAAGCCTGGGCAACCCCCCATCTGCTGCGCTATAGCGAAGCCCTGGGGATTCCCCGGGAGTTGCTGAAACCCCTGTTCGTGCTCTCCTGGAGCCGCTACTTAGGCAACATGGCGGCGCGGCTGCGGGGCGCGGAAAACGGCAGCGCGCAGCTCGCCGAACAAACCGTGAGCTGGCTGCGCGGCAATCGTTATTACCGGATTTGGCAATACACCGTGGAAAATGCAGACAGTGTTTTAGTGTTATAATGTTCAAGTGTTATGGT
>CAZFVV010000126.1:0-12275 GCA_964522165.1 uncultured Calditrichaceae bacterium
TTTTCCCAGGCCAGGCCGGCCTGAAAAACCGGGCTGGGCCTCCAGCGCAGGCGATGATACAAATAAAACGGGTTTTGGTAGGAATTTGCCCTGGATGGCTCTCCATACCCCCGAACGGTATGAAGCGGGCGCCCCAATTGAACGCGATAATCGACCAACGGGCGGGAGGCGGGGGCGCTGCGCAAGCGTACCAGGGGCAAGATTGCCAACAACAACTCTTCTGTTATTCCCGGAACCTCAAGCAAATCGCGCTGGTTTTGATAACGCCCATTCTGATTGCGGAAGTGAACGATCTGGCGAGCCGTCTCCTGGTCCAGGAAAGGAATCCGGAGCAGATCCCGAATGGTGGCCGCGTTGATATCGATGGGATCATCTTCCAGGTCTTTCAACACCTGGAGAAAATCGGTTTGCCCGATCTCTTCGCTCTCATATTCCTCCAGAATGCGCTCATAGACAATTTCTTCCGGGCTTTCTTCCGGGGCTTCTTCCTGGGAATAAAGAAGCGCCGTTCCCAGGGAAAGCAATATCCCCGCGAATCGTCCCAAAATCAAAATTGCAGGGGTAGTATGGTTGGGGGCTGCCATCTCTTCTCTCCTGACTCGCTTAAATTCAAACCCATGCGACCGTAACGGCAAAGGGTTCACCCGGTGAATTTTTGCCGGAAAACGGGTGAATGGCCAAACGAAAGCAGCTACACCTGGGGAGCTTCCTTGCAGAGAGAATTCCTTAGAGAAAGGTAGAATCTTTCAGCGTTTGTTAACCGATCTCTTCAGGAGAGAAGGAACCGTAAGCGCTAGCGCGATTCAGATTCGTCGTCAGATGCGTCAGAGAGAAAAAAAGTCTGGCAATTAAGATAAGGATAAAACGATAATTTGCAAGCCCGGCACAACAAATCAGCGGGGATTCGGCAAACGTACAAAGCTGCCCCGCTCGCATTGAGAAGATTAGGGGGAAGGCGGCTTAGGTGGAGCTTCGCCGCCTCCACAGGAACGGCTTTGCCAAAAGCTTCGGTTTTGCAGACGCAGTGCAAGGCTGAAGCTTTGCACTCCGGTCAAAACGCCAATATCAACCCTTAAAGCGCATAAATTGCACTCGTTACCCGGAGGCAGGCCCTCTCCCGGCCATCGGGACTACATCGCCCGGGGTAAACATTTTGGCGTAACATACAAGCAAGTAAGTTCATTATAAACAATCTGTTCTACCTTTTCCTGCCTTCCTGCCCCCGGGATAATTTTTCAACCGCGCCCTTATTTCCCCACGGTTTCCCGGTAGAGTTCGTCGATCCGTTCCATGTCTTCGTTGAGTATTTGCCAGCCCGCTCCACCGATATTCTGCTCCGCCTGGGAAACGCTGCGGGCCCCCACGATTGCCGAGGTTACCGCGGGGTGCATCAATACCCAGGCAATCGCCAGCTGCGTTAACGATTTGTGGTTCTTTTCGGCGAGGGGGCGGATTTCCTCCACGAACGCCAGCACCCGGGAGAACAGCGGTTCGGAGAAATGGGGGTGACGTTGGGCTCTTCGCCAGTCGTCTTCCGCCAGAGTATCGATAAATTCCCGGGAAAACTTCCCGGTCAGCAGCCCGCTCTGCAAGGGGCTGTACGCCACCACCCCGACGCCATGCTCCTTGCACCAGGGCAGAATCTCTTTCTCTACATCCCGGTGAACCATATTATAAGGAGGTTGCAAGGAAGCAACCGGGTAAATTTTCTGGCATCGTTGCAGCAAATCCACCCCGAAATTGCTCACCCCGATGTGCAGCACTTTGCCCTCCTCTTTCAAGCGCGACATCTCTCCCCAGCTCTCTTCTACCGGTACATTTTTGTCCGGCCAGTGGATTTGGTAAAGATCAAGGTAATCGGTATGCAGGCGTCGCAGGCTGTTTTCGCACTCTTTGCGAATGCTCTCGGGGCGGTTATTGTTGCGCACTCGCCGCCGCTCATCCCACACCAGCCCGCACTTGCTGGCAATAAAAACTTCTTTCCGCTTGCCGTTTACGGCTTTGGCAACTACCTCTTCCCCATGTCCCAGGCCGTAAACGGCCGCGGTGTCGATCCAGTTGATCCCCATTCCCAGGGAAACTCGAATGGTTTTAACGGAGACGGCATCGTCTTGCTCTCCCCAGCCCCAGGCCCAGGGCCCGCCGATGGCCCAGGCGCCCAGCCCGATCTCGGTGAGGTGCGGTCCGTCTTTGCCTAATTGGCGCGTGTTCATCATCGAAATACCTCCATAGCCGGTTATCGACCGCAAAGACTGGCAAGCCTTCGAGGTCTTTCTTGCTGGTAAATATTCCTTTTCATATTTTCAAACCGGTTATAAATTTGGCGCATGCGAGCGTTAAATAAAAGGTTTTTGGTAACTATTCAGGTTCACCGCAGAGAACGCAAAGTTTTATCAGGAATGTTGAGTAGCGAACAAATTTTGTCTTTAAATATTTACTTTGCGATCTCCGCGCCCCCTGCGATAAATCGTTGCGGTTTTTGAAAAATTTCGCCGGTGAATGACGGGATAACGCCATGTTCAACAGTATCGAATCCATCATCGAGGAATACACGCACTCCAAAGAAGAGGTTCTCTGGTGCGGGCATCCGGTTACCTCCAAACCGGTAAGAACCATCACGCCCATCCTGCTGCTACTGCTGATGATTGCGCTGGCTTTTTTTCTTTATGCGGGGTACGCGGCTGTTTTCGAAATTTACCTCGGCGGGCCGGGTCCCCTGGCCGAAAAAATTGCGGAAAACCGCAACCGAATCATTTTCGGCATCGGGGGCGGGGTGTTTTTTCTGGCTTTCCGCGCGGTTCTTTCCCGCACCATGAAAGATGAAAGAACGGAACAAATTTATTACGCCGTGACCACTCGCCGCGCTTTCATCGTCGATCACGCCGGTAAAAAAGTTACCAGGGAATGGGGCGCCGGGGATATCCAGAAAGTAAGCATGCGAAAACGGGGGGAATCCAGCGGGGATATCTGGTTTGTGGAAGAAGCGCAGGAAATGGGAAAATTGGAAGGCGGGGGCGACCGCACTCCTCTTATCTGGCAGGGATTTATCAACACCGAAGACGTTAAAGGCGCTTTTGAGGCGCTACAGGCCTGGAAGAAACGCCAGCGCGAGCCCAGCACGTTTGAAAATGAAAAGATGAAATTCCGCATCACCCTGCCCAACGATTGGAGCGCCTTCAATTTTATGATCGACAAGGAACACCGGGATAACCTGCTTTTCTCGGTCATCTGCGCGGAGTTGATCGGGGAGGACCGCC
Organism: uncultured Calditrichaceae bacterium; assembly: GCA_964522165.1. Lineage (GTDB taxonomy): Bacteria > Calditrichota > Calditrichia > RBG-13-44-9 > J075 > JABWBP01. The sequence goes on from CAZFVV010000126.1 coordinate 3,258, forward strand.
TGCTCAAAACCGTCAAGTTGGGCGGGGAATGGAATACTCTGATCCTGACCAAACGAATTTACCAGGAGATGCTCTCCGATTATGGGCGGCTTCACTATCTTACCATTTTGATCGAAAGCGCGCTGCGCCCGGAGTTGCCGTATGGGGGGGTATCCCGTTTCCGCAACCGGGAGAGAGTAGATCTGAATGCCTTTATGAAAGATCGGGACCGCTTTATGAAAACCCTGCGGAAGACCATTATGATCTGCGAATTCGACAACCTTTCCGAATTGGACAAGGAGACCGAAAAATACAAAGTTCGCGTCAATGCTACCGCCGCGAAGGTGGAATTGAACGCCATGGAAAGCTATGAGATGAACGGCTCCCTGGACGTGATGGGGCATGGGTATAAATTCAAACAGATTTACTCCTACCAGATACTGGATTCGGAGGTATGCCTGCACCTGCGCTATACATTTTTCTGCACCGATGCGGAAAAAGAGAAATTTTTTAAAGAAAATAACGGGGTGCTAAATAGCATTGTAAAGTCGGTGCGGGCGCTGGGTACTGTTCCCGAGAAGGAAAAAGCGGAAGAGAAGCCGAAAGAAAAACCTAAAAAATAAGAGTTCGTCTGAAAATTCGCCACTAAGCCGCCGGCATCGTGGCGGCATTCTTTGCCATGAACTTAGTTCGCGGCCTAAAGTTCTCTATGCCCCATCAGCCGCTCCCCAAACGGGTAATACTCTTTAATCCGCGCGATCAGCCCGGCAAACTCCTTGTAGATCTCCTGCACCTCCGCCGGGGAGTAAATTATTTGATACTCCTTTTCCGGCAGGAGAAAATAGAGCGAAACCGGGTAGGCCGGCTGGTTGGGAAAAAGCTGCGCTAACAGCAGGGCGTAGGTTTTCATCTGCATTTCATATTTTTGGCCGGTTTTCACCACTTCCGCGGCGGTAATGTTATTGGTTTTGTAATCCGCTACTTCCCAATCCCCGGCGGGGTTGCGGAAAATGCGGTCGAGGGCGCCGGTGAGGTAATCTTCGGCCAGGCGCATGGTCAGGGTGATCTCGGTTTTCCACTCCCCGGCGGAGAAAATTTTTTGGGCAAAGGCGCTGTTGGCAAAGGGCTTCAAGAGCGCGGGAACTTCAGTTTTGAGGGTTTGCTGGTCCTGCGCATCGAATATTTCGTAAGTGAAAAAGCACTGCTCCAACCGTTCCAGCATTACCGCGTCGCTGCCGGGAATCCCCTCTTCTAAGATTTTGTGCACGATCTTCCCTTTCACCAGGCTCATGGTTTCCGCGTCGGAGACCTGCTTCAGAAATTCGTAGTCGCTCTCGAAAAATCCTAAGTGGTAGCGCCGGAAATAGTTTTCCGGATCGGCCTGAAAGGTGAGCAACTGCGTGGCGGAGAAGGTGACCCCTTTGGGCCAGTCTTTCACCGTCAGCAGGTTGATGGGAAGATGCAGGGGTGCGGATTCCGCTCCGAAGGAGCCTGCGGCCGGCCCGGCCAGGATTTGCTCCAGCGCCTGCAAGCCCGGCTCGATATCGTGGAAGGCCGCAGGGCGCGCTTCTGCTCCGGCGGACTCTTCCACACTATCGAGATTCAGGGTGAAGTGGACTTTCACGCCCCCGCCAATTTCGATAAAGTCTTCGGTAAGCGCCGCGGGGTCGATGCCTAAGGCGCGCGCCGCCCATCCTAAGCAGTTTTCCTTTTCCAGGTCGCTGCCGGCGTAGCTTCCCACTAAGTACACCCGGTCGCGGGCGCGGGTGACCGATACGTAGAAGAGCCGCCGCAGTTCCGCCAACTGTTTCTGGCGCTGCCGGTAATCGATCCATTCATACAAAAACGGCGCGGTTTCCTTGTAACCGTTCTGCGGATCGCGAATTTTGAGCGCTAGGCCCTCGTCGCTGTCAAAACGCGCTTTGGCGCTCTCCCCGCGCGGGGTCTGCTGCAAATAGGGGCAAAATACCACCGGGAATTCCAATCCCTTGGCCTGGTGAACGGTCATAATCTTCACCGTGCCCTCGTCTTCCAGGGCAATCTGCGCTTCTCCTTCCCGGGGGTCTAAGGTAATGGTCTGGTGCAGGGAGTCGATGAAATCCCCCAGGGACATAAACCCGCTCTGCTCGTATTCTCGTGCCATCTCCACAATTTTATCCAGGTTGGCCAGCAACTGCTCCCCGTTCCATTCCGCGGCCACGGTCGTGCGGTAAAAACTCTCATCAAAGATTTCGCCGAGCAGGCGGGAGAGGGAAAGGCGGTCGCGGCGATTTTCCCAGCGGGAAAGCTGCTCCCGGAACAGGGAAAGCTGGCGGCGGTCCGGCCCCGGGAAGGGCGAAAAATCTTCGATCTTTGCCAGGGTTTGGCGGTAGCTTTCATAAAAGCGTTTCTGCAAGGAGAGGTAGAACAAGCCGGGGTCGGAGATGCCCGCAAAGGGCGAGCGCAGAACGGCGGCGAAGGCCAGGTCGTCATCGGGATTGTCGAGCAGGCGCAGCAGGTGGTACACGTCGAAAATCTCCTGGCGGCGGTAAAATCCCACCCCGCCCACGGTTTTGAAGGGAATGCCGTATTGCCGCAGTTTCGATTCTAATTCCAGCAAATGGGTGCGGCGGGGGATCAGCACCGCCACGTCGCCGGGGCGGACGGGGTGCGGTTCTTCCCGTCCCTGGCGGCGGCGATACACCTTTGCGCCGTTTTCCGCGCCGGCGTTTTCCAGCAAATCCCGGATGGCGCTGGCGATGTAATCTTCCTGGGAGGCCGCGGGCCGGTTTTTGATCTCATCCTTGTGCAGCAGCGCCAACTCGATGCGCCCCGGGTCCAGCGCCTCCCGGCGGGTGGATAAACGCTCGTATCCCACCGCAAAGGGGTTCTCCGGCTCTTTCTGCAGGATTTTCCCAAACAGAAAATTAACGAAATCGTTCAACGAGGGCAAAAAGCGGAAGCTCTCTTCCAACACCACGTTGCCGGGATAAGCTTCCGGGTCGGGGTGTTTTCCCGCAAAAACGTCTTTGACCCGCTGGAACACTCGCACGTCCGCGTTGCGGAAGCCGTAGATGGATTGCTTGGGATCGCCGACCACGAAGAATTTATCCGGCTGCAATTCGCCCTCCAATTCCCCCAACAGCGAGATGATGTCCCATTGCAGATCGTTGGTATCTTGAAATTCATCCACCATGACGTAGCGGTAGCGGTTGCGCAGGGTGTTGCGCACCGTGGGGTGCTCTTTCAACATTTCCAGGGCCAGCCATTGCAGGTCTTCGAAGTCGAGCATTCCCCGCTCCTCTTTTTTCTCCCGGTAGCGCGCTTCCACCTGTTCATGCAGGAACAGGATTTTGCGCAGCGCATCCAGGCAGAGCGAATCGACCCGCCCCGGTACCGCAGTAAAGCCTTCCCCCGCGAAACGCGCCAGGGGATGGATTGCTTCGCTAAGCTGTTTGACCGGCTCGTAGGCTTCTCCCAAATCCTCTTTTTTGCCGATGCCGGAAGGAATTTTGAAGGGCTGGCCTTCGGAGGTGACCATCAATTGGGAAAGATCGAGACATTGCTGCCAGAAATTGACCGGATCGGTTTCCGGCGATTGGAGGGAGAGGAATTTTTCGATCAGTGCGAACGCCTGCTGGCCGCGCCCGGTCAAAGCCGCCCGGGAGACCGGGGCCGCGTCGATCTGCGCCATCAGGGGGAGGGCCGCGGCCAGCAAATTGCGGGTATCCAGGGCGCTTTCCAGGCGCCGGAAAAAGAGTTCCTGCAATCGCCCTAACAGTTGATGGTCGGATTGCTCTGCAAAACGCTGCCGGAGCTGCTTCATTTCATAGGGATGCGGGAGGGCAGCAGCGAGCGCCTGTTTCAACAGCGCGACCGGAACCTGGCGCAGCAGCTCTTTCCAATCTTCCCGGGAGTAAGGGGTTTCCAGGGTTTGCTGATCCAGCTCGCTGAAAACCTCTTCCATCGCTTCATTGACGAACAGCTCCTGTTGGAATTCGCTGAGCACCGAAAAATCCGGGTCGATGCCAGAGGCCACCGGGAATTCCCGCAAAATGCGGGCGCAAAAAGCATGTATGGTGGAGATTTGCGCGGAGTTGAGGCGCTCCCGCAAATCTAACAGGCGGGCACGGCGGGCGGGGTTAGTTTCCCGCGCCAAACGCTCCCGCAGCATGGCGGATACCCGCTCGGTCATCTCCGCGGCGGCTTTTTCCGTGAAGGTAATGGCCAGCACCCGGCGCACGTCGATACGCTGCTCCAGGATGATCTTGAGGTAGCGCTCCACCAGGATGGTGGTTTTGCCCGAGCCCGCCCCGGCGGTCACGGAGACGTTCTTATCCGTCGCCAGCGCCAACTGCTGCTGCGGGGTAAGCTGGCGGGAAGACCCTTGCGGAGATGTCTTGGGAGGCGTTTTGGAATTTTTCATTTCAGGGATTGGGGTGTTATCGTGTTCAAATGTTTTAGTGTTCTGGTGTTTGGGTTGCAGGAACCGGGGCGCAGCACAAATTGCACATAGTAATGAATAGCCTCGCGTTTCAACGCGAGGAATTCAGGATCGCCAATTTTTTCTTTCTGGGGCTTCAGCCCAGAGTGTTACAAAACTCGGGGCTGAAGCCCCAACTTAATTTTGTTCAGATCATCTTTTCCCCGCGCTGAAGCGCGGGGCTATTCATCTCAATACTTCGCACAATTTGTGCTGCGTCCCAAGAGCCGGGAACTCGAAACTCAAAACCCGAAACTCCAAACTAAAACACCATATCACTGTCAAAACTCTTCCCGGAATTTCTCGCTGAAGAAGTCGATATTCTTTTTGGTGCCGGTGTCGATCAGCTTTTTGACGTAGTGGGAGTGCAGCTTCATCATGTCCTGGAACGCCTTTTCGGTGTCTTCCGGCAATTTACCGGGATGGCAGGCGTAGTAAATCTTTACAAATTCCATGGCGAGTTCGTTGAAGGTTTTGCTGGCCATCACGCGCCTCCTTTTGATATGGGATTTGGTTTCTTGAACACCTTTGCTCTATATTCTTTCGCCCCATTATAGCAAATACCCGGGGGGGAATCAAGCGGCAAAACGTGTCAGGGTGTTGGGGTGTTTTAGTGTTCAGGTATTTTGGCGCCACTTTAAAAGAACATCCGCCACCCCTGGAGTCAAATTGTGGCAGAATGATTGATGGTAAGTATGCGCCCCAAATACAGCGCCAGGGATTTTGTGCGGGCTTATCCCCATGCCCGGCAGGAGGCTTTCTTGGATGGGCATATTCATGGCTTTCACTTATGGGGGTATCTTTCCCCGGCTGATCTACGACAACCTGGCCTCGGCGGTATTAAAGGTACCGCGGGGCAGCAAGCGCATCGGGCAGCAGGCTTTTATCGCATTCCGGAACTATTACACTTTCGAAGCGGTTTTCTGCAACCCGGGGAAAGGCAATGAGAAAGGTGGCGTGGAAGGCCCGGTCGGTTATGCCCGTCGAAATTATCTTACTCCCGTTCCCCGGGTAGAGAGTTTCGAAAATGCACGGTAGTGAAGTGAGTTTCCCCCCCGTGTGATAAGCCGTGGCATTCGCCACATTCAAGAAGAATCTCCCCCCGGAAAGTTTTGCTTGCCTCCCCCGGATTAATTTTTAAATTGACGGGTAGATCACGACGGTGAGGTGCAAAACTGAAGTTTTGCGCTCCGTTACTCCGTGTCGATAAAAAGCGTCAAAAATAATCCTTAACCAGGATATGATCAGCGCATAGTACCCCCCAGTTTTTTCAACATTGCAACCGGTTCGAACATATGCCCGGAAATTTGACTCTTCCCATTATCAAAAGAGCGCAGGCGCAGCAGCAGCGCCCGGCGATTATCGACGCGCAGGGCGAATATTCCCACGCGCAACTGCTGAGCGCCTCGCAAAAGATCGCAGCCGGCCTGCTGCAAGGCCGGCCGGATTTGCAGGAAGCCCGGGTCGCCCATATGGTTCCGCCGGGGCTCGAGTACGCGGCGGCGTTGTGGGGCGCCTGGCTGGCCGGGGGCGTTGCCCTGCCCCTGTGCATTTCCCATCCCGCGCCGGAATTGGAATATATGCTGCAGGACAGCGCGGCGGAAACGGTGCTTGTTCACCCGCTGTTCGAGGAAAAACTGCGCCCCTTAGCGGGGAAGCTCAATATTCGTTTTCTCTTGACCCGGGAAGCCTCGAGCGCAGAAGAATGCCCTCTCCCCGCTATTACAGAATCGCGCCGGGCAATGATTCTCTACACCAGCGGCACCACCAGCCGCCCCAAAGGGGTTGTCACTACCCACCGCAATATCACTTCCCAGATCACCACTCTCATCGACGCCTGGGGATGGACGGCGGAAGACCGCATTCTGCACGTTCTGCCGCTGCACCATACTCACGGGATCATCAACGCCCTCTTATGCCCGCTGTGGGCCGGGGCGGTCTGCGAAATGCTGCCGCAATTTGACGCCGGCACGGTATGGGATCGTTTCATTCAGGGCAAAATTACTGTGTTCATGGCGGTTCCCACCGTTTATATCAAGCTGATCGAGTTTTGGGAAAATGCAACGGAGGAAGAGCAAAGAAAAATGTCGCAGGCCTGCGCCGGAATGCGCCTGATGGTTTCGGGGTCGGCGGCGCTGCCGGTCAGCGTGTTCGAAAAATGGAAGGCCATCAGCGGGCACGCCCTGCTGGAACGCTACGGGATGACCGAGATCGGCATGGCGATTTCCAATCCCCTGCGCGGCGAGCGCCGCCCCGGCTACATCGGCCTTCCCCTGCCGCGGGTGAAAATTCGTTTAGTGGATGAATCCGGGAAGGAGGTTAACGACGAAGAAACGCCGGGGGAAATTCAGGTAAAAGGCGAAAACGTATTTTTAGAATACTGGCGCCGGCCGGAGGCTACTCAGGAAGCATTTACGGAGGGCTGGTTCCGCACCGGCGACGTGGCGGTGGTAGAGAGCGGGTATTACCGCATTCTGGGCAGAAGCTCGGTGGACATCATCAAAACCGGGGGATACAAAGTCTCCGCGCTTGAGATCGAAGAAATCTTGCGCGGCCATCCCTGCATCAAAGAGTGCGCGGTGGTGGGAGTGGAAGACGCCCAGTGGGGAGAGCGGGTCTGCGCCGCCGTAGTTCTGAACCGCGGCAGCTCCATGGACCTGGAGAATCTGCGCCGCTGGGCAAAGGAGAAACTGGCAGCCTACAAAATCCCCACTCGCCTGTTGGTGGTGGATGAGCTTCCCCGCAATGTGATGGGGAAAGTGGCCAAGCCGGGGGTGAAGGCGCTGCTTCGCTAATTTTCTTAAAATATCCGTTACTATTCAGCCACAAGAGGCAACAGAGGAAGGATTTAGAGCATTTAAAACCGTTACCCCTGCTTATGGAATATTTTTTCCACAAAGCAAGTTTGTTTAGCGAACTTTTTTATATCTCTGTTAGCTCTTTTAGCTTTATATAAGGATGCCTGAATAGCTACAAATATCCATTTGAAGACAAAGGCTTCTAAAAAGAAACGCCTCTGCGTCTGTGCAGAGGCGTCGGGCTGGCGATGCTATCGCCAGCGCTGTTAAAGTGGCTATAAATTACAATCATGTCAGGGTTTTGTCAATTAAAAAGTTTAATGCCATGGAACGAGTAATCGTTTATATCGACGGATTTAATTTATACTTCGGTTTAAAATCAAAAGGGTGGAAGCGCTATTATTGGTTGAATCTGCAAAGGTTGGCGCAGAATTTATTAAAAAAGAATCAGCAACTGGTAGCTACTAAATATTTTACTTCCCGTATTTCTTCACCACCTGACAAAACCAAACGACAGGCTACTTTTATAGAGGCATTGGAAACATTGCCAGATTTTCATATCTTTTATGGAAAATATCAACCCAATGCAGTTGAATGCAAACGATGTGGAAATATATTCCCCAAACCAAATGAAAAGATGACTGATGTTAACATTGCGGTAGAACTGTTAACCGATGCTTTTCAGAATCAATTTGACAAGGCGCTTTTAATTTCCGGCGATAGCGACTTATCTCCACCAATTCGCAAATTGAAACAACTTTTCCCCGAAAAAGGAGTGGTAGTAGCTTTCCCGCCGAACAGGTTTTCCTTTGAGCTATCCAAAATAGCCGGTCACTTTACAATCGGGCGCAAGAAAGTTGCCGATAGCATGTTCCCCGATGAAGTAGTTAAAGCAAATGGGTATGTACTAAAAAGACCCGATCGCTGGAAATAATAAAAACATCCTAAGAGAATTACCTGCTTGAACTGTAGAAAACCAAACTTTACTAACCGGAGGCCGCATGAAGCTCTACGATCTTTCCCAACCCTTGAATCAAGACGCCCCATTCTGGCCTTACTACCCGCCGTTTGAGGTGAAATATATAAAACGCAAAGCCGAGCACGGCGTGAACGCCCAGTATATTATGACTTCCAACCACATGGGAACGCATTTGGACGCCCCGCGCCACTTCGTCACCGGGGGGATGACGGTGGACCAGCTTCCCATCGAATGGTTCTACGGCTCCGGCGTGGTGGTCAACCTCAGCGATGAAATCGGGGAACTGGATCTCTACACCCCCAAAATGATCGAAGACCGGGTGGAAGTGCACGAAGGCGACATCCTGTTCCTGCACACCGGCTGGCACCGCCACGCCCAGTTCGGGGAGACGCCCGACGAGGAGAAATACATCCACCTCCACCCCGGCGCCCACCGCGACATGGTGAAATGGCTGTTGGATAAAAAGATCCACATCTGGGGGGTGGATTGCATTTCTACCGACCATCCCATGGATTTACCCATCGGGCGCTTCCTGGGAAAAGGAATGCACGGGCACTGCGACCGGGTGCGCGCCAAATGCGAAGCCAAATTCGGCAAGCAGAACCTGGAAAAGCTCTTTCCCGATGAAGATTATCAACTGACCCACAATAAACTGTTCCCCTATAACTGCATCCACATCGAGAACCTGGGGGGAGACATTTCCGCCCCGGAAATCCAGAACCGCCGCCTCACCCTGTGCTGCTTTCCCTGGAAATTCAAAGGCGGGGAGGCAGCGTTTTGCCGGGCGGTAGCGATTGTGG
>CAZFVV010000126.1:12375-15083 GCA_964522165.1 uncultured Calditrichaceae bacterium
GCCACGGAAATACGGGAGCTGATCGGCCGCAAAGAAATTTCGCCGGTGGAAGTAATCGAGGCTTCCCTGGCGCAGATTGAGCGCGACAACGGGCTGATCAATGCGGTCGTTACCATTTCCGAACGGGCGCTGGAGGAGGCGCGGAAATTGGAAAAAAAAGCGTCTAAAACGGGCGAGATGGGGCTTCTGCACGGGTTACCGGCAGGGATTAAAGACGTTACCCCGGTGGCCGGGCTGCGCACCACTTTCGGTTCCCCGCTCTATTCCGATTACCTTCCGCCGGAGAACGCCCTGGTGGTGCAGCGCCTCAAAGAGGCGGGGGCGATCATCCTGGGCAAAACCAACACCCCGGAATTCGCCACCGGCGGCAATACTTTCAACGAAGTATTCGGGCGCACCCGCAATCCCTGGAACCCGGAATTGAGCGCAGGAGGCTCCACCGGCGGCGGGGCGGCGGCGCTGGCGAGCGGAATGATCGCCCTGGCGGAAGGAACCGATTTGGGCGGCTCCCTGCGTATTCCCGCATCCTTCTGCGGGGTGGTAGGGCTGCGCCCTTCCCCGGGATTAGTGCCTACCTGGCCTTCCGACTACCCCTGGGATACCATGCAGGTGACCGGCCCCATGGCGCGCACCGCCGATGACGTGGCCTTGATGCTGCAAGCAATCAGCGGGCCCAGCCCGCTTTCGCCGCTGAGCCAGCCCGCCAAAGGGAGGGATTTTTTAGCGGCAGTGCGCATGGGCATATCAAAAGGGCTGCGGATCGCCTATTGCCGGGATATTGCCGGCATCGGCATTGACGAGGAAGTGGAAGCGATCTGTCGAAACGCCGCCTTCGAGCTTCGGCAGGCCGGCGCAGTGGTAGAGGAGATTGAATTGGAGCTCTCCTGGGCCTGGAAGCCCTTTCTGGCGATTCGCGGCTTCTGGATGGTCGCCCAGCAATATCACCGCCTGGACAGACTGGCCGAATTCGGCGATAATTTGAAAGGCAACGTACAGGCAGGGCTGGCGATGCGCATGGAAGAGTTAGGCGCTGCGGAGCAGGCCCGGGGAAGGCTGTGGCAGACCTTTTACGAATTCTTCCAAAAATACGACCACCTGCTCACGCCCTGCATGGCGGTATCCCCTTTCCCGGTGGAACAAAATTATCCCGACAACATTGCCGGGCAAAAAATGAAGACCTATATTGATTGGGTCGCGCCGACTTTTATCCTGAGCCTGGCCGGGCTGCCGGTGGGCTGCGTTCCCGCCGGGCTGACTAAATGGAAATTGCCGGTGGGTTTGCAGATCGTCGGGCGGCCGCAGGGAGAAGAAGCGGTGCTGGCGCTTGCGAAACAAATTCAGTTGGCGAACCCCATCGGCCTGCCGGCGCTGGCGGAATCAGGGGGATGAATTAAGTGCTTTTGTGTTAAGGTGTTGATGAATCGGGGACTCGGAGAGCGGAAGAAACGGAGACTTGCATCTCCCATTCTCCGTTTCTTCCGCTCTCCGGTTCACAACATTGACAATTCTCAAATGTTACGCGACAGGATACCCTGAAAAGTATAAAACCGAGAACATTCCCATGAGAACTGTAGATTTACGCAGCGATACCTTAACCCGCCCCACGGAAGAAATGCGCCGCTACATGTCAGGCGCGGAAGTGGGCGATGACGTGTTCGGCGAAGACCCCACCATGAACCGCTTGCAGGAAAAGATCGCGGAATTGTGCGGAAAAGAAGACGCGCTGTTCGTTACCAGCGGCACCCAGGGCAACCAGGTTTGCATCAACGCCCACACCCGGCCGGGGCAGGAAATCATCCTGGATAAAAACGCCCACATCGTCAACTACGAATCCGGCGCCCCGGCCATGCTGGCTGGCGTGCAGGTACATACCATCGAAGGGAAGAACGGCATTCTTACCGCAGAGCAGGTGGAGCGAGCGCTCCGCCCCCGGGACGACCACTATCCCCAGACCGGGTTGATCTGCTTAGAAAACACCCACAACCGCGCCGGGGGCGTCATTTACCCCCTGGAGGAAATCCGCCGCATCTCCGAATTGGCTCGCCGGAAAAAACTTCCCCTACACCTGGATGGGGCGCGGCTGTGGAACGCCTCCGTGGCCACCGGCGTCAGCATCGAGGAGTATTGCCGCTATTTTGATTCCGTGTCGCTGTGCTTTTCCAAGGGATTAGGCGCGCCGGTGGGTTCCATTGTGGTGGGAAACAAAGAATTTATCAAACGCGCCCATTTTTACCGCAAGGCCTACGGGGGCGGGATTCGCCAGGGAGGAATTCTGGCCGCGGCGGCTCTCTTTGCCCTGGAGCATCACCTGCCGCTGCTGAAAGAGGATCATCGCCGGGCGCGGCTACTGGCGGAGGGGATTGCAAACCTGCGGGGGATCTCCGTGGATTTCGCCACCGTGCAAACCAACATTCTAATCTTCGAAGTCGATCCGAAAAAAATTACTGCGGATACGCTGGTAAAAAAATTGGGAGAGCGGGGAGTAAAAATGTTCACCTTCGGCCCCACCCGCGTCCGGGCGGTCACCCACCTGGAAATTTCCGACGAAGACATTGAGCACGCCATCGGGGTGTTTAAGAGCCTGCTGTAGCCGGAGGGAAGGCGGGGAGAGGATTGGTGGGGCTAAATGGCTAGTACTCCCCGGCAGAGAAAATCCGTCGATCCTCGTGCCGAAGTTCAACTTCGGCACGCAATTGGGTTGCGAAGTT
>CAZFVV010000127.1:0-14974 GCA_964522165.1 uncultured Calditrichaceae bacterium
TCGGAGTATCCCTATGTTTTTCCGATCTGGGGCGAGAAGGTTCAGAAGTTAGGAATCGCGCTGCCGTTGTCGGCCGGGCTTAGCGTAAATTACCTGTGGCAGGAATCCGACCTTTTGATCGATAACCTCATGGTGGGCTTTAATAATGGCCCCATGACCGATCTGGAAGAGGTAATAAGATTAAATAGCGCTGTTGCGAAAGCTTCCGGCGTCAATATCCGGCCGGATCTCTGGGTATTGCCCTTCCTGAACGTCTATGGGATCATCGCCGTGGCCAAAACCTCCACGGCCATCGAGGCCGGTTTGTGGCTTCCGGATAGCAGCAACAATTGGCAGGAGCTAACGGCGTTTTCATCAGAAGCAAACTTTGATGTCCAGACGTTCGGATTCGGGCTGACGCCCACTTTAGGCGTGGGCGGCGGCTGGATGGCGCTGGATATGAACTTTGCCTGGTCGGATGTCAGCGCCCTGGACAAACCGGCCTTTTCCTTTGTATTCGGCCCTCGCCTGGGCAAAACCTTCAAATTCAAAAATCCTGATAGAAACCTGGCCCTCTGGGTGGGCGGTTTCAGGTTTAGTATAGCTTCTGCTACCAGCGGCTCGCTGAATCTCTCGGAAGTGCTTCCGGTTGACCAATTACAGGGCCAGGTGGATCAGGGTTTCCAGAGGGTAGAGGATGCGCAGGCGCAGATTAACGCCTGGTGGAATGGTTTAACGCCCTTCGAACAACAAAACCCGTTGAACATGGCGAGATATGAGACTGCCAACCGCGCCATCGAAAAGGCCGGCGCTTTCTTGACCAACTTAGATGGAGCCATCAGCAACGCGGGTTCTGCCACCGTGCAGTATTCCCTGGAGAAAAGCCAGTTGGAAGAGTGGAATTTTATTGTCGGTTCGCAATTTCAGTTGAACCGCAGTCTGATGTTCCGGGGAGAGTTCGGCTTCTTAGGCGCCCGTAAGCAATTCATCGGGGGAATTCAATATCGGTTTGGATTATGAAAAGGGTTTTCTTGATTCTTATTGTTCTGTTGTCCGGTTATACCGCAAACGCCCAGGTAATCATCTCCCTGCTCTTTGGCGAGGCGCTGAATACCGGGAGGGTGGAGTTCGGCCTCGACGGCGGAGTGAACCTGGCGTCGGTAGAAGGTATTGACGGTGCAAAAAACCTGACGGCATGGAACCTGGGATTCTATTTCGACATCAAGCTCAACAATCCCTCCTGGATGATTCACACTGGTGTAATCGTGAAATCAACCCTGGGGGCGGAGAACCTTCCGCTCTACTCCTTAAGCGACGCGAATCTGGATAATGCCTTCAGCGGAGGCAGCGTCACTGCAAAACTGCAATACTTCACCGTGCCGATCCTGTTGAAGTACCGCTTTCGCAATAACTTCTCGGTGGAAGGCGGGGTGGCGCCGGGCTTGTTGCACAAGGCTTCTGATGAATTCACCAATACGGTGCAGGAGGAGGACCTGCGGTATAAACGAGATGTGAGAGACGCCTACCATCCCCTGGACGCCGGGATTATGATTGGCGCGGGATACCGCCTGCTCGGCGGCAACGGAATAAACTTAGGCGTGCGCTATTATTACGGCCTGGTCGATACTTACATCGACGATTCAACCCCGAACCGCTATAACCGCTCGCTCTATTTCACCGTGGGTATTCCCATCGGCGCCGGGAACGATTCACAAGGCGCTAAACAATAGCTGCGCTGCGGAGCGCGGTTCTTTCTGATAAACAAAGGCAGTTGTCACTATTTGCCCACTAACAACACGAAAGAACGCGAACAGTAAAACCTTTTTTTAGAATATTTAGTGTGTTTCGTGGGCTGAACAAAGAAAGGTATGTATGCAAAACGTTGTGGTATCAAAATTTCGGACATTTGCCGCCGGCTTCGCGCTGTTATTGCTGCTAATGGCGCCGCACCCATCGCGCGGCCAGGCTCCAGCCGCAGCGAGTCCCGATTCTGCGCAACAGCCCACCCTGGCGACCGAATGGGAGGCTTACGACGCGCCCAAACGGAAATTTGTGAAGTGGAACGAGTTCGAGGGGCCGTTCACTACCATACGGATCGGAGCCGGCTTCTTATACGAAGGCGCAACCTATGCCCAGGATGAAGAGAGCAAACAACAAATCTCGCTGGAACCCCAGTTCAAAGTCCGCGATTCCCGCCTCCTCTTCAGCGGGGTTCTTAAGACCAAACGGCCAATCACCTGGAAGGCCGGAGTCATGTACGACGGCCCCACGGATTCCTGGCTGATGCGCGAGACCGGATTCATGATTGCAGTCCCGGAATTATGGGGCAATGTTTTCGTCGGTCGCACCAAAGAGGGATTCTCCCTGAACAAGGTTATGAATGGCTACTTTGGTTGGACGCTGGAAAGACAAATAGCCCTTGACCTGATACCGATCCTTGCCGACGGCGTGAAATGGCTGGGCTATGTACCCAACCGGCGCTTGCTCTGGAACATCGGATTGTTCACCGATTGGTTATCTGAAGACCAGTCTTTTTCCACCTTCGATTGGCAATTCGCGGTGCGTATCGCCTGGCTGCCGGTGTTTTCGGAAGCCGATGGCACACTTCTCCACCTCGGCGTGAGCGGCCGTTATGGCCAGGTGGATGGCGGCCAACTGCAAGTCCGGTCCCGCCCGGAAACCTTTCCCGCTCCCTACTTTATTGATACCGGCAAATTCCCGGCGCACCATTCGCGGCACATAGGATGGGAGGCCTATTACCGGGCGGGTCCCTGGTTGTTCGGCAGCGAATACTACCTGCACAAGATTAGCTCTTCGGAGGCGGATAATCCGCTGTTTCACGGGGGCGAGGTGTTCGCAACCTGGGTGATTACCGGGGAGACGCGCGCCTATACCACTGTCGGCGGAGTCCTCAAAACCGTCTCGCCTGCCAAAACGGTGTTCGAAGGCGGCCCGGGAGCGTGGGAAGCGGTGCTGCGGGTTTCCCACCTCAATCTTGATGACGGCGCCCGGCCCGGCGGGAAATTCTGGCGGCTGACGCCAATGATCAACTGGTATCTTTCTGACCACCTGCGGTTGGAGTTCGCTTATGGCTACGGAGTTCTCGAGCGCTTCGGCCTTAAAGGAAGCACCCAGTTCTTCCAGAGCCGCCTTCAAATACAGATCTGATTATACCCGTTAGAGGTTCATTGTTGCTCTTTACATTGGTGTTCAAGTATTCAAGTGTTCATGTGCTCATGTAACTCGAACACTTGAACACTTGAACACTTGAACACTTGAACACCGAATATAACCTGGAATCTTAAAGGAGAAGCGATCCCGTATGCGTTACTTCTTATTGATTTGCCTGATAGCATTGAGTTGGCGCTCGCCAATTGCCGCGCAAGAGGAAAACGACTGGCCGCGCCAGATTGACGCCTCCGGCGCCACGGTCATCATGTACCAGCCGCAGCCGGAATCTTTCAAAGGCAATGATTTGAAAGGCCGGGCGGCGGTCTCCGTTACCGGAGCAGGCAAAACCGAACCGGTGTTCGGGGCCATCTGGTTCACGGCGCGGGTGGAGACCGACCGCGATACCCGCACGGTGAACGTGCTGGAATTGAAAGTGGATAACGTGCGCTTTCCGGAGAGCACCCCGGAGCAGGAAAAACAGCTTGCGGATTTGCTGGAAAGCGAGATTCCCAAACGGGAGCTTACCACCTCGCTCGACCGCTTGCTGGTCAGCTTAGAGCAGGCGGAACTGGAGCAGAAGGCCGCGGAAAATTTGAAGAACGATCCGCCGGAAATCATCTTCGTGACCTATCCGGCCATACTCATCATCCTTGACGGCGAGCCGCAGTTGCGGAAGATCGAGAATACCAACCTGATGCGGGTGGCCAACACCGCCTTCCCGATCGTTTTCGATTCCAAAACCAAAACCTATTATCTCTTTGGCAGTTCGGTGTGGTTCACCACCAAGGATCTGATCCAAGGCCCCTGGAGCGCCGCTGACAACGCCCCGCAGGAGGTGACCGCGCTCTTTGTCACCGAAGATGGCAAGCTGCCCGCGGCCAACCCCGACAGCGTCGAAGCCCTCTCGCCGGAGGAGTTGAAAGCGGCCAAAATCTTCGCCGCCACCACTCCCACGGAGTTGATCGTCGCCGACGGCGAGCCGAAATATTCCCCGTTAGCGGAGAATGAACTGCTCTACATGAACAACACCGGCAGCGACGTTTTCTTAGAGATCGCCACCCAGAATTATTACCTGCTGCTCTCCGGGCGCTGGTATCGCAGCGCCTCGCTGGAGAAGGGGCCGTGGGCCTACGTGCCGCCGAAAGAAATTCCGGCCAGCTTCGCCAAAATCTCTCCCGGCTCCGACAAAGGCGAGGTGCTGGCGCACGTGCCGGATACCGAGCAGGCCAAAGAGGCTTACCTGGATGCCCAGGTTCCCCAAACCGCGGCGGTCAAACGCAGCGAAGCAACGTTAGAAGTAGCGTACGACGGCAAGCCCAAATTTGAAAAGATCGAAGGCACCGAGGTGTCCTACGCGGTCAACACCGCCTCCCAGGTGCTCAAAATAGAGGGCAAGTATTACGCTTGCGAGCAGGCGGTGTGGTACGTGGCGGATTCGCCCACCGGCCCCTGGAAGGTTTCCGATACCCGCCCGGATGAAGTGGACGCCATCCCGCCCGAAAGCCCGGCCTACAACACCAAATATGTTTACGTTTATGACTCCACGCCGGAGGTGGTGTACGTCGGCTACACCCCGGCTTATATGGGCTGCTATCCTTATTACGGCACCGTGGTGTATGGCACCGGTTGGTATTATACCCCGTGGGTCGGGCCGGTTTACTACTATCCCCGGCCGGTCACCTGGGGCTTTCACGTGCATTACAATCCCTGGAGCGGCTGGAGCTTTGGCATGAGCTGGAGCGCCGGGTGGTTCACCTTCTCCTATGGGTGGGGCGGGGGCTGGGGCGGTTATCATCATGGCTATCATCACGGCTACCAGCATGGCTATGCGCATGGGTTTTGGGCCGGTTATCATGTCGGCAGTTCCGGGGGGTGGTTTGGCCCGGGCGGGTATCACCCCGGCGGGGGAGAGATCAATCGCGGTGATGGCAATGTGGAAGTCCGGCCGCGGCCTACCACGAATGATAATCTTTACAACCGCCCGGAGAACCGGGCGCGCAACGCCGACCGCGGCGCCAGCGTCGCTACCCGGCCTTCTCAGCCGGCGGGAGGGGTGCAAAACAATATGTACACCGACCGCGACGGCAACGTCTATCAGCGCAACGATGATGGCTGGCAAAAACGCGATAAAGGCGGGTGGTCATCGGAAGACAAGGCCGGCGACAAAGCCAAAGACCGCCCCCCTTCTGCCAGCACCAGCGACAGATCCAAAGACGACCGTCCCCCTTCAGCCAGCACCAGCGATAGATCCAAAGACCGTGCGCCCTCTGCCAGCGCCAGCGACCGCCAGCAAAAATCGCCCAGCGCCGGCTCCCTGGAACGAGATTACCAGGCGCGGGAGCGCGGCAACGCGCGCGCGGGAAGTTATCAACGCCGCAGCGGTGGCGGAGGGGGGCGGCGGAGATAGTGCAAAGTGCAAAGCCTGTCCCCGCGAATGAGGGATGCAAAGTGCAAAATCCACAACCAGAGAGTGTGTTGCAATGTCTGACCGTGAGTTGACGAAAATGAACGCGCATAAAAATGATTGGAACGCGATTGCAGCAGGGATAGCTGCCATTTCTTTGTATGCGTTGAGCGCTCTATTAGCCGCGATTCTGCTCGTGGGCTGCGCCCCTTCGGAGGAGGAAACCGACTACCTCGCCCGCAAGGCGCTGTTGCTGCGGCAGAATCAGGGCATAGCGGAGTTGATTGCCGAGGCCGGGCAAGGCTCACTGGTGCCAACCGATCGCTTCCTGATCGGTCTAGACGAAAAGATCGTGGGCGACCTCTTCCGTTCCCAACTCCCGTTGGAGCGTCCCATCGGCGAGCGGTTCACCATCCGGCTGGAAAAGGCCGAGGTGTCCCTGCGCGATAAGTACGGCGCCATCATTATCGAAAGCAGCGTCCATCGCCGCGCCAGTCCCGAGCGCAGAATTGCCGTACGCATTTTCGGCGGCCTCGGCGCGGTCGCGATCGATCCCCAAACCAGCCAGTTGAGCATCGCTATTGCCATCGATCATATCGAGCTTTTGCAGGCAGGCGTACTGGAAAGCATCCTGGGCGTCGGCGGAAAAAAATTCCTTGCCGATAAAGGGCGCGAGTTGCTGCAAGATGCCATTCCCAACCTCCAGATTCCTGTGGTGCTGGGGCAGGAAATTCATATTCCTGCGTTGGAAGAGGGTGGGGTCCGGTTGGACTCCCTGGCGGTTCCTCTGAACCTGTCAGTCGATCGGGTGATCGCCGCGGGCGGCAAACTGTGGGTGACGCTGAACGCTGAGGTTGGAAAGGTGACCGGCGCTGAAGAGGGATTGGGTGTCGAGGTCAAGAAGAAATCCCGTAAGGGCAAGTCCTCCTCTCCATCGCCCGCCCCGCCGCAGAATTCCGTCCCCGAAGGGAAGGATTCCCCAATACCGGCCGCGCCTGCGCCCCAAAACGGAAAGGAGGGTGGAGCATGAACTTTATTCGCATACTATGTCTAACCATCGTTATAGCTGCTCTGGTACTTGGCGCGGCCTGTGCCCGCAAACCTTCTTCCGAGCAGTTGCAAGCCTGGAAAGCCGAGATTCAGCAGCTTCAAGCCGAGCAGGATTCTTTGCGGCAGCGAGCGGCGATGCTGGTGAAAGAAGATGCCCGCATCCAGGGTTTGCCCAAAGGGGAAGTGGTGATCGCCGTCCCCACCGCCTTCCTGAAAAGCGTTATTGAGCGCCTCTTTACCGATGTGGTGAGCAACGTGACCCTGCGCCTGAGCGGCATCAAGGCCCACGTCGCCAAATCGGTCAAAAAGATCGTCACAGTCGGCGAGTTCGTGGTTGATGTCGAGATTACGGAAGTGCTGGCCAGGCTCAAACCCGGCCAGCCCGAGATAACCTTTGGCGGAAACCAGGTGTCCCTGTCCCTGCCGGTGGAAGTCACCGAGGGGCGCGGCGAAGCCATCATCCACTTTGTGTGGGACGGCAAGAACGTGGCAGACCTTACCTGCGGCGACATGGATGTGACCCAGAAGGTGTCCGGGGATGTGATTCCCACCGGTTACCTCGTGTCCGGCGCCCTTTCTTTCTCCATGGACGGGAAACGGGTAATTGGAACGCCGGCTTTTCCGGAGACCAAGCTGAATATCCGGGTGACTCCCTCGCAGGAATCGTGGGACGCCATCAATGCGATCCTGGCCGAGAAAAGCGGGGTGTGCGGCTGGGTGCTCGACAAGGTGAACGTGCCCAACCTGCTGGAGAACCTGGTTCAGAAGAAGGGCTTCAACGTGAAGCTGCCGCTCCAAAAGATCAAACCCTTTGCGCTTCCGGCAGGCGTGAGCGATACCGTCAAAGTAGGAGACCTGGCCATCGCGCTCGATGCCCGCACCAACGCCATCCGAATCGATCCCGACGCAATTTGGTACAGCGCCAGCGTGGCAGTGAAAACCGCAGCGCCGGTGGAGGAGCAAGCGGAGAGCGAGGGCAAACCGTGAAAACCGAAATCGTAACGATTCAACCCATGGCATAGCCATGGGCTGAACAGTTACCCGCAATCAAAACAAGATAGACTGGAGGAGAATCATGAATTCATCAGCAAACATAACCCGGCGCAGCCATCGCGCCCGCGCCTACCTCGGCGCGGCTTGCGGCGTGCTGGGCATTGTGGCCCTGGTGCTGGGCGTTTTGCTGGCTTACGCCTCGCGGGTGTTATTTAACTCGGAGGCCTTTGCCGATCGGGTGGCCGCGAGCCTGGGCGATCCGCGGGTGGCCGGGCTGGTCGCCGACCGTGTCACCGAGGGCCTGATCGCCAAAGAGCGCGATCTCACCGCATTCGCCCCGCTCATTTCCGCCACTACCCGCTCGCTGGTCGCTTCCGAGCCTTTTCGCGGCATCGTGCGCCGGGCCGCGCGCACCAGTCACGAAACCATGATGTCCGGCCGCGCCCAGAGAGTGCTGCTCAACCTGGCGGACGTCGGGGTGATCCTGCGCAGCGCCCTGTCAACCCACCCGGAACTGGCCAAAAAAATTCCCCCGCAGGTCAGCGCCCTGGTCGGCGATTCCGATGAAGCCCCGGGCGGCCAGGTCGCCCTGGATCTCATGCGGATCGCCCGCCGCTCGCGATTGAGCGCGCTGGCGCTGATCATTTTTGGCGCCGGGATGGGCGTGCTTGGAGTTATGCTTTCCCCGTCGCGCCGAACCAGCTTGTTCCGCCTCGGCCTCAGCCTGGCGATCATCGGCCTGGCGCTGCGCTTGACGGTAAGGTTCGGTGGGCAGGTTCTCGCCCTATTTGCCCAGGATCCCGCGGTTGGCCAGGCCCTCGCCGGCCTGTGGTGGGCATTTCTGGGCGGCTTCATGGTCTGGGCGCTGGTATTGGGGGGTATCGGCCTCGTTCTGGTTGCCGCGGTGCATTCGCTATTCGAGCGGGTGAAATTGGGCGAGATGGGCGGGGCGGCATGGCGCTGGCTCACAATTCCGCCGCCGGGCAAATGGCCGCAGGCGTGGCGGGGGCTGGCGCTTCTCGCGGCCGGTTTACTGGCCAGCCTGGCGCCCAACGCGACCTTGATCATCCTCACCCTTCTGGCCGGCCTGGTGATCTTCTTCATCGGCCTGCGCGAGCTTTTCCGCCTGCTCCTGCGCGCGCTTCCACAGGTAGAATTTCAGAAAGCAGCCGCGGAAACGCCCGCTTCGGAAGACGCGGGTTTGCCGTTTAGCCGGGTTCTGCTGGTTGGGGTTGCGGCGGTGGTGTTTATTGGTGTGGGGGTATTTTTCCTGACCCGCACCGCGGAAACCGCGGCGGCGCCGCAAACCATCGACGCCTGCAACGGCTACCCGGAGCTGCGCGACCGCCGGTTGAACGAAGTGGTGTTCCCCGCCACCCACAATTCCATGTCCTCTGCGGACGTTCCCAACTGGCTGTTTCCCCAACACGAAAGAGGCATTCCCGGGCAGTTGAATGACGGGATTCGCGCTTTCCTTATCGATATACATTACGGCGTGCCGGTGGAAGACAAGATCAAAACCCATCTGGAAGACGAAGGGATGGCGCGTAAAAAATACGAAGCGGCTCTCGGCAAAGAGGGGGTGGACGCGGCGATGCGCATTCGCGATCGCCTGATCGGCAGCAAAGAGGGGGAGCGCGGCGTGTACATGTGCCACGGTTTCTGCGAGTTGGGAGCCAGTGCGTTCGTCCCGATCCTGGGGCAAATCCGCGAATTTCTGGTGGCAAACCCCAATGAGGTGTTGCTGATAGTCCTTCAAGACGAAGGCGTTACGCCGCAGGATATTGAAAAGTGCTTTCTGGAGAGCGGGCTGATCGACTTCGTCTATCGCGGCGCGGCAGCGCCGCCGTGGCCGACATTGCGGGAGATGGTCGCCTTAGACCAGCGCGTGGTGGTGATGACCGAGAACAGCAGCGAAGGAGTAGAATGGATCCATCCGGCCTTCGAGGTGATGCAGGAGACGCCCTATTCCTTCCACGATCCCGCGGAGTTTTCCTGCAAACCGAATCGCGGCGGCGCTTCCGCATCGCTCTTCCTGCTCAACCACTGGATTGACAGCTCCCCGGCGCCGCTGCCCAGCAACGCCGAGATCGTCAACGCCTACGACTTTCTGCTGGCGCGGGCGCGGCAGTGCCAGAAAGAGCGGAAGCATTTGCCGAACCTGATTGCGGTGGACTTTTACCGAACCGGGGACCTGTTCGAGGTGGCGCGAACGCTCAATGGCATCAAAACCCCGCGTTCCGTTGCCGGGACGGCCTCCTCTTCCGAAACCGGGCGCTAATAAAGCTGCTGGTTTTTACCGGCTCGTTTTTATGTCCACCTTGCCGGTGGTTATCCCGTTCCTGGTGATGCACAATGCCCTGCTGGCCCTGCGTTTTTCCAACGGCATTGCCATCATCATGCTATTTATGACCGGCTATTCACTGGGACGCCATGCGGGATATTCTCCGTGGGGAGTGGGCCTTGCGATGGTTGCCATTGGCCTGGTTCTGGTCGGAATCACGATTGCGCTGGGAGGATGAAGATGAGGGCTTCACTGGCAACTGCCGCTGCCGGCTTGTTGCTGTTGACTGGCCAGGCGCAGGGGCAAACTACAACAGACAGCGCTGCGGCCGTTTCGCCGCACGCCTGGTGGTTTTCCCTCTCGGGCTATGCTTATTTTGTGCCCGATGATCGGGATTACGTATCTCCTATCTTCACTGCGGATCGCGTATCTTCACTGCGGATCGCGGCTGGCTTCACCTGGAAGCGCGTTACAACTACGAAGATCTGGAAAGCGGATCGCTTTTCCTGGGATGGAACTTCAGCGCCGGAGAACGGCTCTTCCTGGAGGCGACCCCAATGCTTGGCGCGGTCTTCGGAAATAGCGCCGGCTTCGCGCCGGCTTACCGCCTCACCCTGGGATATGGGCGGTTAGAGCTTTACAGTGAAGGTGAATATCTCTTTGATGCGGATGATTCCGCGGAGAATTTTTTTTACAACTGGGTGGAACTCAGCTACGCGCTGGCGGACTGGTTTCGCGCCGGCCTGGCAGCCCAGCGCACCAGGGCTTATGAAACCGGGCTCGATGTCCAGCGAGGGTTGCTGGCCGGCTTCTCCTATAGAAAAGTGGATTTCACGGCTTATATGTTCAACCTGGGCTGGACCAGCCCGACGGTCGTTGTGGCGCTGGGCTATACTTTTTGAAATATGAAAATTTTCTCCGCATGGGGAATGTTGAACAGGAGCGAACGGAGATAACAGAGATATTCTCATGGCGAAGCCATTCCCGCCGCGAAGCGGTCACTTCGTGAAAGGGATGGATACCCAAGATACCTAAAAACTCTGTTGCCTCTGTTTTCTCTTGTTCAAATTCATCAGTCAAAACTTAACCACCACCGGGAATTTGAGGAGGCTATGGTCACAGGATCAAAAATCAAGATGAAAACATTGCGCCGGGTGCTGATTACGCTCGCGCTGCTTTCCGGGCTGGCCCTGGCCCAGGAACTGGAGCCGCGCGCCTACTCCAATGCCCCGGTGGGAATGAACTTCGTGGGTGCCATTTATGGCGTATCGCGAGGCAACATTATTGTGGACGCTTCTCTCCCCGTGGAGGACTTCAATGTAACGGCGCATAACTTAGGTGCCGCCTATGTCCGGGCGCTGAATTTTTTCGGAAAACATGGCAAAGTGCGCGCGCAGTTGCCGTTCGTCTGGCTGTCCGGCGATTTAAAGGTGGCGGGGCGGGATACCAGCGGAACCCGCACCGGGTTCGCGGATGCGCGAGTTAGCCTTTCCATGAATTTTATCGGCGCTCCGGCGCTCTCTCCCGGGGAGTTCCGGAACTATCAGCAGAAGACGGTTGCCGGCGCCACTCTCATTATTTCCATCCCCATTGGCCAGTACGACGAGAGCAAATACGTCAACCTCGGCGCAAATCGCTGGGCTTTCAAACCCGAGCTGGGCGTCTCGCAGCGGATTGGCAAGTGGTATCTGGAGACCTTTGGCGGCGTCTGGCTGTTCATGGACAATACCGAGTATGTTCAAAACTCTAAGCTGGAGCAGAAGCCGCTTTTTGCCGTGCAGGGCCACCTGAGTTACGTATTCAAGCCCGGGCTTTGGCTGGCGGTGAATGGCGGGTACGCCGACGGCGGGGAGACTTCGGTGAATGGAAAGTTCAAGAGCGATTTTCAAAAGAATTGGCGAATCGGCGCCACCTTTTCGCTGCCATTCGGACGGCAGCATGCCTTGAAAGTGCAATTCCACACCGGCGCGGCCACCAGAGCCGGATCAGATTTTGACGCCCTGGCGGTTGCCTATCAATATAGCTGGTTTTGAGGATCATAAAACCTGAGCCGGACAGGCCGGAACCAAAAGATTAAACACGGAGAAAACAGAGCAAACAGAGAAGGCCATGCCCGGGAAAATCCTTTTAGACCAGAATCTCTGTTATCTCTGTTCTCTCCATGTTGAAAATTTTGGCTTTTTTACGCAGATTTCACTGTTTAGAAACTAAAAAGAAGGAGAAGAACCATGGCTGAGAAGAAGATCATCGATGTAAAGGAACAAAAGCGGTTGAATGATGCGCGCGAAAAGGGAATCCCCTGGAAGAAATGGGGACCCTACCTCAGCGAGCGGCAGTGGGGCACGGTGCGCGAGGACTACAGCGAGGACGGCAACGCCTGGGATTACTTCTCCCATGACCAGTCGCGCTCCCGGGCCTACCGCTGGGGCGAGGACGGGCTGGGGGGAATCTGCGATGACCAGCAGCGGCTGTGCTTTGCCCTGGCGCTGTGGAACGAGCGCGACCCCATTCTGAAAGAGCGCCTGTTCGGGCTCACCAACAGTGAGGCGAACCATGGGGAGGACGTGAAGGAGTACTACTTCTACATCGACAGCACTCCCACCCACTCCTACATGAAGTATCTCTACAAGTACCCGCAGCGGGAGTTTCCTTATCGCGACCTTATCGAGATGAACCGCAGACGGTCGCGGGAGGAGTTCGAGTACGAACTGCTCGATACCGGCGCGTTTGACGAGGACCGCTACTTTGACGTGTTTGTGGAGTACGCCAAGGAAGGCCCGGAAGACCTGCTCATCCGTATCACCGTTCACAATCGCGGGCCGGAAGCAGCCCGGTTGCGGCTGTTGCCGACGCTGTGGTTCCGGAACACCTGGTCCTGGGGAGATGGCGATCCAAAGCCTTCGCTGCGCGAGGCTGCGCCGGGCGCCATTCAAGCCTCCCACCATGAACTGGGCGATTACTGGCTGTATTGCGATGGAGGGCCGGAGCTGCTGTTCACGGAAAATGAGAGCAATGCGCAGCGTCTCTGGGGCCAGCCCAACGCCTCTCCCTACGTGAAGGATGCCTTCCACGCCTGCATCATATCGGGACAGGGCGAGGCGGTGAATCCCGCCAGGGTGGGGACCAAAGCCGCGGCGCACTACGTGCTAAAAGTGCCCGGCGGCGGGAGCAAAACAGTGCGCCTGCGGCTAACAGCCGCCCCGGCGAAAGACGCCTTCCGCAACTTTGAAGGGATATTCAAGAGCCGGATTGCCGACGCCGACGAATTCTACGGCCGGATTACGCCGAAATCGCTGAACGAAGATCAGCGCCGGGTACACCGCCAGGCGCTGGCGGGTATGCTGTGGAGCAAGCAGTATTACTACTTCGACCTGGATAAATGGCTGAGCGAGCACAAGAGCCATCCGCTGGGTGAGTCCGGCCGGCAGGGGGTGCGGAACACGGAATGGTTTCACATGCTCAACGCCGACGTGATCTCCATGCCGGACAAGTGGGAATATCCCTGGTATGCGGCCTGGGACCTGGCCTTCCACACGACCGCCCTGGCACTGGTGGATTTCGATTTCGCCAAAGAGCAACTGCTGCTGATGCTGCGCAATCTCTATTTCCACCCCAACGGGCAGATTCCCGCCTACGAATGGAATTTCAGCGATGTGAATCCCCCGGTGCATGCCTGGGCCACCCTCTACCTCTACAAAATGGAGCGAACGCTGGGCCGGGCGGACCTTCGTTTCCTGGAACGCTCGTTCCAGGGCTTGATGCTGAATTTCAACTGGTGGGTGAACCGCAAGGACCCCTCCGGGCGCAATGTCTTCGCCGGCGGCTTTTTGGGGCTGGACAACATCGGGGTATTCGACCGCAGCGCGGAGCTTCCCACCGGTGGATCGCTGGAGCAGGCCGACGGGACCGCCTGGATGGCGTTCTACTGCCAGTGCATGTTGGAAATGGCCCTGATTCTGTCCGAATACGACCCGATGTACGAGGAAGTCGCCTTCAAGTTCTTACAGCATTTTATGTGGATTTCCTACGCCATGGACCGCCTCGGCGAGCATCACGACGAGATGTGGGATGAAGAGGACGGGTTTTTCTATGATCTGCTGCGGCTGCCGGACGGCCAGGCCATGCGCTTGAAAGTGCGGTCGCTGGTGGGACTGCTGCCCCTGTGCGCCTCCACGGTGTTCGAAGGGGACGCCGTGACGCGATATCCGAAACTGATGGAACTGGTCGCCCTGTTCCGGAAACGCCACCCCGAATTAGTTTCGCATGTGGCCCCCACCGACGAGGGTTTCATCGGGTACAAGGGACGGCGGCTGTTGTCGATCCTCAACAAGAAGAAGCTGGAACGGGTGCTCGCTTACCTGCTCGACGAGAACGAATTTTTAGGGCCGTACGGAATTCGCTCTCTCGCGCGCTATCACCTGGATCATCCCTTCACGTTTTGGGTGGGTCACCAGGAGTATAAGGTGCAGTACCTGCCGGCCGAGTCGAATACCGGGATGTTCGGCGGGAACTCCAACTGGCGGGGTCCGGTGTGGATGCCGGTCAATGTGCTGATCGTCCGGGGGTTGTTGAACCTGTACACCTTTTACGGCGACGAATTCAAGGTTCAGTGCCCAACCGGTTCCGGCCAGTACCTGACTCTGTTCGAAGTGGCGCAGGAAATCGCGCGCCGGCTGTCGGGCATGTTCCTGCGCGACGCCAATGGACGGCGGCCAGTTTACGGAGGCGTGGCCAGGTTCCAGGAAGATCCGCATTGGCGCGACCTGATCCTGTTTTATGAGTACTTCCACGGTGACAACGGGGCAGGGCTGGGGGCCAGCCACCAGACAGGGTGGACCGGTCTGGTCGCTCTCCTCCTGGACTACTTTGGCCGTGTCGATGGCAAGAGCCTGCTGGAGACCGAAATCGGGCGCCTTACCGACCGGCTGGTGAGGGAGCAGGTGGGCGGAGAACCGGCGGGAAGGGATTAAGGAGGTGTTTATGAGCTTATCCACGAAAATTCTCATCGGGATGGGCCTGGGTATTTTGGCGGGAATCTTTTTTGGCGAAGAAGTGGCTTTTCTGAAAATTGCCGGGGATGCCTTTATTCTGCT
>CAZFVV010000128.1:0-14874 GCA_964522165.1 uncultured Calditrichaceae bacterium
CAACTGCGCAACCGCGGCAAGGTGCGGGATATTTACGACGCCGGCGAGCATCTCCTCATCGTCGCTAGCGACCGCATCTCCGCCTTCGACGTGGTGATGGCGGAAGGAATTCCCGGCAAGGGCGCGGTGCTCACCCAAATCTCCAAATTCTGGTTCTCGCTGACCCGCGACCTCGTCCCCAACCACTTCGTCACCGATGAGGTGCGGGAATTCCCGGCCCCCTTCAACCGCTACCCGGAGCAGTTGCAGGGGCGGGCCATGCTGGTCAAAAAAGCGCAGCCGCTGCCGGTGGAGTGCATCGTGCGCGGCTACCTGGCCGGCTCCGGCTGGAAGGAGTACCGCAAATCCGGCACCCTCCACAAAATGAAGCTGCCCGGGGGGTTACAGGAATCCTCCCGGCTGCCGGAACCGCTGTTCACCCCCTCCACCAAGGCGGAAGAAGGGCACGATGAGAATATCACCTTCGAAGATATGCTGAAGCTGGTGAACCGTGAAATTGCCGGGGCGGCGCGGGAAAAAAGCCTGCAAATCTACCGCCGGGGAGTGGAAATAGCGGAAGAAAAGGGGATCATCATCGCCGATACCAAATTCGAGTTCGGCTTGATGGATGGCGAATTGATTCTGATCGACGAGGTACTGACCCCCGATTCCTCGCGCTTTTGGCCAGGGGACCAGTACCAGCCCGGCAAATCCCAGCCCAGCTACGACAAGCAATATCTCCGCGATTACTTAGAAACCCTGGATTGGGACAAAACCCCCCCGCCGCCTCCGCTGCCGGAAATCGTGGTGCAGAATACTTCTCAAAAATACCAGGAAATTTTACGCATCTTGACCGGGAAAACGGTGTTATAGTGTTCAAGTGTTATCGTGTTCAGGTGATTTGGCGATTGAGCGATCTGATGATTGAGTGATCGATTACCCCATCACCCAATCGCCAAATCACCCAATCACCAAATAACCAGATAGGAAAATGCCATGCCCGAAACTATCTCCGTAATCGGCGCAGGAAGCTGGGGAACCACCCTGGCCATTCTGCTGGCAAAAAAAGGCTACCCGGTTACCCTGTGGGTGTATGAGCCGGAAATTTTAGCCGCAATGCGGGCGGAACGGATGAACGCCCGCTACCTGCCCGGCGTCTCCCTGCCCGCCGGGTTGAAATTGATCGGCGATTTGCAGGAAGCGGTTGAATCCGCCCAATTCCTGGTCATGGCCGTTCCCTCCCACGCCATGCGCAGCGTGTGCGGCCAGATTGCCGGATTGGTGCGCAAAAACCATTGCGTGGTCAACGTGGCCAAGGGGATCGAGAACGATACGCTAAAGCGGATGTCCGAGGTGATTGCGGAGACCCTGGCGCTGCCGGATAAGCAAATCGCCTCCCTCTATGGTCCCAGCCACGCCGAAGAGGTCAGCCGGGGAATCGCCACCGCGGTAGTGGCGGCGTCCGGCGACCTCAATACCGCCCGGCGGGTGCGGGAACTGTTCCGCAGCGATTATTTCCGGGTCTATTCCAGCACGGATATTATCGGGGTGGAGTGTGGGGGATCGCTGAAAAACGTGATTGCCATTGCCGCGGGCATCTGCGACGGGGCCGGTTTCGGCGACAATACCAAGGCGGCGCTGCTCACCCGGGGGCTGGCGGAGATCAGCCGTTTAGGGGTAATGATGGGCGCTCAGCCGGAAACCTTTGCGGGATTGTCCGGCATCGGCGACTTGATCGTGACCTGTATGAGCAAGCACAGCCGCAACCGCTACGTGGGGGAAGAGATTGGCAAGGGGAAAACCCTCAAAGCCGTGTTGGAGGGCATGGTGATGGTCGCTGAAGGGGTGAAGACTACCCGCTCGGTGCACCAGCTTTCTCAAAAATTGGGGGTGGAGATGCCTATTTCCGAGCAGGTGTACCGGGTGCTTTTCGATGATAAACGCCCGCACGATGCCGTTACGGAATTGATGACCCGGGATGCAAAGGAAGAAAACTGACAGGGGCAGCGGCAGGCAGCAGGAGCAGGCAAAACGTTTTTTTCACTCAAGTTATTTCGGATGCGATTCCAGATTGCAAATCATCGGTGGAAACGTAACTCCGAACTATAGCCAAAAATATT
Source organism: uncultured Calditrichaceae bacterium (assembly GCA_964522165.1). GTDB lineage: Bacteria > Calditrichota > Calditrichia > RBG-13-44-9 > J075 > JABWBP01. The sequence goes on from CAZFVV010000128.1 coordinate 2,100, forward strand.
TGAAATTTGCCACAGAGAACACAGAGAGCACAAAGGAATTGAGAAATTATGCCAGTCAGAAAGTGGAGCTATGTCGAAACTCTGTGATCTCCGTGAACTCTGTGGCTAAAAAAAGTTAGGGACAAACTCTCAGATTTCGGCATGAAAAATCTAACCTGCCCATAATTCACATCTTGCTGATAAAATAGGGCAGCATTTGCCGCCAGGTGGGCCAGTCGTGGCGCATGTCGTGGCCCCACAAATCCAGCCAGTGTTGGATCCCCTTGCCGTTTAAGATATTGGAGAGATAGACGGAGGCGCCGGGATCCTCGTAATCGCCCTGGCCGGAGGCAATGACGATTTTCCCTTCGCGCATTTTGTTCAGCATATATTCATCGTTCCAGCCGGGCAGGTAGTGCGCCGGGGAATTGAAATAGACGTTGTCGTCGAAATACCCTTTAGTGTAATAGCGCAGATCGTAAATCCCGCTCATGGCAATGGCGCCGGAGAAAATATCCGGGCGGCGGAAAAAACTGTTGGCGGCGTGCAGCGCCCCCACGGACGCGCCGGAAGTGATGATCGGAACCAGCCCTTTGCAGTCGTCATGAATAAAGGGAACCACCTCTTCCACCACGTACTCGTTGAATGCCTGGTGCCGCACCCCTTTATCGTAAGGATTCATGTGGCTATTCAGCCAGCTTTCGCTGTTCACGGTGTTGATGGAAAAGACCTTGCATTTGCCGCTCTCGATCAACGGGGCGAGCACGTGGATCATCTGGAAGCGCTCCAGTTCCAAAAAATCCGCCGCGGCGGTGGGAAAAATAAGCACCGCGAACCCGTAATGGCCGTACACCGCGATAGGCATCTCCTTTTGCAAACGGTGACTCCACCAACTGTGAATTTCTCTGCGCATGCGTTCTCTCCTCTGGGGGAATGGGGGTCGAATGGGTGTGGAGGCGAGGGGGAAGAGGGGTATAGGGTAGAAGGATGAAAAACACGCCCCCATTCCCTTTTACCTTATACCCTATACCTCAATACCTTTTCCGTTTTCCATCTTCCTTTCTACCTTTTACTTGCCGCCCTCGAATTTGAAGGATACCTTCACTTTCGCCCGGTAAGCGGTCACCCGGCCATCTTCGATTTTCAGATCCAGGCTCACGATTTCCGCCACCCGCAGATCGCGGAGGCTTTTGTTGGCCAAATCGACCGCGTTTTTGGCCGCGTCTTCCCAGGATACTGTGCTGGTTCCCACCAGTTCGATGATCTTATACACACTTTCCGCCATGACGACCTCCTGTGGAGTTTAGGTTAAAGTAGGCAGTCAGCAGCAGGCAATGCGCCTGCCGCTTGCTGCAAATTTTCAGCGCAGGGCAAATTGCAGGTCGAACGTCGCTGCATTCGCCTGCGCCGGGGAATGTACTGCTAAGCGGGGTACAAATTCAATGGTTGGATTAATCCGTTTGGCGGGCAGGCATCCTTGTTCTTAAAACTGTCAACACGCAAGCAGCTTGCCCGGTTGGATGGGCGCTCGTCTCGCCGGAAATCTGCCAATTGCCTTGACATCAAAAGGGAAAAAGCCTAAAATTATTTTGGCTTGGGTAGGACTATTAAGATGTTTGAAGTGCATCAACAAGAGATTGATTTCGGCATGAACGATTACAAAATTTTAGAAAAACAGGGATTGAAATTCTGGCCTATAGCGTTGTCAGAAAAGGAAAGGGCAGCCAGTATCATTCCTAAACTTATAGAATCCCAGGATAAGTTTATCAGTTTACTCAACATTTCCGATGCAAGCCCGATCGCATGGAAGAGCACTTTGCAAAATTCCAGAAGCCTACCCGCAAATCTTTTTCTAAAGCATTTAATGGTTCTGTCAGATATTGGCGGAGAAAGGCTGGAACGGTTTAAGAATAAACTAGAATCGAGCTTAATGGAGCCACAAATGGAATTTACCTGGGAGGGAAATTCTTACATCTATTCTTTTCAAAGTTTTTTTGATGGAGGGAGTTGGAACAATAAGAATTTATATGTCGATGGCGATAGCATTGTTAACCCCCACCCTTTAACCCCGCCTGTCGAAGACGTGAGTATGCTCCTTTTGTATGGAGGGCTTTGCACTGCGGAAAATTTACCACAAGAAATCTATGAACGTTGTAACATAGGAACTTTATTAGGCAAGAAAGAAGAACTTGATCTCTTCGTTCGCCAGAGATATATATGGGTAAGTAGAATAACTGGCGGCGCCAAAGCAAATATGATGGGCCAATTAGCCCAGGAATATGTAAAGGAATATTTGATCAACAAGTTGCCTGATTGGGATTTCACCTCAAAACATATTCCCGGTATCAGCCAGAATGATGGTCGAACGCCGGTTGGCTTTGATATTGTCGCAGTCTCACCCAATCTAAAATATTGCGCCATAGAGGTCAGCTTCCAGGTTACCACCAATAGCACCATCGAAAGAAAAGCCGGCCAGGCCCGTTCACGATACCTGCAAATTAAAAATGGCAGCCACAAGATTGCCTATGTGATTGACGGGGCAGGAAACTTCAAACGCAAATCCGCGCTCTCAACGATCATGCAATTTAGTGATTGCACCGTCACGTTTCGACAAGATGATTTAAACAAATTAGCAGATTTTCTGGTACAATTTGAAAATGATGGTGTCTGATCAATGGCTCATTTAAGTGAAAATACTCGGCCTTTAGAGCGCTTGATCTTCAATCTAAAAAGCCATTCAGAATTAAAGAGCCTTGAATCCGGTGAAGCGGAGGTTTGGTGTTTACTAATGCCATATCTCACCAAGCAAAACAATTTAAACACTATTGATGAAACCTTTTCATGTCTGGTTGATTTCGCGCAAAGATTAAAAGACGACAGCATATTAACCATACTTACCTCTCCTGAGCAGGCGGCGAAAATTTATTTGCAACTTAAGCCGTATCTGAAATTCCAATTATGGGTTGTCGTTAAGCTGGATTCCCCGGTTTCAACCCCGGGCGATCTTCCTTCTCATCACGCCGCGCTTCTCGTTCTTAGCAAATATTCCAACTCATTAAAACATACCAGGACCAGGGTATCATATACTTATTGCCCCTTTTGTGAGCGAACCACAAAAGACTATGGCGGTAAAAAGCACCTGTACCATGAGTATGGAACGTTGATGTCGGATATTTGGCGAGACATTAGCTATAAATTAAATGAGTTCCCGGAACAAATCGTCCAGCGATTGCAGGACCTGTTTGGAGTTTTGCCCCATAAAACCTTAAAGGTCGTGGACCTAAGAAATATTTCCGGCGCAGTTTTCACTATCAGCGAGCTGCCCCCTGTTTATAGTAATTTATTCAAGAACAATAACCACGAAATTGCCCGGGAATCTGAACTAATCCATCAAGATTGTCTTTTGGCGCTGCGGGAAATTCCATCCGAAAGCATTGACTTTTGTTTTGCCGATCCCCCCTATAACATCGCCAAGAAGTACGATAACTGGGATGATTCCCGGGATCTAAAAGAGTATTTTGACTGGTGTGATTTATGGCTTTCCGAGCTTGCCAGGGTTTTAAAACCCGGAAGGTTTTGTTGTATATTGAATATTCCTCTCTGGGCTATCCGGCATCATGCGCATTTGGCAAAAATAATGGCTTTTTATAATTGGATCGTTTGGGATGGTTTAAGCCTTCCAGTAAGACTTATAATGCCCGCCCATTATGCACTTTTGACATTTTCAAAAGGACCTGCCAGCCCTTTACCCGGCCTGACCAGGGATTCACACTCTCCATTGGAACTGGATTCATTGCTGACTCTAAAGGACGATTACTGTTTGCGCTCTTCCTGCATTCAATCGCGTAAAAAAGCCGGCATTCAAGACCAGCAAAATATAACCAATCTCTGGTGGGATATACACAGGCTTAAGCATAACAGCAAAAGAGTTGACCATCCTACTCAACTGCCTCCGCGCCTGATGTATCGATTAATTTCATTGTTTACTAACGAAGGAGAGGTGGTTTTAGACCCGTTCAATGGAGTCGGCACCACTTCATTGGCTGCTGAAAAACTCAACCGGAAATTCATCGGAATTGAAATTTCGCCCTATTATTACGGAATTTCCCAAAATAGGCACTTAGAACTGCGATCCGGCATTGATCCGTTCAGAAAAAATGAAAAGGTGCCAAACGCCAAAAACAGCCGGGTAAAAAGACTTCCTAAACAGAAATACAAAGTAAGTAAAAAAATCCTTCAGCTTGAGATAAAGAGGATTTTTCAAAAATTAGGTAAAATTCCATCTCGCGACGAGGTTCGATTATATAGTAAATATCCGATTGAATATTTTGATCAGTACTTCATAGATTGGGGAGAAGCCTGCGCCGCAGCGCGAACAACCGGCATGACCGAAAAGAAACATTCAGGTGCACGCAATCAGAAGCATTATCCCCAGTTAAAGCTTTTTGAAAATGATCAGGATGCCAAAAAATCTTAACGAACGCCTGTCAATGTCTAATTTAAACACCCATGCTCACCTTTACCAATGGAGGCCCACCCATGTCCAACGCTTATTTCAAAGTCCCTCATCCCATTAATGAACCGATATTATCCTACGCCCCGGGCTCGCCGGAACGAGCGGCCCTGAAGGCGAAACTCAAAGAAATGAAATCCCAGCAGATCGAAGCGCCCCTGATCATCGGGGGAAAGGAAGTTCGCAGCGGCAAAACCGCCGACCTGCTGGTACCCCACGACCACTCCGTGAAATTGGGCGTGTACCATAAAGCCGGGGAAAAAGAAGTAAACATGGCCATCGAAGCAGCCCTGAAAGCCCGCAAGACCTGGGCGGAAATGCCCTGGGAACACCGCGTCTCCATCTTCCTGAAAGCCGCGGAGCTGTTGGCCGGACCCTGGCGCTCTACCCTCAACGCCGCCACCATGCTGGGACAGTCGAAAACCGCCTTCCAGGCGGAGATCGACTCCGCCTGCGAACTGATCGACTTCTGGCGCTTCAACGCCTACTATATGGCACAGCTCATGGGCGACCAGCCCTATTCGCCCACCGGGGTGTGGAACCGCCTGGAATACCGCCCCCTGGAGGGGTTTGTATTTGCGGTGACCCCGTTCAATTTCACCTCTATCGGCGGCAACCTGCCCACCGCCCCGGCCATGGTCGGTTGCGTAACCTTGTGGAAACCGGCTTCCAGCGCGGTCTATTCTGCGTATCATATTATAAGATTGCTGCAAGAAGCCGGCCTGCCCGATGGAGTGATCAACTTCGTGCCCGGCTCCGGCGGGCAGGTGGGCAACCCGGTGATGAACAGCCCCCACTTAGCCGGCATTCACTTCACCGGCTCCACCGCGGTGTTCCAGGACATGTGGAAAACCATCGGCGAGAACATTTCGCGCATGAACTATTATCCCCGCATCGTGGGGGAAACCGGGGGCAAGGATTTCATTTTCGCCCATAATTCGGCAGATGTTGACACCCTGGTGGTTGCGGCGCTGCGCGGGGCGTTCGAATACCAGGGGCAAAAATGCTCCGCCGCTTCCCGGATGTACGTTCCCCGATCCATCTGGCCGAGGTTCAAGGAGAAATACGTGGCGGAAGTGAAGAAAATCAAAATGGGCGACCCGGAGGATTTCAGCAACTTTATTGGAGCGGTGATCGATAAAGGCGCATTTGAGAGCATTACCGCCTACATCGACCATGCGAAGAAATCGAAGGAAGCGGAAATTATCACCGGCGGGGAGTATGACGACAAGAAGGGCTGGTTCATCCAGCCGACTACCATCGTTACTAACAATCCCAAATTCAAGAGCATGGAAGAGGAGATTTTCGGGCCGGTGATGACCATCTACGTGTACCAGGACAGCAAATTAGATGAGGCTTTGGAACTGTGCGATAGCACCTCGCCCTACGCGCTTACCGGGGCGGTGTTCGCGCAGGATCGCGCCGCAATTGTGAAGATTTCCGACGCCCTGCGCAACGCCGCGGGGAATTTCTACATCAATGACAAGCCCACCGGCGCGGTAGTCGGCCAGCAGCCCTTTGGCGGCGGGCGCGCTTCCGGCACCAACGACAAAGCCGGCAGCGCCATGAACCTGCTGCGCTGGATGACCGCCCGCACCATCAAGGAAACCCTGTCGCCGCCGAAGGACTGGCGTTACCCGTTTATGGGGGAGAAATAAGGGTTTTAACCACGAATTGCACTAATTTCACGAATTAAAAACCTCGCGGGGGCGGTTCACCAACCGCCCCCGCCTATTTTACTCGTTGGGAGTGCAAAGCTTCAGCTTTGCACTGCATCTGCAAAACTAAAGTTTTGCTCCAAGTGGCTGAATAGTAACTTTCCCCGTTTTTCAACCCCCGGCGCTGATTTGCGCCCGAACCTGCTCGAAGGTCTCTTTTTCCGCTAATACCAACAACCGGTCGTTGGCCAGCAGGGTGGTACCCCCGCCGGGCAGGATAAACTCTCCGTCTCTATCGATCAGCACGATGAGAAATCCGGCCGGAAGCCCCACCTCAACAATAGTTTTGCCCACCACCGGCGAGTCTGCCGGAACGGCCAGTTCTTTGAGTTCGGCTTTAATACCCCCAATCGCGGTGTACTCAAGGGGATAGACGCTCCGGCGCGGCATGGGGGCATCGAGGCGCAGCCATTTCGCCGCGAGGGGTATGGAGGTTCCTTGCAAAAGCACGGAAGTGAGCACCACAAAGAAAACCACGTTGAACATCAATTCCGCCTGCGGCGCTTTTGCCAGCAAAGGGTAGGTTGCCAGAACAATCGGGACCGCCCCGCGCAAACCCACCCAGGAGACAAAAATTTTCTCGCGCAGGCTCAATGCGCCGGGAATCAGGCTGATGAAAATGCTCGCCGGCCGGGCGATGAAGATCAGGCAGCCGGCAATCAACATCCCTAACCCCATCACCGGCACCAGGCGGGAAGGGAACACCAGCAACCCCAGGGTGAGGAACATGGCAATTTGCATCAGCCAGGCCAATCCGTCGTGAAAGCGCAGCAGGCTGCGTTTATGAATAAAATCTTTGTTGCCGACAATGATGCCGGCCAGGTAAACCGCCAAAAACCCGTTGCCGCCGATCACGGTCGTCAGGCCATAGGTCAATACCACCAGCGACAGGGTTAAAACGGGATATAAACCTTCGTATCCTAATTTCAAGCGATTGATCAGAAACAGGGTAACTTTCCCCATAAGATAGCCGGCCAGCGCGCCCAGGGGCATTTGCAAAGCAAATGAAAAGAGGAGATTACCGAGTGAAGCATCCGGTTGGGTGAGCAACTGCACCAGGCCGATGGTCAGGAATACCGCCATGGGATCATTGCTGCCGGATTCTAACTCCAACAGCGGTTTCAATTGCCCTTTCAGGTGTACGTTCTTGGAGCGCAAGATCGAAAAAACCGCCGCCGCATCCGTGGAGGAAACAATAGCGCCGAGCAGTAAACCTTCCAAAAGGGAAAATCCCAGCAATACCCTGGCAAAAATCCCCACCGCCAGCGCGGTGATAAAAACGCCTAATGTGGAAAGCGTTAAACCGTATTTGAGAACCGGTCGAACGCTGCTTACATCGGTGTCCAGCCCGCCGGAGAACAGAATAAACGCCAGCGCAAGAACGCCCACAAATTGCGCCGTGAGGGCGTTGTCAAAATAGATGCCGCCCGGCCCGTCGGATCCGGCCAACATGCCGATGGCCAGGAACAAAAGCAGCGCCGGAATGCCGAAACGGTCGGAGATTTTGCTGGCCAGGACGCTCAGCAGCAATAATAACGCGACGGCGAGCAGAATGTATTCGATGATGATGGCCAACTGAACTTGCTCCGTCCACTTCCTTATTTCTATCAGGATTCTCTAACCTTATCTCGATCAGTTTCACCGTCGTCTAATCGAACCGATTCAAGTAATTTTATCAGTCGATGGTAAATGTCGTCTCTGTTACCCTCCTTACGGATTCCAATCCCCACAACGTAAACGATTACTTTTTCTTTTTCAACCTTATAAACTATGCGGTACCGCTGCCCCACTGCCCGCACGCTGCGGTAAGAGGCGAATGTACCTTTCAATGGTTTTCCCTGTAAATCCGGAGAGTCCGTTAACTGGTCAATTCGTTCACTAATCTTCTTTTTGACCCGGGCATCGGATATTTCGTTAAGCATCTCCTTTGCAATTACAGTTAGCACAATCGAATATTTCATGCCAGTCCAAGCTCCCGCTTGGCGGTTTCCCATTCGACGAGCTTTCCTTTTTCCGCTTGTTGGATACTTTCGATTAATCTGGCCGTAAACGACCGATCCGAAAGAATTTCGAGGGTTTCCAGCCAACCTTCATATTCTTCATCCGATACCTGCACCGCAAAATCAATTAATCGTTCAACAAACTCCTCTACGGATATTCCCAATTGTCTTGCTTGCCGATTCAATTTACGGGTTTTTGCCGGGGATAATTCTATTTTCACCGTCATTGCATCACTCCTGCATTTTGCTTTCGATATTCAAAGTAAATACAATCTACCGGAGAAGCAAAGTTACTTTAAAAATCAGCCACGCTTTATGTTGAAAACAAAAGTATTCCGGGCGCATCGAAAAAGCGGATCGAGTTTTTTCACCCCTCTACCGCGCCCGCTCAAGGGCTTGCAGCGCCTTTTTCGCTTCCACCCGGAAGTTCACGTCCCCGGATTCCTCGCTGGTCTGTTTCAAAACTGCTTCGCCGCCGCGCACCCGCAATTGCCCCAGCAGTTTGATCGCTTCCATTTTTACCCCGTAATTGGCCTTTGCCGCAAATTCGACCAGGGTTGCGTGCAGTTCCGGATCGGCCGGGGCGCAGCTTTTCCAGGCATTCAGGGCGGCGATGCAGATATCCTGGTGATAATTTTCCCCGGCGTAGGGGCGAATCTCCGCCGCCAGCGCCGCATCGCCGATCTCTTCGAAAGCTTCCAGCCCCGCAATGGTGATTTCCCGGTACCAGGCCGGGCGGTCGATGTGCTTGCGAATGATCGGCGCGGCAACGGCCGGGCTGTTCTTCGCCAGGGCTTTTAGGGCAGTGGCGGCCACGTCGTTATGAGGATCTTTCTCGATGAGGTTTTTTAAAAGCGGGGCGGCGAATTTGGGCAGGAACTGCGCCAACCCCAGCGCCGCGGCCTTGCGCACCCGGTAATCCGGCTGCTGCAAAACTTTCGCCATCACCTTTTCTGCCCCGGAAGTGCGGATTTGCCCCAATAGCAGCGCGGCCTCCGCCTTCAATGCCCAGAATGCGGAAGCGTCTAAAACGCCGGAAAGCGCCGCCAGGGTGCGGGGATGGCCGGGAAAACGCCGCGCCGCCTCTCGCATCGCCCAAATTTGCCCGGGAAATTCGTCATGCCGGATCTGATACACCAGCTCGTCGATGGATTTTTCAAAGCGGATTTCCGCGACCAAATTTCCCGCGCCGTCGAAACTGACCATGAGGGGTTTCTGCTCGCACTCGATGAAAAATTCCTCCTCCGCCTCGTCCACCCAGAAGGTGCGCCGCTCGGTTTCCCCGGCCGTTACGATAGCTGCTTCCACCGGGAGGGTGAACAAATCCTGCCCTTCCACAATTGGTTGAACCTGCTCTACCTTCAGCGCCAGCAATTGGCGGTTCTCCAGGTAGGTGTAACTGACTTCGAAGACCGGGTGGCCGCCCCCGTAAACCCAGTCCTCGAAAAACCAGTCCAGGTTCCTCCCGGTCGCCGTTTCGACGGCTGCGGCAAAATCGCGGCTGTCCGCGTTGGAAAACTCGTAACGGTGCAGAAAATAGCTGCACGCCCTGAAAAACGGTTCATCGCCCAGCACGTGGCGCAGGGTGTGCAGCACAATCGCGCCTTTCAGGTAGGTATGCTCCTCGTTGTAAATATCGCCGGTCTTGTCGAAATAGCGATATTCTAAGGGGCGGATAAGGTGCTCCTTCTCCACGTAGCCTAAATAGCGGTCCAGCGCTTCCCGGCAGTCGAGCAGCAGGGCCTCGCGCCCCAGGGTTTCTTCATCCCAGAGGAATTGCAGGTAGGTGGCAAAGCTCTCGTTCAGCCAGATCTGGCTGAGATTTTTGCAGGTGGTATTGTCGCCGAACCAGTGGTGCGCCAGTTCGTGGGAGATGGTGCCCTCCGCAGTCCAAACGTTGTAATAACGGTCGAACTCCGGCCCCCCGAAATCATCCGGCGCGGAGGCGTCGCGCAGCACCGAGGCGCGATGCCCGGTAACGGAGGTGTGCTCCATCGCCCCGATGGCGTAATCCGGCACCGCGACCTGGTCATACTTGTCCCAGGGGTAGCGGTAATCGAAGCGCTGGGAGAAGAATTCCACCATCCGGGGGGTATTGCGAAAAGCGTACGCCCCCTCCGCCAGGCGGCCCTTGGGAACCCAGTAGGCCAGGGGAATGCCGCCGAAAGCCGGGGGCAGGTCTGCTTTTTCGAACTCCCCGGCGTAGAGAGCGATCAGGTAGTTTGAATGGGGCAGGGATTGCTTATAGTGAAACGCCCGCTTGCCGTCGCCAGTAGCTTCGATGCCCAGCAGCGTTCCGTTGGAAATGACGGTGTAAGGAAGCGGCGCGGTAACCCGCATCTCGCTGCTGAATTTGTCATTGACGTCATTATAAATCGGCAGCCAGTTGGCGTGCAGGCCGCCCTCGCCGTAGGTGTAAACGAACATTTGTTCCGGGTGATCGGGATCGGGCTGGAAATACATTCCCGCATTGGGAGCGGCGGCGTAGCGGATCAGCAGCGCCAGGGTATCGGACGGAGAATATACCCGGTCGAGGGCGATTTGCAGGGAGTTTTTTCCGGTGCTGAATGACAGGCCGACCGGGCCGACTTTCTGCTGCAACTGCACGGATTCAATCGTCAAACGAATGGCGTCTAAGGAGAGGGCATCCAGCCGGCGGAGGGGATTTAACATCACTTCGGCTGCGCCGGAGACGGTTTTTTCGTTCCAATTTAGCTCTAAATCGGCGCGGTAGTGCAGGATATCGACCACCCGTTCCCGGTTGGGGTGAAATTCCCCTTCCGGCAGGCGCTGGGCCAGGGCGGTATTCATGTGGCTCAGTATCACCAGCAGCATCGTCACGCTCAATACCGTCATACAAGCTTTCATTTTCGCCTCCATTGTCAAGTTTAAAATACTCATTCGACTTCAAAAGATCAAGAGCGATGCTGGGGGGAAGTACCGCCAGGGGGAATTTCCCCGGATTTCCGTACCGCAATAAGGGGATGATTGGCCGGGGACTATTCGAGGCACGCTACTTGCCTATTTTACCGGCGTCTGTGATTGGAAAAGGCTTAAAAATACGTTATTGATGCAAAATCACGTGAAAGAATGTTCAAAAACCGGGAAAAAATCGAAAATCGCTTGTGCAAATCCTATACATCCGGCAATTCCTATATAACCAATAGATGATTCACCCACTAACCCAACAGGAGGAATGTATGGGATATACAGTCCAACACCGTTCGAGCAAACACATGGCGCTTTCCATCGCGCTGTTTGCTCTCTGTCTGCCCCTGTGGATATTCGGGCAGTCCTGGAAATTCATCATTTACGGGGACACGCGTTCCAACGATGATGAGCACCGTGAAGTGCTGCAATCCATGGCCGCCAACTCCCCCGGTTATGCCTTCATCCTCAACGCCGGGGACGTGGTCAGCAACGGAACTTCCACGTCGGATTGGGAAACCTGGCAGGAAGCGGTTGACGACATTTTAGGCGGAAGCGGGCAGGGCAGCGTTCCCCCGCGCTATATGGCCACCCCGGGAAACCATGATAACCTGGATGAATCCGCCGGGCTGGCGAACTGGCACGCCTACCTGCCCGGCCAGGTACAGCAATTCGGGAACGAAGGCAAATTCTACGTGTTCGATTACCAGAACGCCCGCTTTGTCATCCTGGATTCGGACGTTTCCTCCCTCACCGGGGCGCAATATACCATGCTGCTGAACGCCATCGAGCAGAATCCCAAAACCTGGCTGTTTACGGTCTGGCACAATCCTATCTTTGATTTCGGCCCCAAGAGTTACGAAGATGAAATCCATGATACCTGGGGAATTCCCCTCTATCAAAACGGCTGCGACATTATGTTCATGGGACACGCCCACTATTACGTGCGCACCAAAAAGTTAGCGCTTAACGGCGATAAACATCCGCCCCTGGACCCCGACAACGGCACCGTGCAGATCGTGGCCGGCAACGGCGCCGCTCCGTTGAAAACCGTGGATCCGGATAACGAAGGCAACGGCTACATGGTCGAAAATTATATCAAAGACTACGGCTATTGCGAGCTGAGCATCAACGGAAACGTTCTGCAATACCGCCACATTCTGCGCGACGGAACGATTTTCGACGAGGAAATCTACGATCCCAATCTCAAAACCGGCTCCACCCCGGTTGCCGGAACGGGCGGGGGAGAACTTCCCCGGGCTTATAACCTGCATCAAAATTATCCCAATCCCTTCAACCCCTCTACCGCCATCGAATTCAGCCTGCCGGTGGAAAGCGAAGTGAGCTTGAAAATCTACAATAGCCTGGGGCAGGAGGTAACCGCCTTAGTCGCCGAAACCCTCCCCGCCGGCCGCCACCGGGTGGCCTGGAACGCCGAAGACGCCTACGGCAATCGCCTGCCCAGCGGGATTTATGTCAGCCTCTTGAGGGCCAGCTCCTTTACCAAAGCGATCAAGATGGTCTTGCTGCGGTGAACCTTTGTGGCAGTTGGAAGAGCAGTTGGCAGGGGCAGGTGGCAGGAGCAGGGGCAGTTGGAAGAGCAGGGGCAGGGCGTTTTTAATTGGCAATTGGCAATT
>CAZFVV010000129.1:0-1079 GCA_964522165.1 uncultured Calditrichaceae bacterium
AAGCAGCGAAAATCCGCAGCCGGTACAGATAGACGCCGGAGGGGAGCAAATTCCCCCGGGCGTCGCGGCTGTCCCACCGGGCCTCGTGCGGCCCCGCGGGAAGGGCGCCGGTAAGCAGGGCTCGCACCGTGCGGCCGGTAAGATCAAAAATAACAAGCTCCACTTCTGCCGCGCGGAAAAGCTCAAAAACGATGCGGGTTTGCGGGTTGAAAGGATTGGGGAAATTGGGGTGTAATATGAAAGTCGCGGGCGTGGGGGCAGCCGGGAGGCTACCCGGGAGGCCGGTGATCTGGAAGTAGGCCCTCCTTACCAGGGTGGTATCCAGCACAAAGGGATTGGGTTTGCCTTCCTGCTGCCCGGCGATCAGTTCGGTGCGGGATAATTCCCCTGCGTCCGGGGGATCGAGGACGTTCCAGCCCCGCAAATTCTCTTTCTGAATCAGGAAAAAAGTCGGGTCGGCCTGGAGGCGGTACATGGTGAAAAAATAGAAGATCGCCCGGGCCACGTTGCCCTTGTGGTCTTCCCGGGGCTCGAAACTGAGGTTCAAATCCAGCTCGCTGTATTCCTCGATGAATTGCGCGGGAATGGCGGTTTGCTGGGAATCCAGGCGATACCAGCGGTCGGTTTGGGGATCGGGGATTTCTGCAAAAGGAAGGTTGCCGCGGTCGCTGTTCACGTCCGCACGGGCCGGAAAAAGGTGGTGCAGGTCGGCGCGGGCGTTCCCCGTGGCGCCCAGGGATTGCGGCCAGGTATGCTCGTTGTTGATGCCGGCGGCCAGCGCCGCCTGAATAGGATCGGGCGCATTCGGATCCAGGTAAATAGTAAAGCCGGTGTAAATGCAGGTGACGCTGTCCTCCTGGTTATCCAGCACGGTGTACATAAAATTTCGCGCCGCGGTGTAACTCAGCACTGTCGCCGGTTTATAGGCTTGCACCAGGCTGTCTAATAGCTGCTGGCCGACCAGGCCGGGAAAAATAAGCTGCTGGCCCTGCGCGAGGTAGATCAGCGCTGCACACAGAACCATTGTAAACCTGCAAAAAACGCGCATCGGCGTGGCTCCTTGCATTATGTTATAGTGC
>CAZFVV010000129.1:1179-14780 GCA_964522165.1 uncultured Calditrichaceae bacterium
TGTAAACCTGCAAAAAACGCGCATCGGCGTGGCTCCTTGCATTATGTTATAGTGCTTTAGTTTTAATGGTCTTATCACGTGTTCTCATAGTCCAAAACACTAAAACACTCAAGCACTCGAACACGCAAATACCGGCAATTCCGGGCGCTCATCTAACACTTCCGCCGGAATTCCCCCGGTGGCATCGCGCAAAATCGCGGCGGTGGTTTCCGGCTTGTGGGCGTTTTCGCTGAGATAGCGCTTCCAAAAGTTAGCTCCCGGCCGGCCGTGGAACAGCCCCAGGATATGCCGGGTAACCTGGCGGGGGAACACGCCGGCGCAGATTTGTTCCTCCAGGTACGGAATCAACGCTTCCACGATCTCCCGGCGGGTGGGCGGCTGGAGATGGTCCTCATAGAACAGGGAATCGGCGGTTGCGAAGAGGTAGGGATTTTCATAGGCGGCGCGCCCGATCATGACCCCGTCCACCCGGCTCAGGTGGGCGAGCATCTCATCCAGGGATTTAATTCCCCCGTTGATCTCGATCGCCAGGGCGGGAAAATCCTCTTTCAAGCGGTACACTTCTTCATAACGCAGGGGCGGAACGGTGCGGTTTTCCTTCGGGTTCAGCCCTTGCAGCAGGGCGATGCGGGCGTGAACGATAAAACGGTCGCACCCGGAAGCGGCGACGGCGTTGACAAACCGCTTCAGGTCTTCGTAATCTTCCAATCCGTCGATGCCGATGCGATGTTTGACCGTTACCGGGATGGAAACCGCCCCGCGCATGGCTTTCAGGCAGGAGGCCACCAAGCCCGGCTCGGCCATCAAGCAGGCCCCGAAATTTCCCCGCTGCACCCGGCCGCTGGGACAGCCGACGTTGAGATTCACTTCGTCATAGCCCATTTCTTCGGCGATGCCGGCGCATTCGGCCAGTTCCGCGGGGTCGTCGCCGCCTAATTGCAGAGCCAGCGGTTTTTCCGCGGGGGAGAAGCCCAGGATTCTCTCCCGCTCCCCGAAGAGCACCGCCCCGGTGGTTTTCATTTCGGTGTAGAGCAGGGTATGGCGGGTAATCCGGCGCATAAAATAGCGGTAGTGGCGGTCGGTCCAATCCATCATCGGGGCGACGCTTACCGGCCATAGCCGGCCGCGTAGTGTATGTGAATGCGTGGGCATCATCTTCCTAATGTGTTTTCAGGGCTGCGCGTCATTGAAGGTCAATTGCTGCGCGTCATTTATGGTCATTGATGGCCATTTGCCGGAGGGGGTCATTTGTCGTGCACCCTTCCGGGACGATGTGGCAAGTTTTCGGCTGTTCAAATTCGCTCTCATCGCTTCCCGGCTCACCATTACAACTTATTGTTGGTTGAGCGGCGCAGTCAAGTATAAACATTTTTCGCAGCTTCAGGTTTTTTGAATACCCCCTTTTGCGGGACCGGAATAAATATACCCTTTTGACTCACCGCAAAAGTGTTTAAATTAACCCGCCTTTAAAACCTTTGAAAGGTTTCAAACCTTTCAAAGGTTTTAAAGTTGAGGATAAAAATAATGCCCAGGGAACCATTAGAAATACTGCAAAAATTCTTCGGCTTTTCTTCGTTCCGCGGAGCTCAGGAGAAGATCATCCGGCGGCTGGTTAATTCCGAAAACGGAAAAGATCCCCACGCGGCCGGCCACTGCCTGGTGCTAATGCCCACCGGGGCCGGCAAATCCCTCTGCTACCAGGTTCCGGCGCTCTGCTTCGAGGGCGGCACCCTGGTGCTCAGCCCCCTCATCGCCCTGATGCAAGACCAGGTGGACGCCCTGCGCAAGAAAAACATTCCCGCGAGCTTTATCAACGCGACCGTTTCCGCGGAGGATAAGGAAGCCCGCTTGCAGCAATTTTTGGACGGGAACATCAAAATGCTCTATGTGACCCCGGAGCGCTTTCGCAAGCCGGAGTTCGTGGAGAAAATCAAAACCGCGAGGATTTCCCTGCTGGCGGTGGACGAAGCTCACTGCATCTCCGAATGGGGGCACGATTTCCGCCCGGATTACTCCCGCATCGGGGAATTCCGGGAGCTGATCGGCAACCCCCTCACCATCGCCCTCACCGCCACCGCCACCCCGCAGGTGCAGGAAGATATTATCGACAAGCTGCAAGTCGATCCCGCTGATACGCAAGTTTTCCACCAGGGCATCGAGCGCCCCAATCTGCGCTTAGAAGCGCGCGACGTGATCTCCGAAGAGGAAAAATTAGCGGCGATTCTCTATGCGATCAATACCTACCCGGGATCGGGCATCATCTATTTTTCGCTGATCAAATCCCTGGAATATTACTCGGACATCCTGCGGCGCAAGGGAATTCACCACGGCATTTACCATGGTAAACTGGAGGCGAATCAGCGCAAGCGCATGCAGCGCCGCTTCATCGAAGGCGAGAATACCCTGGTGCTGGCGACCAACGCCTTTGGGATGGGCATCGACAAGCCGGATATCCGCTTCGTGGTGCACGCGGAAGTGCCCGGCTCCCTGGAAGCATATTACCAGGAGATCGGCCGCGCCGGGCGCGACGGACTGCCCTCCCTGTGCCTGCTGCTCTACGGCCAAAACGATTTGGCCACCCAGATGGAGTTCATCAAGTGGTCCAATCCCCAGCCGCATTTCTACGACCGCCTTTTCGGACTGATCTACGAAAACCCCGCCGCCGCGAACTCCATGGGCAGCGATTACCTGCGCGAGCAGCTCAATTTCAAGAACCGCCATGATTTCCGCCTGGAGACCGCCCTGAACATGATGGACCGCTACGGCGTTACCGAAGGCGCTCTGGAGGAGCAAAACTTGAGAATTTTGAGGGAGCTGCCGGAGGCGCTCTTAGACGAAGAGCGTTACCAGGAAAAGTTGAAGAACGACCGGTTGAAACTGCTCTCCATGGTGCAGTATTTTCGCACCGAAGAGTGCCGCCGGGTCTTCATCTCCGAATATTTCGGCTTTTCCGATGAGCCTCGCTGCGGGAATTGCGATTGTTGCAATCTTTGAGAAGGGTAATTGGATGGCTCAATGGTTAAATGGCTAAATGGCTGGGTAACCATTTAACCATACAACCACGCACATACAGACCAAACAACAGGAGCAAAAAATATGGCGATTGAAGTATATAAAATTTTGCATTTCATGGGCATCTTCATGCTGTTTCTCTCCATCGGCGGCCTGCTCACCACCGCCATCAACATGGAAACGGGCGCTCACCGCTGGCGCAAACCGCTGGCAATCACCCATGGGGTGGGCCTGCTGTTGATCTTGTTGGGAGGATTCGGCATGTTGGCGCGTTTGGGCATTCTCTGGCCCATGCCCGGCTGGGTGCTCATCAAATTGATTATCTGGGTAATGTTGGGCGGGCTGATCGCCCTGGTGCTGCAATCGGACCTCGGCAAAGTTCTCTGGTTCCTGGTGATTGTCCTGGGGGTGATTGCCGCGTACCTGGGCATTATGAAACCGTTCTAAGTTGTTTTCACTCCCGTCCACGCATCCCGTTTTACGGAGCGGCCGGAAAGGATCGGGCGTGAAACGTGATGCGTGAATATTAATCTCGAAAGGCTTAGACCGCTGCATGGCCCACCCGAATGATTCTGCCGCAGGCGGCAGGCTTTACATCGTCAGCACCCCCATCGGCAACTTAGAAGATATTACCCTCCGGGCGCTGCGGATTCTGAAAGAGGCGGATTTGGTCTGCGCGGAGGATACCCGGGTAACCGGGCGACTGCTGGCGCATTACCAGATCAAAAATACCCTGCTGAGCTACCACTCCTACAACGAGGCCGCCCGGATTCCCCAAATTCTGAATCACCTGAACGAGGGCCGGCGCATTGCCCTGGTTTCCGACGCCGGCACCCCCGGTATCTCCGATCCCGCCCACAAGCTGGTCAAGGCCGCCATCTCCGCGGGGATTCCCGTCGAACCGCTCCCCGGCCCCACTGCCAGCATTGCCGCCCTGGTAGCCTCCGGCCTGCCTACGGACCGTTTCGTGTTCGAAGGATTTCTTCCCCGCAAAAAAGGCCGCCAGACCCGTCTGAAATTCCTCAGCGAGGAGCCGGGAACCATCATTCTCTATGAATCCGCCCCGCGCATTCAAAAAACAATTGAAGATATTGTAAAGAATTTCGGCAATCGCTATATTGTTATTTCTCGTGAGTTGACCAAGAAATTTGAAGAGTTCATCCGGGGAGATGCGGGAGAGGTGCTGCAAACATTGAAAACCCGCTCCTTAAAAGGAGAAATTGTTCTGCTGATTGCCGGAACAGAGTATCGCCATTTAACGCCTTTGCAAAGAGAAAGCTGAATGTCAAACCCAGAACGCAGTTTCATCCCTCAATTCGTCAAAGACGGCTACACCCGCTCCATCGAAGGGCTGGTGGATGTTTTTATCCGTTGGAAAATCCATCCCAACTTCTTCACGATTTCCGGCCTGGTTATCGCCTTTATCTCCGCCTATTTCTACGCCCGGGGAGACCTGCGCCTGGGCGGCGCCATGGTGCTGCTGGCCGGCGTCAGCGATACTTTTGACGGTAAAATCGCCCGCAAGCGCAAGCTGGATTCCAAATTCGGGGCGGTCTTCGATTCCAGCTTAGACCGTTACGCGGAATTCCTGATGTTCTTCGGCATCGGTTTTTACTTCCTGGAGAAAGGGGATCCTCTCTCGGTCTTCACCGCCCTCATGGCTTTCATCGGTTTGTGCGGCTCGGTGATGGTCAGTTACGTGCGCGCCCGGGCGGAGGGGATCGGCTACGATTGCAAAGTTGGGGTGATGCAGCGGGCGGAACGGATCGTTTTTACCGGCTTCAGCTCCCTCATTCACCCCTACGCGCTGATGGGAGTCGTCTGGATCATCGCCCTGCTGGCCAATATTACCGCCATTCAGCGGATTCACCACGTCTGGAAAACCGAACGAAAAGGAGCTTAGAGAATGCAGAACATGCCCAAAGTTGAAATTGCGCCCGCGAAAGGGCGTTTAGGCATTTTAACGCCCGGTATGGGCGCGGTTGCCACCACCTTTATCGCCGGGGTGATCGCCATTCGCAAAGGTTTGGGAGCCCCGATCGGTTCCCTTACCCAGATGGGAACCATCCGGTTAGGCAAGCGAACCGAGCACCGCTCGCCCATGATCAAGGATTTCGTTCCCCTGGCGGATCTGAACGATATCCGCTTCGGGGGCTGGGATATTTTTGAAGATAACGCCTACGAATCCGCCCTGAATGCGGGAGTGCTGGAAAGAACCCTGCTGGACAGCATTCGCCCGGAAATGGAGGCGATCAAGCCCTGGAAGGGAGTTTTCAGCAAAGATTACGTCAAAAAGTTAGACGGAAGGTATATCAAGACCGGGGGGAGCAAGTGGGATTATGCCCGGATGCTGATGGAAGATATTCAGCAATTCAAAGAAGAGCAGAAGCTGGATCGCATGGTGATGGTGTGGTGCGGCAGCACGGAAGTGTATATGAAACCGGAAAAAGTCCACCAGCACCTGGATGCCTTCGAGAAGGCCATGAAGGAAAACCATCCTGCCATCGCGCCCAGCATGATTTACGCCTACGCCGCGGTGAAAATGGGCATTCCTTACGCCAACGGTGCGCCCAATTTAACCGCCGACATCCCCGCGTTTTATGAATTGGCGAAGCAAACCCACGCTCCCCTGGCCGGCAAGGATTTCAAGACCGGGCAGACCCTGATGAAAACCATCCTGGCCCCGGGCTTGAAGGCGCGCCTGTTAGGGCTTTCCGGCTGGTTCTCCACCAACATCTTAGGCAACCGCGACGGGGAAGTGCTCGACGACCCGGAATCTTTCAAGACCAAAGAGGAGAGCAAGCTCTCGGTGTTAGAAGAAATTCTGCAGCCGGAGATATACCCGGAGCTTTACAAGAATATCTATCACAAGGTGCGCATCCACTACTATCCCCCGCGCGGCGACAATAAAGAGGGCTGGGACAACCTGGATATCTTCGGCTGGCTGGGTTACCCCATGCAGATCAAAATCGACTTCCTGTGCCGCGACAGCATCCTTGCCGCCCCCATCGTGTTGGACCTGGCCCTGTTCATGGACCTGGCCAGCCGCAGCGGTTTCAAGGGCATCCAGGAATGGCTCTCTTTCTACTTCAAAAGCCCCATGACCCTGCCGGGGCTTTATCCGGAGCACGATCTGTTCATCCAGCACATGAAATTGAAAAATACCCTGCGCTACATTATGGGTGAAGAGCAAATTACCCACCTGGGCGCCGATTATTATGAGTTCTATAAATAAGCCTCGAATCCAAAGCTTGCCGGCGAACGGTGTTCGGAGGAACATCGCTTGCCGGCAGTTTCAACTCATTCGGTTATTTCAATGACTTTTGAGAAAAGAAGCTTCTAATTTTCGCTTCTTTAGAAATATTCAGGAAAGCCCGAAGCGACAGGTGAAACATTTTGTCCTCATCAAAGCCATCACCGCTCAAGGACATCATTAAGACCTCCATCCCCGCCGTTATCGACCTCTCCTCCCAGACGGTCGCCTGGCTGATCGAAGCAATTTTCATCGGCCACCTCGCTTCCGCGGCCCTGGCAGGGGTGGGGTTAGCCTTGCAAATCATTATCCTCACCTTCACCGTGGTGTTGACCTTTGTGGTGGGGGCGTCGATCATCATCAACCGTTACCTGGGCGCCAACGATTCCTGGAACGCCAACCACGTTTTGGGCCAGGCGCTGATGATCGGCACCGTTCTGGCATTATTGATCTCCGCGGTATGGTATTTCGGGGGAACCCAGATATTCGCGATCATCCGCGAAGAAGAACCTACCGCCCGAGTCTATGGGGTTCAGTATCTGCGCATCGTTTCCTACTTCGGCCCTCTCATCATCGTCAATTTTGTGGCCCTGGGAATTATGCGCATGGCCGGCGATACGCTTTTGACCATGAAGGTGAACCTGTTCACCAATACCCTGCACGTCATCCTCAGCCCTATCCTCATCTTCGGGCATTTCGGGTTTCCCCGCCTGGAAGCCGAAGGAGCGGCGATTGCCGTGGGCATTGCCCATTCCCTGGCGTTTTTCATCACGCTCTATTTCCTGCGCAGCCGCAAGTCCGCGCTTTTCCTCTCCTTCCGGGAATACACTACTCCCAATTTCGATACCTTCAAACGCTTGTTCAAGTTAGGCATTCCCGCCACGGTGGAGCAGTTGGTGTGGGCGGCCGGGCAGTTGGTGTTGAGCTTTTACGCCGGCTTGTTAGGGTTTCAGGTATTGGCCGCTCACCAGGTTTTCGTACGCATACAATCGGTTTTGAGCATGGTATTTACCGGGTTCGGGATTGCCTCCATGTCCCTGGTGGGGAAGAATATCGGGGCGGAAGAAGACAGCGAGGCGCTGCGGGCCGGCCGGATGGCCGGGCGGCTGGCGCTGGTATCTTCCAGCGCCATCGCGGTGCTGTTCATTCTCTTCCATCGCGCCTGGGTGGATATTTTTACCTCCGACAGACAATTGATCGAATTCGGCTCCCGCTTCGTGTTCATCCTGGCGCTGGTGCAGATTCCCAAGGCGGTCAATATCGTGTTTACCGGCAACCTGCGCGGGGGCGCGGACCTCAACTGGCTGATGTGGTTAGCCATCAGCAGCGTGTTGCTGTTTGAGGTGATGGGGGCGTATGTATGCTCTTTTATCCTGCAACTCTCCCTGGGGGGGCTGTGGCTGGTGCAGGGCTTGGACGAAACCAGCCGGCTGGCATTGAACTACTGGCGTTTCCGCAAGAAAAAGTGGAAAATCAAGAATATCCTGTGAGCAAAAGGGGGGAGTGAGAAGTGAGAAGTTGCTCTTTGCGCCTCTTACTTCTCACTTGCAACTTGCCACCTGCCACTTGCCACTGATTCAACGAAACTATGAAGCAATACAAAAATTTCATCTCTTTCGAAGGCATCGATTTTTCCGGGAAAACCACCCAGTTGGAGCGGTTGGGGCAGCGACTGCGAGAGATCAATTTCCCTTTTCACCTGGTGCGGGAGCCGGGTGGGGCGGTGATTTCGGAGAAAATCCGCCGGATTCTGCTGGATAAAGCCCATGCGGAAATGCACCCGCGCACGGAAACCCTGCTCTATTCCGCCGCCCGCTCGCAACTGACCCACCAGGCGATTTTGCCGCTCCTCGAAGCCGGGGAATACGTGATCGCGGATCGCTTTTTCGATTCCACCACCGCCTACCAGGGCTACGGCCGCAGCCTGGACATTGCTTTTGTAGAAATTTTGAACCGCTTTGCCACCTCCGGGCTTTTTCCTTACCACACTTTTTTGATCGACATTTCCCCGGAGGAAGCGCTGCGCCGCCGTAAAGCCGCCGGGCGCCCCGGCGACCGGTTGGAAAACGAGAGCCTTGGTTTTTACCGCGCCACCTGGCAAGCGTACCATACCCTGGCGGCGCAGGACCCGGCGCGGTTTATCGTCATCCCCGGGGAGCAGCCGGAGGAAGCGGTCGCCGCCGCGGTGTGGGAAAAGATTGTTGGAATATGGGATTTGCCGGTTAAAACGCGGTAGTGCCGCCCCCGGCGACTTCAGGCGAGGCGATTGTTGTTGTGCTGTAAAATAGGCGCATCCAGGGTCTGCCCAGGAACTGGCCGCGATTCTGTTCCAGGATGAATTTAGTTTTTATCGTCAACCGACTCTGGCTTGTGCCTACGAAGCTGCCGGTGCTGACCAACCCTTAGCATACTTACGCGCACAGCGTAACACCCAATGGCGAATCAGCGGTGCTTTGGATGCTTTCAGTGGCCGGGTGGTTTACTACCAAGCTAGTACTCCCCGGCAGAGAAAGTCCGTCGATTTTCGTGCCGAAGTTCAACTTCGGCACGAAATTGGGTTGCGAAGTTGAACTTCGCAACCAGTATCCTGGCGGCGGACTAACTCTGCCGCGATGTACTAGCAAAATTACGGTGGAAAGATTGTTCGATTTCTATCAACAGCTTTGTGAAGCCTATTCTTATGCTCCGATGATATGCGGATCGCTGGCAAGAACTCAAAGAGTTGGTCAGTCAGTTTCTTGACCAAATCGCGAGGGGCGTTTTGCAGCTTACCGATGAACAACAAGCCATCGTTGAACATACCTGGGGGCCGGCGTTGGTGTTCGCCGTGGCCGGATCCGGCAAAACCACCTGTATGGTGCAGCGCATCAAACGGCTGGTGGAAAAGAAGATCGTTCCCCCGGAAAGGATTCTC
This sequence comes from uncultured Calditrichaceae bacterium, assembly GCA_964522165.1. Taxonomy (GTDB): domain Bacteria; phylum Calditrichota; class Calditrichia; order RBG-13-44-9; family J075; genus JABWBP01. The sequence continues at coordinate 10,359 of CAZFVV010000129.1, forward strand.
GCCACCTCTTTCAATAATTCCGCGGTGCAGGATATCATCGCCCAACTGGCCGCCCTGGGGGTTCCTGCAACGGTGCAATGCCGCACCCTGCACGCGCTGGGCTACCAGCTGGTGCGCATGGCCGCGGCGCGGAAATACCTGCCCGGGGAGTGGCTCGCCGGCCAGGACCCCGAAAGCCTGCACAGCCGGTTGATCGGCCAGACCCTCACCCAGTTGGCCATGGAGCAGGGAATCGACGGTAGCGAGTTGAACATCGACCGGGAAGATTTGAAAAACCAGATTTCCATCTGGAAAGGAAACCTGGTGTACGCGGACTTAGAAGCCGCTGCTCTCCCGGATACCGCCCGGAAGCTGGCCCGCCAGGCCAGCCACGAGCACGAACCGTACGTGCAAGCCTATCGAACCTACGAAAAACTGCGCCTGCGCCAAAAAGCCCTCACCTTCGACGATATGCTGCTGAGCGGGTGGGAGATTTTGCAGCGTTTTCCGGATATTTTGCAAACCCTGCGCTCCCAATGCCAGATCGTCATGGTGGACGAGTTCCAGGACGTCAATTTTGCCCAATATTGCATATTGGACTTGATCACCGAGCCGCACCGCAATTACATGGTCATCGGCGACGACGACCAGTGTATCTATGAATGGCGGGGAGCCAGCCCGGAATATATTCTCAATTTCGAAAAGGCCTACCGGGCGAAGATTTACACCATCAGCGACAATTTCCGCTCCACTGCTCCGCAGGTGATCCTGGCCAACGAGATGATCGCCCGGAACCAGAACCGCTACCCCAAACATCTCAGCCTGACCCGGGGATTCGACGGCCAAACCCTGATCCATAAGGAACCCGACGACCTGGCGATTGCCCGCAACATCGTTGGTGAAATTCGCCGATTGCTGCGCAACGGGAAAACCGCTGCGAAAGACATAGCGATCCTGATCCGGCTCTATTCCCAGACAGCGCTCTTAGAAACTGCCCTGATCGAAGCCGGAATCCCTTACCGGATCGAAGGTAATGATCCCTTTTACAAACGCAGCGAGCTGGTAGCCCTCTTCCAATATCTCTCCTTTGCGGAAGCTGAGCAAGCCGTTCGCCGGAAGGGTTTCCCGGTTGATCCGCAGCAAAGCGGCAAATATTTGCAAATGATCGAGAGCATCGTCAATACCCCGCGGCGCTATATTGCAAAGGATTTTGTGAAATCCGCGATGCAGCAAGCGCAGCGGCAGCGCCGCTCCATGGTAGAGGTGATGCTGGCCCGGAAAGAGGAGTTGAAAGGGCGCAGCCGGGAGCGGGTCGTCGAATTCGCCAAACTAATCGAGCGCCTGATCCGCAAGTTGAACCAGCCCGCCCACAAAACCCTGGCATGGCTAACGGAGGAGATCGAGTATAAAGAGTACCTGCTGGCCATCAGCGGCATTTACGAAGTGGGGATTACCAAAATTCAGACCGTGGATGCGCTGGTGGAATTTGCCCGCACCACCCGGTTGCGCTGCGGGGACTTTTTGAATTTCATCCGCGACCTTTCCCGCCGCCCACCGGTGGAAAACGATAATCCTCATGCTCTCAAAATCATGACCATCTACAAGGCCAAGGGGTTGGAGTGGGACACGGTTTTCGTTCCCGGGTGCAACGAGGGCTTGATTCCCTGCATTGCGGCCTCCGCTGCGCCGGGGGATTCCCTGCTGGTGCAGGATCTGGAAGCGGAACGGCGGCTGTTTTACGTTGCCATCACCCGGGCGCGCAACACCCTGCACCTCTACCATTCGGCGGAAAAGCCCCTTTCCCCCTTTCTAGCGGAATGCAAACCGGATACCCTGTTAGAAGAAGTGCAAAAGATAAAGGAGATTCTCCAACATAAACGCCCGCTGCTGCGCCGCAAGGAGCTGGAGCGGTTTTGCCGCAGCATCACGCGATTTCGCTTAGAGCGCTATTTTTCCAAATGGGCGAAAGAATCGCCGGGGCCAAACCGCACCTACGCAAAACTCTTAGTCGAAAATCTGGAATTGAAGGTCAAGAAAGCGGAGCGGGAATACCAGGCCTACCAGGCTAAGCTGCAAGAACACCGGGAAGCGTTGCAACAATTCGAACGGGGAAAAGCGGAGTGGCAGCACAGAATTCGCCGCGGCGCGGTGGTGGTGCAGAAATTCAAAAGCGCGCTACACCTGCCCGGCGCGGGAGAGATCCTGCATTTCGACTGGCTACGCGGAGAGGAGGCGCTGGCGATGTCTTCCCGGGGAGTGTTGGGGGCGGTGGATTTTTCCCGGATGCCGGAAATCGGCAAAGCAGACCTGGATTGGAAAAATTCGCAAGCGAGGGTAGAAAGCGTCGCGCCGGATGGATCGTGGCTGTCGGCGCGGCTGACCAAAGCCTTTCCCCCGCCGAACCACCCGCAATTCTCCCCCCCGGTCATCCGCCCGCCCAAAGAACTCCCCGGGAAAACCCTGGAATTGCTGGAGCCGGGGTTTCGCAAGGGGCTGGAAGTGTTGAGAAGGCTGCTGGGATAACGTCTGTATCGGCCTGTGCCGCCATTTCACTACCAAAGTTAGTAAACACAACAAACTTGACTCTACCACTTAACGTGGCGATCAGGCGAAAAAACGCCGCCCCGATCTTAGCACCCAATTTTAGAAACACTCCCCACCCGAATTTACCACAAAACTTAACAAACGCAAGCGGCGATTTTTTCGCCTGGATTGGAAGTTATACCGCCCCTTTGGGAACAGCACAGAATGTTAATTTACACCAAACCAATATAATTTAAACGCGCTGGCTGCGCTTTTTGCAGCGAGCGCATTCCTTTGTCCTTTTTACCAATCCTTAACTTACCGCAAGCCAATTTACCGTTTTTTCTTTTCAAAACGGCAAGTTGGCGAACTTTTATCTATTATAATACTCATAAAACGTGTCTGATAAAGTATCATGAAACCCCCATCCCATTCCTTTTGTATCTATTACGATTCTTAAACAGCGGTCCTTAAATTGATCTTGCAAATGGTTGCGAAATATATAGGCTAATGCATCCGAATACATATTTTCCATGCTGGAATAGAATTGTTCATTTATATCTCCATATGTCAAAGTAAATTCCACCCCGATCTCCACATAATAAAGCATAATATCAGCTATACTGATCGAATGATCTGAGACCTTCTTAAAATCATTTACTGCCTTTCTTGCAACAGACAATTTTCCTTGCCCAAAGCCACGTTTTGGCAAAAATTCATTCTTTATAATATTCTTATATTTTTCTAAAACGTCGTTACTTACACTAATAACCATTGGTGCTAGTTTTCAGAGACTGAACTGAGCAATCGAAAGGGGAATGAAGCCATTTTTATCGACAGGCAGTCCGTCCCATTGCACCAGGAGATTGAAGGCAGCCATGGTAAAGGCCAGCCGCATTTGGAAATACTCCCATTTCCGGTGCATGACTTTTTTAAAATGGTTTATCAGAGTGAGCATGGAGAGCACCGTTTCAATAATCATCCGGTCATTCCATTCTCCCCAGGGGCAGATTTTAAGGTTAGTTGGATCACCTTCTTTGGCATGGAAATGCTGATCACCGAGGATAATCATTATTTCTTCAAATTGTTTAATGAGATGTTGGAAGGCAGTATCATGAACATTAGCCGTATCGCAGTCCCAGGCGCATACCAATCCCCATTGGTTGACCACCAGACACAGCTTGCATCCCACAATCCAGCGGTGATTGGATTTGCCTTTTTTGCCGATTTGCTGCGGACTTCGACCTTCGCGAATCGGGTGAATCAACTCCATTCCGTAAGAATCAATCACTCCCAGCACGGTAGCTTCCCCCAGAAACAGTTCCGTCAAGTGTCGATGCCTCTTAAACAAGCGGAACAACCGGGTTCGTTCCGGCAGATAAGGAAAGCAGACAAGCCAATCGCGCTTCAACCAGCGATAGAACGCTCGATTACCGACTCCCTTTATAGCAAACATAAAGGCCAGGGTTACTACTTCACTGGGATATAATGCTGCCAGGGGGTGCTTTTTGATAAAATTCATTTTATCATCAATGCGACAAAATAATTCATGTACAAAATCAACTGTAGTCATGCGACATCTCCTTGGTTTAATGGCTTGTTATCAAGAAGTTATGAATGCCGCATGAAATTTCCAAAAACTAGCACCAATGGTTTATAGCAAACATAAAGGCCAGGGTTACTACTTCACTGGGATATAATGCTGCCAGGGGGTGCTTTTTGATAAAATTCATTTTATCATCAATGCGACAAAATAATTCATGTACAAAATCAACTGTAGTCATGCGACATCTCCTTGGTTTAATGGCTTGTTATCAAGAAGTTATGAATGCCGCATGAAATTTCCAAAAACTAGCACCAATGGTTAATAGTCTGGTTGCAAGACCATAATGTTGAGCAATCGCCAAACGATTCCACTCG
>CAZFVV010000130.1:0-14616 GCA_964522165.1 uncultured Calditrichaceae bacterium
ACATTAGACGATCTCCAGCCGGCTCTGGGCGCCTAAAATAAAACGGTGGGTCTTCGGCTTGTCCCCCGCCCGGATGATTTCGATATCGCTGCCCAAAATACTGCTCTCGATGCGAATGCCCACGTCGGTGATCTTGCAGTGGTCCATAATGATGCTGAACTCGATCTCGCTGTTCTGAATTCTGGTATCATGGTAAATGGAGGTGTACGGCCCGATGTAGCAGTTGCGGATCTCGCTGTTTTTGCCGATGATCACCGGCCCGCGAATGTTGCTGTCGATGATCCGGGCGCCCTCTTCCACGATCACCTTTCCGGCCAGTTGGGAGCCGGCGTTCACCTCCCCACGGATATCTTCCGGCATATTTTCTAATATCAGGCGGTTCGCTTCCAACAGGTCGAAGGGCTTGCCGGTGTCTTTCCACCAGCCGGTAATCTCCGAATAGGTGATCTCGTACCCCTTCTCTAACAGGTATTGGTGGGCGTCGGAAATTTCCAGCTCTCCCCGGGCGCTGGGCTTGATGGCGTTGACCGCCTCGAAGATGGTGGAATCGTAAATGTAAATACCCGCCACCGCAAAATCGCTTTTGGGGCGCTGCGGTTTCTCTTCTACCCCAACGATTTTCGAGCCGCGCAATTCCGGCACCCCGAAGCGGGAAGGGTCCTTTACCTTCGCCAGGGTAAGGTGGCAGTTGCAGCGGTCGGCCTGGAAGCGCTCGATGAACCGTTTCACCCCGCCCACCACCATGTTGTCGCCGAGGTAGAAGATGAACGGCTCATCCCCGATAAAATCCTGCGAAATTTTCACCACGTGCGCCAGTCCCAGGGGCGCATCCTGGGGAATGTAGGTGATCCCTACGCCCCAGCGCTCCCCCTCGCCGATGGCGTTGGGAACTTCCCGGCTGTCCGCATTTATTAGAATGCCGATTTCCTTGATCCCCGCTTCCGCCGCCGCTTCGATGGCGTAGTGCAGGATCGGTTTATTGGCGATGGGGATGAGGTGCTTATTTTGCGTGTGGGTAATCGGTTGCAGGCGGGTGCCTCGCCCCCCGCTGGTGATCAATGCCTTCATGCGAATTGCTCTCCGTTTTATGATGCTGAAAATCAATCCATAATTAGCTAAAAGCCCGCGCAACGGCGCTTTGTGAAAGTTTAATTTAGGGAAATCCGCTGTGAGTTGCAATAAGCAATTGGGGATGAAACTTCGGTCATTCATACTTTTGAATTTTTTATTTGATTCGGCAACCTCAAGAATTTATATTATTGGCGCTCTTTAGAATAGAGTGCTAAAAATAAACCTTAAATAATTAAAAAACATTAACTAAAAAGGAGAGATTTATGAAAGTGCGTCCTTTAGCAGACCGGGTTTTGATCAAGCCGTTGGAAGGCGAAGAGAAAACCGCCGGGGGAATCATCCTCCCCGATACCGCCAAAGAAAAGCCCATGCGCGGCGAGGTGATCGCCGTGGGCAACGGCCGGGTAGATGACGCCGGCAAACGGATTCCCATGGATGTCAAGGCGAAAGACATCGTTCTCTACGGCAAATATTCCGGTACCGAGATCAAGATCGACAATGAGGAATATTTGATCATGCGGGAAAGCGATGTTCTGGCAATTGTTGAAAAGTGAGAAGTGAGAAGTAAAAAGTAAGCAGTGACTATAAAAATCAAATCGTATAAAAAAGGAGTTTCAACATGGCAAAACTAATTGAATATAGTTCCGATGCCCGCGCCAAGCTGAAAAAAGGCATCGATCAGTTGGCGGAATCCGTAAAAGTTACCCTGGGCCCCAAAGGGCGCAACGTGGTAATCGAAAAGAAATTCGGCGCTCCCACCGTGACTAAAGACGGGGTCACCGTAGCGAAAGAAATCGAATTAAAAGATCCCACCGAGAACATGGGCGCGCAAATGGTGAAGGAAGTGGCCTCCAAAACCAGCGACGCCGCTGGCGACGGAACCACTACCGCCACCGTCCTGGCGCAGTCCATTTTTACCGAGGGATTGAAACTGGTTACCGCCGGCGCTAATGCCACCGAAATCAAGCGTGGCATCGATGAGGCGGTGAAAACGGTCGTGGAAGAGTTGAAGAAACTCAGCCGCCCCATCGAAGGAAAGAAGGAAATCGCCCAGGTGGGCGCTATTTCCGCCAATAACGATATGACCATCGGCGACCTGATTGCCGACGCCATGGAAAAGGTCGGCAAAGACGGCGTGATTACCGTAGAAGAAGCGAAATCCACCGACACCACCCTGGAAGTGGTGGAAGGGATGCAGTTCGACCGCGGGTATCTCTCTCCCTATTTCGTAACCAACCCGGAAAACATGGAAGCGGTGTTGGAAGACGCTATGATTCTGATCCATGACAAGAAGATCTCTTCCATGAAAGACCTGCTGCCCATTTTAGAGAAAGTCGCCCAGACCGGCCGTCCCATGCTGATCATCGCCGAAGACGTAGAAGGCGAAGCCCTGGCCACCCTGGTGGTCAATAAACTGCGCGGCACCCTGCGGGTTTGCTCCGTCAAAGCGCCCGGGTTCGGCGACCGCCGCAAAGCCATGTTGGAAGACATCGCGGTGTTGACCGGCGGGCGGGTAATTAGCGAAGAGACCGGTTTCAAGCTGGAAAACGCGGTGCTGGCCGACCTCGGCAAAGCCAAGCGCATCGTTATCGACAAGGATAACACCACCATCGTGGAAGGTGCGGGCAAGACCGAGGAAATCAAAGGCCGGATCAACCAGATTCGCAAACAGATCGAAAATACCACCTCCGACTACGACCGCGAAAAACTGCAAGAGCGCCTGGCCAAGTTAGCCGGCGGGGTGGCGGTGCTGAAGATCGGCGCGGCCACGGAAGTGGAAATGAAGGAAAAGAAAGCCCGGGTGGAAGACGCGCTCCATGCTACCCGCGCAGCCGTGGAAGAAGGCATCATCCCCGGCGGCGGGGTGGCGCTGCTGCGCTGCCTGCCGGCGTTAGATAAAATGAAATTAGACGCGGATAAGCAGATCGGCGTGAACATTATGAAGCGCGCTCTGGAAGAGCCGATCCGCCAGATCGTGGCCAATGCCGGCATGGAAGGCGCGGTCATCGTTCAGAAGGTGCGGGAAGGCGGCCAGAACTTCGGGTTCGACGCGGCATCGGAGAAATTCGAAGAGGATATGATCAAAGCCGGAATCATCGACCCCACCAAGGTGGCTCGCACCGCCTTAGAAAACGCCAGCTCCGTGGCCGGCCTGCTGCTGATGACCGAAGCGGTAGTCTCCGAGATTCCCGAAAAAGAAGAACCGATGCCCGGCGGCGGCATGGGCGGTGGCATGGGCGGCGGGATGTATTAATAAGTGATGCTGCGCAGCACATTCTCGTTCCACCGGTCTCCGGTGGAACGCACTGCCCGGTGCTCTGCATCGCGTCATGTTACGACTCGGCGCAGAGCGCCATCAGCGGCGTTCACCCCGACGGGTCGGGGTGAACGAGTCGTTGAAGCGCAAATAATTTCCCTAATTATTGTGTATCAAACCAAAAAGGCTTCCGCAAGGAAGCCTTTTTGGTTTTTGTACAGACGAATTGGGGCAATGCCGGCTCTACCGCACTACAATATTCACCAGTTTATTGGGAATCACGATCACTTTCACAACCTTGCCCCCCCCGATCAATTCCTTGACGCGCTCCGCCTCCAGCGCCGCCGCTTTCGTCTCTTCTTCCGAGAGGTTCACCGGCAATTCTAACTTGTAGCGCAGCTTGCCGTTGATCTGGATGACCACCTCGGTCGTCTCGGCCTGAATGTACTCCTCGTTGAATTCCGGCCAGGGGCGGCAGGCCAGGGTATCGCTGTGCCCTAATTTTTCCCACAACTCCTCGGCGATGTGCGGCGCAAAGGGGTGCAGCGCCAGCAGAAACGGTTCCAGGATCGCCCGGGGGCGCTCCGGCCACTTGCCGGCCTCGTTTACGAAGATCATCATCGCCGAAATGGCGGTATTGAAGCGCAGCGCCTCGATGTCCTCAGTGACCTTTTTGAGCATCACGTGCAGGCAGCGCAGCTGCTCCCGGGTGGGTTCGCTGCCGGCGACGGTATCCAGCAACTCGCCGGTATAGTCATCCGCGGCCAGGCGCCAGACCCGGTTCAGGAAGCGGTTCACCCCTTCCACGCCCTTCATGCTCCAGGATTTCATCTGCTCCAGCGGGCCCATGAACATTTCGTACAGGCGCAGGGAATCCGCCCCGTATTCTTCGATGATCTGGTCGGGATTGATCACGTTGCCGCGGCTCTTGCTCATCTTGTAAGCCCGGGCTTCGATGCGAATCTGCGGGTTCGCCTTCCAGATGAAGAATTCGCCCTCTTTATCCACTTCGTCCTCCGGAAGCCTGCGGAAACTCAATTTTTCCCCGGTCTGCCGGTGGGTGTTGTCGCTTTGAACCTGCTCCAGGGAAACCGGCTGCCCTTTACCGTCTAAATAGAGGGTGTACTCCATCTCGCCTAAGATCATACCCTGGTGCACCAGCTTCATGAACGGCTCCGGGGTGGACACCACCCCGATATCATACAGTACCTTGTGCCAGAAGCGGGCGTAGAGCAGGTGCAGCACTGAATGCTCCGCCCCGCCGACGTAGAGATCCACGGGCATCCAGTATTTTTCTTTTTCCGGATCGATCAGCGCCCCCGGGTTGTGGGGATCGATGAAGCGCAAATAATACCAGCAGGAGCCGGCCCACTGCGGCATGGTGTTGAACTCCCGGGTATAAACCGCGCCGTCGCGCTGCACATATTTCCAGCTTTCCGGGGCGCGGGAGAGCGGCGGCTGCGGCTCGCTAACCGTATCCGCTTCCGGCTGGGGTTTGAAATCTTCCATTTCCGGCAGCGCCACCGGCAATTCGGACTCTTCCACGGCCATTGTGCTTCCGTCGGGCGCGTGCAGCACTGGGAAAGGCTCTCCCCAGTAGCGCTGGCGGCTGAACAGCCAGTCGCGCAGCTTGTAATTCACCTTGCGGACGCCTTTGCCGGTTTCCTCCAGCCAGCGGATCATTTTCTCTTTGGCCTCTGCCACGTACAGCCCGTTCAAAAACCCGCTGTTGATGGCCGGGCCGTCGCCTAAGTAGGCTTTGCCGGTGAAATCATCCGGCGGCTGCACGGTGCGGATAATCGGCAGGTTGTACACTTCCGCGAATTCCCAGTCGCGCTCGTCCTGCCCCGGCACCGCCATAATCACCCCGGTTCCGTAGCTGGCCAGCACGTAATCCGCCACCCACACCGGAATTTCCTGGTCATTCGCCGGGTTGACCGCATACCCGCCGGTAAACACCCCGGTTTTCTTCTTCTGCAGCTCGGTGCGCTCTAAGTCGCTTTTGCGCGCCGCCTCCGCCTGGTAGCGTTTCACCGCCTCGCGGTATTCGGGAGTGGTGATCGTATCCACTAATTCATGTTCCGGGGAGAGCACCATGTAGGTCGCGCCGAAGAGGGTATCCGGGCGGGTGGTGAAGACCCGGATTTTCTCCCCGGGATGCCCGGCCAGGGGGAAATCCACCTCCGCACCCTCGGAGCGCCCGATCCAGTTGCGCTGCATCTCTTTGGTGCTCTCCGGCCACTCCACCATCTCCAGGTCTTCTAACAGCCGCTCCGCGTATGCGGTGATTTTCAGCATCCACTGGCGCATGGGGCGGCGGAACACCGGGTGGCCGCCGCGCTCGCTCTTCCCGTCGATCACTTCTTCGTTGGCCAGCACCGTGCCCAAAGCCGGGCACCAGTTCACCGGCACTTCCGCTAAGTAGGCCAGCCCTTTTTGGTAGAGTTGCAGAAAAATCCACTGGGTCCATTTGTAATAATGGGGATCGGTGGTGTCCACCTGGCGCTCCCAATCGTAGGAAAACCCGATCTTTTTCAACTGTTCCCGGAAACGCCGGATATTCTTTTCCGTGGTGATGCGCGGGTGGGTTCCGGTTTCGATGGCGTACTGCTCCGCGGGCAGCCCGAAGGCGTCCCAGCCCATGGGGTGCAGCACGTTGAAGCCCTTCATGCGCTTGTAGCGGGCGATGATGTCCGTGGCGGTGTAGCCCTCCGGGTGGCCGACGTGCAGGCCCGCGCCGCTGGGGTAGGGGTACATATCTAACACGTAGAATTTCGGTTTGCCGGGATCGATTTTCTCAGGGGTGCGAAAGGTTTTATGCGCTTCCCAGAATTGCTGCCATTTTTCTTCGATCTTGCGATACGGGTAACCCATGTGAGTTCCTTTTGCGTGGCTAAAGTGAAATAAAGTGATCTAAAGTGCCAAAAGTGATCTAAAGTGCCTAAAGTGAACTAAAATGCCTGAAGTGGCTGAGATTTGGATTCGGTTGAATTTGGGCGCACTTTAGGCGTTATTGCATTTACCGGGGCGAAAATTTAGGAAATATTGGCGGGGGATTCAAGCGTTTTGAAAGTCGGGGAGGAGATTGATCGGCTTTTTCAGAGGGCTGGCATTGCACACAACCGGAGTTGATCTCATAGTGCTTTCACCCGGGTCTGTTCGGCTTGCCACTCATCTTCTGTCATATCAAAGAAGGCTATTCCCAGGCGGGAAGCGAAACGGACAAATTCCCAGCGTGGCATATCAAGCAGTTGGGCGGCCTTCCCGCTTGATATGGTTCCCCGCCGGTAAAGCTCTAAAACGAGGTACTCCCGAACCGTATCCTCCACGGGTTGGTTTGCCTCATGCAGTAAAACCGCTAAGTCATCTTGCAAGTTTATGTGAATGGTGCTCATAGGATAGCTCCTTCTCCGTTGCTCGCATCATTCCTGCGGCAAGCTGTTGGTTTAATACCTGCCAGAAAGTGGCAACCGTCTCCTTTTTCCTTGCCGTAATGCACTCCTTTGAACAAGGGGCGCTTGCTGCTGGGATAAGTGAAAACAGAAGTTTATCCCGCCGGGCAGAAGTTAGCCTTAGCCTCCCTCCAAATCGAAGTTTCTACCCCTACAATTCATCATCCCGGTACTTCACCCCCCATTGCCGGAGTTGCTCGATGATCGGAATAGCGGTTTTTCCCTTGTCGGTTAGCGAGTATTCCACTTTTGGCGGAATCACCTGGTGCACTTCGCGATGGATCAACCCGTCATTCTCCAATTCCCGCAACTGCTCGGTCAACATTTTATGGGTAATCTGCCCCAGGTCTTTTTTCAACTCGCCGTAGCGCCAGGTTTTGCCGTTCAGTCTCCATAAAATCGGCATCTTCCACTTTCCGCCGATGATGTCCAGGGCTAACTCCACCGGGTTGTTATAAGTTCTTTCCCGGAAAACAAATTGCGGCATTCGCAGATTCTCCTCTTTTACTTACCTGAAAGATAGTATCCTACTTTAAAGTGCATACTTGACAAAATCAAGCATATCGTTAAATTCCCCGCGAAAAATTTGGCTGAATGAGTGGCAGGGGGGTGGAGTGGTGAGTGGTGAGCTGTAGAAGGGTCGAGAGAGCGACCTTGCGCCGTTACGGTTCACCACCCACCATTAACCACTAACCAAATCAAAGGAGATTTGATCATGAAAACTAAAATCATTGCCATACTGTTCACGACCATCGGCTTACTGTCCGGTAGCCTGCCGGCGCAGCACGGGCAGGATTCCGGCCAATCCCCAAAGAAAATCCTGATGATTGCCGCCAATCCCGCGGTTTCCCAACAAACCGGCTGGCCGATTGGCTGCTGGGCCGCGGAGCTTACCCACCCGTATTGGGAATTTACCAACGCCGGTTACGAGGTGGAGATTGCCAGTCCCAACGGCGGCAAATTGGAATTCGACGCTTACAGCAATCCCCTGGATGCCAGCGGCTATTCCGCCCATGATCTTATCAGCCTGGGATTTATGCATTCCCCCAGGCACCTGGCGTTGATCGAAAATACCCAAAAGTTAGGCGAGGTTAATATGGGCGATTACGACGCCATTTTCCTGGTCGGCGGCCAGTCGCCCATGTACACCTTCCGCGGCAATAAAGAACTGGAAAAGTTTGTGGTGGATTTTTATCTCAGCGGGAAACCGGCCGCCCTGGTTTGCCATTCTACCTGCATTTTGCTGGATGCCAAACTGCCCGGGGGGAAATTCCTGGTGGAGGGTAAAACCTGGACCGGCTTTGCCGACAGCGAAGAAAAGTATGCTGACAGCTTTGTGGGAAAGCGAATTCAGCCCTTCTGGATCGAAACCGAGGCCCGCAAAATGGCCGATACCAACTTCATCGTCAAAAATGCCTTCGCGCCGTTTGCGGTGCGCGACGGCAATTTGATCACCGGCCAGCAGCAAAACTCCGGCGCCGAGGCAGCCAAATTGATCATCGAAGCCCTGGGCAGGTAAATATGAAAACCTGAAATTCTCATACCCGGAAAAAATGCCGTACAATACGCAATAGGGACTACGTAATTCGTATTGCGTATTGGGTAAAATGAGCTGCTAATATTTCGCTTGAATATCACTCTTATCATGTGTAAAATTGCCACATGAAAAACATAAAGATCACGTTGAGCGATCAACTTGTTGCTGAAATAGACAAACTCAGCGACCCTCTCGGCGTCGATTTCTCCCGGATCGTCGAAGAAGCTTTGCAAGCCTGGCTTAGGCGTCACTATTCAAAGCGTTTTGGAGAGGAATGGATTGCTGCCCTGAAAAAGTATCCGGATGATGCCGGCCGCGCCGAAGCCTGGTTTGAATCCCAATACTGGTCAGAACAATGAAACGCGGTGAAGTTTGGCAGGTTGATCTAGGCGCTAAGGCCGGCAAGCGCCCGGCGCTGATTCTTACACGTGGAGACGTTATTCCCTACCTCAATAAACTTACCGTAGCAGAAATTACTACCCAGAAAAAGGGTTATCCAACGGAAGTGGACATCGATCAAAAAGCTAATTTACCCCTGCCTTCTGTTGTCCAACTCGACAACATCCAGACTATTCCCAAAAGCCGCTTTATAAAATTTATCGGAATGCTCGATAAAACGGATATGAAACTTATCAACGAGAAGATAATATTTGCTCTCGATTTAATTGAAACTACATAATTCCCTTAAATCGCGCAGCTTGTTTTAAAGCCTCCCCAACTGTAAATTATGCCCTGTAAACAAGGAATGTCACGAATTCAAGGATACAGGAACATGAGACCGGGGATTGCTGTTCTTCTGCTTGTCTGTTTATGGATTTGCGCTCCTGCTGCGCTCCGGGCCGGCGACCCCGACCCGGCGCGCTTCCAATGGCAGGTGGGCGAGGAACTGTTTTATAAAGTGCGCTACGCGTTTCTAACCGTGGGGAGCCTGCACTTCTGGGTGTTGGAAAAAGATACCCTGCGCGGCCGCCCGGTGTACCACTGCAAGCTGCACATGAAATCCACCCCCGCCATTCCCTTCGTCAACATGGATGATTACTATGAGAGTTACATCGACGAGGAGGTCTATTCCCACATTTTCTGGTCCTACGAAAAACAAAAAGACCACCAGTTGATGACTCGCTACGATACGGATTACGACGCCGGGATCATCAGAATCCGCATCGAGAAGCAATATTCCGCGGACTCGGTGGCAGTGCTTCTGGATTCCACCGCAACTATCAGCGGAAAAGTGCAGGACGGTCTCTCGCTGCTCTTCTATGCCCGGGCGGAAGTGAAAAAAAACAATCCCCGCGACGTGCCGGTATTCGCCTTTAACAGGCTCCGCGACACCTTCATCAATTTTACCGGCAGAACCGAGGAAGTGAAAGCGAAGGGGGCAAAGGTCGAAGGCTATTACTTGGACGGGAAGATGAAATTCGTGGGCATCGCCGGAATCAAGGAAGATTTTAGGGGCTGGTTCTCCCCGGACGCCCAGAGCGTTCCCCTGCACGCCAAAATGAAAGCCTTCCTGGGCAGCGTGCGCTTGAATCTGCACTGGTGGAAAAACTGGAGCGGGGACACCCTTTTGGGCGATAAAGCGCAAAAAGGGCGGGTAGAACATTATGAAGATGATGCGGGCGATGAGGAGTAGCGGGCCGCAGACATTGTCAAAGATTATGTGAGCGGAAGGATCAAAGGCTCATGTTAAATTGCACAATACCCAATACCGGGGGCGGAGCCTCCTCGCTTGCATTCCCGCTCAGGGGGACGAGTTGTTTATACTGAACTTTCTCTCGTCACACAGCTCTGCTGTGTGACGCAAATGGGGAGGCTCTGCCTCCCGTTAGAAAGTTCAATTTGACCTGGGCCCGGGATCAGAGGTATAACTCTCTTCCGGTAATCCTCGTAAACCAACCGTCGGTTTAACAGGGGATTGCACTATGAAACGATTATCGAGAACGCTGGCCTTTACCATCCTTTCCGGTTTGATCATCTCAACATACAGCGCTGCGCAAATTCAAACCGGGGATACCCTGCATTTCTGGTCGGTCGCCTATGTGGACTGGCAACCCAACCCCCCGGTTCCGCAACGCCTGATCGCCGCAGTTTGCAGCAGGGTAGGGGATAGCTGCTACGTTTTCCTGGATACCGCGCTAATCCAGGCGCCCCCTCCGCAGCAGCTCGCGGCATTGGCGGATACCTTCGATATGAATTTTGCCCGCAATCTGCCCCCGCTTTACGGCCCCATTCCCGATGAATTTGACAACGATCGCAGAACTTTTATTCTCATTGTAAAACCGGAAGGATGGAGCGGCTATTTCGATCCCGCCCAGCAAATGGCGGATTCCCAGGTGTTCAGCCTGTGGGGCAAGCATAGTTCCGAAAGAGAGCTTGTGTATCTTTCCGCGGATGCATTTTGGTACAATAACGCGCCGTTCATCCTCGCCCATGAATTCGGCCACCTGCTCCACTGGGGGCAGGATCACTCCCCGGAACCGCCGGCAAACCCGCTGCGATTCTGGGAAGACGCCTGGATCGACGAAGGGTTTGCCATGTTTGCCACGGTTTACCTGCTCGAAGACCTTACCATACCGGATGTTATGGATTACCAGGCCTTTTTTGCCCTGAACCCGGATATTTCCCTGGTGCATTTTTCCGATTACAACCTGGCAAAGCTCTGGCTCACCTTTATGTACGAGCATTATGGGATGCCGGATTTTATCGAAGCCCTGATCCAGGACCAGGCGAACGGCATCCCGGGGGTTCGGAACGCATTGGCAAGCCTGGGATATGCGGAAACTTTTGAAGAAACCTTTGAACACTGGATTCTGGCAAATTTTTTAGACGACCAACAATACCAGAACGGAAAGTACGCCTACTATCACTATAATTTCCCGCCCTGCCGCCTGCTTCGCACCCACACTGCCTACCCGACCGGCTTGCAAACCGGTTCCCTCTCTTCCTTTGCGGCGGAGTATATCTCCTTCCATGCCGCCGCCCCCTCGCCGGTTACCATCACCTTCGCGGGAGACAGCAGCTCGATTTTCCGGCTTTCCGCGATTCTGTTGAATGCCCCGGCATCGGAAGTGCGCGGGATCGCGGCCATCCCCCTGGATTCCCTGAACAGGGGCGCGTTTCACGCCGATAGTTTTGGCGTGTCGTATAACCAAATTGTTTTAGCAGCCATGAATGTGGATTCGGCGTTGGGAGAAGGCGCTTATGCCGGATATGCCTATTCCGCGGATATAGGATCGGGCGCTGTTTTTGACGACCGGCAAGACCCCGCGCCACATTCCTTTTTTCTGTTCCAGAATTACCCCAACCCCTTTAACTCCCTCACAACGATCAGCTATCGGCTACCCTCGATCGGCCAAACCGCAACCGGCGAGGCGGAGCTGGCCGTTTACAATGTCCTGGGTCAGCGGGTAAAAACGTTGGCGAGCGGTTCCATGCCGGCCGGTTTTTACCGGGTGCAATGGGATGGCCGGGATGAAAACGGAAACCCGGTCGTCAGCGGCGTCTATGTATATTGCTTGCGGGTGCGGGATTTTGTTCAGTCAAGAAAGATGCTCCTGCTGCGCTAACAAAAGACCTTTCCTGATGATCAGTACTAATGCCAATTAAGGGTTGGAAGCACGGTAAAGGATTTATCGTAAAATTGGGTTTATGACATCCCCCCTGTCCCCCCTTCAAAAAGGCTAATCTTTACCCACATTTTTTGTGGGAAACAGGAAGAAGAGGGGTGTTTTTCAGCCGTCCCTACGGGACTTTAGCGAATACGGATGGCTTAATATCCCCCGATATGAATATCGGGGCTATTTTCGGTTGTCTCTACGAGACAAACAGCTTTGACGCGGGGGGAAAATATCCCGCAGGGATAAATGAAAATAGCCCCGCGATTCATCGCGGGGTCTGAGAAAAGGGGTTAAAGGAGAGTCCCGTAGGGACGAATGAAAGGATGTGGGTAAAGATTAGTCAAAAAGGGGGGAAATTCACGGCGAATTGGCAGTTCCCCCCTTTGAAGGGGGGACAGGGGGGATGTTAAACCCTGAGTTCTTTCCGAATTCAATACTATGGCTCCAACTCTTAATTCGCATTAAACATTGGCAGCAGCAATGCGCCCCGGCCTCCCGGGCATCCGCCGCGCCTGAAAAATTGAAACCCCTCTTTGAACTCTCCGGAATTATCGTTATCTTTTTTCTGCGAATATACTCCCCAAAAACTATCACGGGTTTGAACGAAACGGATTTTGTTCTCGCGGATGTTCTGAACGGCCAGGATTTGTAAGGTACTACAAACCGGACTCGTCTCGGCGTTTTTACAAATCGGAAGGAGGAGCATTCCATGCAGGTTCTTTCAATCCTCGTCGGTTTAACCATATTTAGCGGCGCATCCGCCCAGGTCATCCTCACCGAAGTGATGTTCGATCCCGCCGGTCCCGAGGCCAGCGATGAATTCGTGGAAATCTACAACCCCGGCAGCGAGCCGGTGGATCTCTCCGGCTGGCAGATCGGCGACGGGGCCGGGTTCGACAACCTGGCGGAAGTGGCCGGCAGCGGCCTGGTGCTGCAAGCGCAGCAATACGCGGTCATCCTGGATCTGGATTATTTTCTCGACTCTTCCTCCACCTACAACGCCCTCATCCCGCCCGAAGCGTTGATCCTTACCATCGAGGGTACGACCCTGGGCAGCGGGGGATTGTCCAACAGCACCGCCGAGGTGGTTATGTTAATCAACGCCGCGCAGGATACGGTGCAGCGCTACTTATATTCCACCGGGAATACCCCCGGCTACAGCGACGAGAAGATCGAGCTGAACGAAGATAACTCCCCCGCCAACTGGGGCGACAGCCGCCGCCTGCACGGCACCCCGGGAGCGCGAAATTCCCTCACCCGCCCGGTCTTTGACCTGGCGATAACCCGCTTCGAGCTGCTTAGCACCGCCCTGGCGGCCGGCGGAAACGCCCCCTTCGAAATGGTGATCAAAAACCTGGGGCGGGTTGTTATCGGAGACTTCCGCTGGGAAACGTTCTATGATTGGAACCATAACCAATGGCCGGATGAGGATGAAATTCAAACCGTTACCCTGTATTCCGCCTTCCTGCAGCCGGATGATTCCCTGGAAATCGCGGAAGAATTCCGCAACATCCCTTTCGGAGAGGTCCCTTTCGGCGTGGCGGTGTGGGTCAACGCCGATGAAGACTCCGGCAACAACGTCATGGTCAGGAGCGCCCTGGTGGATAATCCCGCCGGGGTGGGTCTGGTGATCAACGAAATTATGTTCGAGCCGGCAACCGGCCTGGCGGAGTGGGTGGAGTTATACAACAACGGCGGCGAAGCGATCAACCTGCGCTATCTCTTTTTCGCCGACGCCCGGGATACCGTCTCCGTCAGCGCCGGGGATGATTTCCTGGAGCCGGGGGGATTTATCGTGCTGGGGGGAGATTCCGCCATCGCCGGGCAATACCCGCTGGCCCCGGAACAATTGCGGGTAAACTCCCGCTTCCCCACCCTCAACAACGATTTCGACGACCTGCGCTTGCTGGGGCCAACCTTTATCACCTACGACCGGGTCAATTATGCGGAGGATTGGTACGGGCGGGAGGTGGAGCCGGGAACTTCCCTGGAAAAACTCAATCCCGCTTTTAACGGGCAAATCAAACCGAACTGGGCTGCGTCGGCGGCGCCGGGCGGCAGCACCCCGGGAAAAGAGAATTCCCTGCTGATTACCGCGCTCCCGGCGCAGGGACAATTGCAGATTACCCCCAATCCCTTTTCCCCGGACGGCGACGGGGTGGATGATTTCGCAGCGATCTACGTTCAACTTCCCGTGGAAACCGCGTTTATCAACCTGCGCATGTTCGATACCCGGGGGCGCATGATCCGCCGCCTGGCCGATGGAGAACCGGCGGGCAGCCGGGGGCAGTTTGTGTGGGACGGGAAGGATGAACAGGGGAGAATCGCGCGGATCGGCGCCTACATTTGCCTGCTGGAAGGATTGAACGCGGAGCGCCAGGTGCATGCCGGCTTGAAAAAGGTGATTATTCTGGTGAAGAAGTGAGGAGTTGCAAGTGAGAAAGCCTGCCCCGGGAATGCGGGGTGGCAAGTGGGAAGGGAAAAGTAAAAAGGGAAAAGCTTGCCCTGTTTACCCCCCAGGCTGTTCAGTTCTAAAGGGTTAAGCTGTTTTATCAAGATGAATAGCCACGAGATTTATCTCGTGGACAAAAAAAGCCCTGCATTTAAATGGGCTTTAGCCCAATGGCACTAATACTCCCCGGCAGAGAAAGTCCGTCGATCCTCGTGCCGAAGTTCAACTTC
>CAZFVV010000131.1:0-14598 GCA_964522165.1 uncultured Calditrichaceae bacterium
GTGAATATGATCATGTTCCGCCCCTTCCCCGGCGACCTGGTCGGGCGCATCCTGAAGGGCAAAAAAGGCGTGGCGGTGTTAGAACGCCTCGACCAGCCCTTAGCGGTGGACCTGCCGTTGATGCGGGAAATCCGCGCTTCCATCAGTAAATGCTTAGAAAACGGGCAGTCGAAAAGCAAAACCCTGCCGCACCCGGAATACGAGGTTTACAAATCCGCTGCCGACGCCCCCACACTCTACTCCGGCTCCTTCGGGATGGGCAGCCGCGACTTGCAGCCGGAAGGGCTGATCGGCGCAATCGAAAATATGCTCCCGGACGGCAAGCACAAAAAGTTGTTCTACCTTTCCATTGATTTCATCCGGGAAACTCCTTTCACGCCCAAGCAGGAAATCTACCAGCAGACCATCGAAGAATCTTACCCGAAAGTGAAAGAATTAGCGGTTCACGGCAGCGAAAATCCCAATTTGATGCCCAAGGGCAGCATCACGGTGCGTTTCCACTCCGTGGGCGGCTGGGGCGCTATCACCACCGGGAAAAATTTGGCGATGACCCTCTTCGACCTGCTCGGTTATCACATCAAAGCCAATCCCAAGTACGGCTCGGAAAAGAAAGGCCAGCCCACCACTTTCTACCTCTCCGCCGCGCCGGAGCCGATCCGCATCAACTGCGAATATTATTATGTGGACGTGGTGCTCTCCCCGGACCCCAACGTGTTCAACCATACCAACGCCGTGGCCGGGCTGAAAAAAGGCGGGGTGCTGATCATCCAGAGCGAGCACGAGTCGCCCGATAAAGTGTGGAGCGACATTCCCCTGCAGTATCAGAAAATCATTATCGATAACGAGATCCGGGTGTTCTACCTCGACGCCTTCAAGATCGCCCGGGAAGAAGCCAGCGACCCGGAACTGCAATTCCGCATGCAGGGGATCGCCTTCCAGGGCGCGTTCTTCGCCGCCTCCCCGGTGATGGAGAAGGCGGGACTGGATGAAGAAAAACTCTTCAAAGCCATCCGCGACCAGTTGCAATACAAGTTCGGAACCAAGGGTGCCCGGGTGGTGGAAGATAACCTGCGGGTGGTGCGGCGCGGCTACGACCAGGTGAAAGAGATCACCGCGAAAGAACTGGTGAAAACCAACGGCAAGCTCAAAGCGGTGCAGAGCGAACCGGATTTGCCCATCATGCTGAAAGCGCAGCCGCAGAGCAAGGCTCCCGCCACGGATATTCACCGCTTCTGGGAACAAACCGGCAATTTCTACGCCCGCGGCATGGGCAACGATAATATTACCGACCCCTTCATCGGCCTCAGCCTGATCCCCATGGTCACCGGGGTGTTCCGCGACATGACCGGCATCCGCTTCGAGCACCCGGTATGGATTCCGGAAAACTGCACCGCCTGCGGCGACTGCTATACGGTCTGCCCGGACACCGCCATTCCCGGGCTGGTGAGCGACGTTTCCGCGGTGTTAGATACCGTGGTGAAGCGCCTCCAAAAAGCCGGGCACACCCTCAACCACCTGCCCAAAGCGGTGCGGGTGATGGAAGGCAAGCTGCGGGCGATGTTCAACGGGGCGACCGAGAAAGACCCCGCCTCCAAATTCTTCAAACCGGCCATCAAGGAAACCATCGAGGCCATGAATCTGGAAGGAGAAGCCAAGAAGCAGCTTCAAAAGGAATTTCAACTGTTCGAAGAAGCGTTGGGCGATTTCCAGTTCGGCCTCAGCCGCCCTTACTATTTTCTGCCGGAAAGCAAAGCCAAAAACAGCGGCGGGCTGTTCAGCATCACCGTGAATCCCTACACTTGCAAGGGCTGCATGGAGTGCGTGCAGGTCTGCGACGACCTGGCCCTGAAGCCGGTTACCCAGACCCCCGGCTCCACTCAGAAGCTGCGCGAGGAATGGGAATACTGGCTGGATTTGCCCAACACCCCGCAAAAATACATTCGCATCGACAATTTGGAAGAAGGCATCGGCGCACTGGGAACCCTGCTGTTGGATAAAACCAACTACCTCTCCTTTGCCAGCGGCGACGGGGCCTGCTTAGGCTGCGGCGAAAAGACCGTGATTCACCTCTTCACCGCCACGGTGGAGGCGCTGATGCAGCCGCGCATCGCCAAACACGTCGCTTATTTAGATGAACTGATCCAGAAGATGGAAAAGCACATCCAGTTCAAGTTAGTGAAAAGCATGGACGTGGGCGACGCAGAAGCGATGGGCAAGATCGTCAGCGAGCTGCACGATTCCGACCTGACCCTGGCCGCCATCGCCGGGAAGATGGAAAAGATGCGCGGAACCCAGCCCATTGACGAGGACTGGCTGAAACGGGTGACCCAATTGGTCGCCAAACTGAAAAACCTGAAATGGAAATACACCGAAGGGCTGACCGGCAAAGGCCGCGCCCCCATGGGGATGCTCAACGCCACCGGCTGCACCTCGGTATGGGGCAGCACTTATCCTTACAACCCCTATCCTTTCCCCTGGGCCAACCATTTGTTCCAGGACCCCGCTTCTATGGCGATGGGCGTTTTTGAAGGCCACATGGCCAAGATGGCCGATGGATTCAAGGCTATCCGCATGGCGGAACTGGAATTGGAAGGCAAATTCAAAGCGGAAGAGCACGATGAATTTTTCACCTACTTCAACTGGCGGCAGTTCTCCGATGATGAATGGCATCTCTGTCCCCCGGTGGTGGCGTTAGGCGGCGACGGGGCGATGTACGACATCGGCTTCCAGAACCTCTCCCGGGCCATGATCTCCGGGAAACCGATCAAGATCGTGGTGGTGGATACCCAGGTGTATTCCAACACCGGCGGGCAGGCCTGCACCTCCGGGTTCATCGGGCAGATTTCCGATATGGCGCAGTACGGCAAGGCTTTCCAGGGCAAGGAAGAGCCGCGCAAGGAGATTGCCCTGGTAGGCATGGCGCACCGCAATACTTACGTGATGCAGGCTACCCAGGCCAATTCCAGCCATTTGATCGAAGGATTTATCCAGGGTTTGATGGCGCGGCGGCCGGCGTTGTTCAACCTCTACACCCCCTGCCAGCCGGAGCACGGCATCGGCGACGATCTGTCCTTCCAGCAATCCAAATTGGCGGTGGAATCCCGCGCTTACCCGCTATTCCGCTACAATCCCGACAAGGGCAAAACTCCCGCGGAATGCTTCGACCTCGAGGGCAACCCGGACGTCGACAAAGACTGGCCCACCTACACCCTTAAGTATATGGAAGGCGGGCGGGAAATGAGCATGGAGCTGCCCCTGACCTTTGCGGATTTCGCGGTCAGCGAGGCGCGTTTCCGCAAGCATTTCCGCAAAGCACCGCAGGACACCTGGAACGAGGATATGGTTCCCTTCCATGAATTCGTGGAAATGAGCGCGGAAGACCGCGAGGGCAAGTTTCCTTACATCTGGGCGGTGGACCGGAAGAAACAGTTGAGCCGGGTGCTGGTTTCCAAGACCATCGTGCAATCCGCGGAAGACCGGCGCAATTTCTGGATCATGCTGCGCGCCCTGGCCGGGTTGGATCGCAAGGAAACCCCGGTGGAAGAGATCGAGAACCGCGTCCGCACGGAGATGATGCAGAATCTGACTACCGGGTTGCTGCGTTTAGTAGGCGGCAACGGCGGCGGCCTCAGCGCCTTAGTTTCCGGCGCAACTGCTGCTGCCACTGCTCCCGCCCCCGGTGCAGCCCCTGCTCCCAAAGGCGACGGCGAGTACCTCGCTCCCTGGCTGGATACCGAGAAGTGCACCGCCTGCGACGAGTGCATCAAGATCAATAACAAGATGTTCGTTTATAACGATAACAAGAAGGCTTACATCAAAAATCCCGGCGCCGGTCCCTACAGCGACCTGGTGAAAGCGGCGGAAAAATGCACTGCCCAGGTGATCCACCCCGGGCTGCCGGCAGACCGCTCGCAGAAAGACATCGACAAATGGATTAAGCGCGGGGGGAAGTTTAATTAGTGGGAAGGTGTTCAGGTGTTATGGTGTTATAGTGCGCTGGTGTCTTGCGGCGAAAATTGATCGCTGCTCGCCCTATTCACCCTTCGACGCCGCTCAGGGTGGCTTCTGCTGTCATGCTGAGCGGAGTCGAAGCATGACACACGACTGAAAAGTGCTTATATTTGTAGAATTGCGTTGATCTCAAAAATTCCCCACCTTAGTAAGGAGGGGATAGATTTGCGAAGCGTCCAGCAAGCAAATCAGGGGTGGTTGCGCCCTTGCGCACCACTTGACCACCCCGACCCGGTGAGATAACTACGTATCTCACCGGGTCGCCCCTCCTTGAAAAGGAGGGGAATTTTTGGATTACATCTCCGCGACTTTAGCGAGTGAATGAAAGATTTATAAAAAACCCATGAGCGAATTGCAAAAAAATCCCGGCAGCGGGAACATTGATTCCAGCGGCGCTTTTCCTGGCGAGTTGATACAATCTATCAAAACGGATGAACATCCCCAGGTAAGAGAGTTAGCAGAAAATCTAAGCAAAGCGCAGTCTCTATGGAAAGGATAGATTTAAACCGGAGATGAAAATATGAACTCATCCCCCAACCCCCTTCAAAGAGCAGGGGTGTTGTATTCTAATTACGCCGAAGGCGTTATACTTCAAAGCCCAGGGTTCGGCGCAGACGAACCCTGGGAAAATGAGGAAACCAAACCGATGAAAACCCTGGAAGGGTTTTACAAAACGTGAGTCATGTTATGCCGCAATCATTGGGTCAGATTTATCTACACATCATTTTCTCAACCAAACACCGCCAACCATTTCTGAAAGAGAAAAAGACCCGGGAGCATATCTATGCCTATCTTGCCGGTATTTGCCAAAATTTGGAATGTCCCGCGCTTCGGATTGGCGGTATTGAGGATCATGTGCATCTGCTTACGCGGCATTCCAGGAATATTTCGGTAGCTGATTTTTTGAGAGAACTCAAACGGGAATCTTCCAAGTGGATCAAGAGCCTCGATGCGCAATTCAAGAGATTTTCCTGGCAAAATGGATATGGAGCGTTCTCGCTCAGCCCTTCTCATGTAAAGGCGGTAGAAAAATATATCATCGAGCAGGAAGAACATCATCGCCAGGAATCGTTCCAGGATGAATTCCGGCGAATCTGCCGAAAATATGGGGTTGAAATTGATGAGAAATATGTTTGGGATTGATCTTCAGATGATTTGTAAAACTCTTGCAGGGTTTTCCTGGCCTGGTTTTATTTTTGTTCTCCCAGGGTTTGACGATGTCAAACCCTGGGCTTTGATATATAACCGCGTTGCGGTAATAGAATGCAACAGCCCTTTTAGCTCCAACTCTTAACTCACATTTTTAATGCGCCGGTTTTACCCGAACACATGAACACTTTAGAAAATATGGAAACCACCCTCACAGCCAAAAAAACCTTCCCCCACGGCGTGCACCCGCCGGAGGCGAAGGAAGAAACCCATCATCTGAAGATTCGCCGCTTTCCCTTTGCCCCGGTGATGATTCTGCCCCTCAGCCAGCACACCGGCAAACCCTCCAAAGCGATGGTGCGGGAGGGGCAGGAAGTGGCGCGGGGGCAGAAAATCGCCGAAGCGGACGGCTTTGTCTCCGTGGCGCTGCACGCGCCGGCCTCGGGAATCATCAAGCGCATTGCCCTGGCGCCCAACCCGGTGGGGCGAATGACCCCCAGCATCTATTTGCAGCCCTTCCCAGCTTCTTCCCAGGAAGTGTTAGAAGGCGCTCCTATCGACCCGGATACCGCGACGCCCGATGAGATCGTCAAGGCGATCCAGGACGCCGGCATCGTGGGATTGGGCGGGGCGGCTTTCCCCACCCACGTGAAGCTGAAAATCCCGGAAGGGAAATCTGTGGATACCCTGATCATCAACGGGGTGGAGTGCGAGCCATACCTCACCACCGACCACCGGGTGATGCTGGAACAAAAAGACGATATTTTCATGGGCATCCGCTACCTGATGAAAGTGACCGGGGCAAAGCGCACGATTATCGGCATCGAGGCCAACAAGTTAGACGCCGCGCAGGAACTGAGCGCCGCGATTCCGCCGGGGATGCCGGTCACCGTGGAAGTATTCAAGGTGAAATATCCCCAGGGCGCTGAGAAAATGCTCATCAAGGCGCTGCTGGACCGGGAAGTGCCCTCCGGCGGCCTGCCGGTGGATGTGCACACTGTGGTGGTCAACGTCGCCACCACGGCGGAGATCGGGCGGCTGCTGCCGCACGGGCGCGGGATCATGGAGCGGGTGATCACCATTACCGGGCCGGGCATTACTAAAAAAGGCAACTACTGGATTCCCATCGGCACCCCGGTGCGCTACGTGCTGGAGCAGGCCGGGGCGAAGGAGAATATCAGCCTGGTGTTCTTAGGCGGCCCGATGATGGGGCAGGCGGTCTCCAACTTAGATTTTCCCTTCACCAAGGGCACTTCCGGGCTGGTGGTGTTCACCGAGGCGGAGACCAATAGCAAACCGCATAAAATCTACCCCTGCATCCACTGCGCCTACTGCGTGGACGCCTGCCCGATGTTCCTCAACCCCTCGCAGATGGGGCTGCTGGCGAAAAATGAACGCTACGAGGATATGGCGGAGCAATATAAACTATTCGACTGCTTCGAGTGCGGAGCCTGCTCCTACGTCTGCCCCTCGCACATTCCCCTGGTGCAATATTTCCGGGTGGCGAAGGGGATTTTGCGGGAGAAGAAGGCGGCTTCGTAATTTTTGCCACAGAGATCACAGAGAACAAAAATGAATAAAGAGATAACGGAAAAAATTATCGGCGCGGCGATAGAGGTGCATAGGATATTGGGGCCGGGACTTTTGGAATCTATTTATGAAGAAGCTCTATGCCATGAATTTTCCCTGCGCGGGATTCAATTCGAACGCCAGGTAGAAGTAGATGTTCTCTACAAAGACCATGTGATCAAAGGACAACGGTTAGATCTTCTGGTGGAAGGGAAAGTAATGATTGAGTTGAAATCGGTTCAAAAATTACCCAAAATCGTCATGGCCCAGGTGCTTTCGTATCTGAAAGCCACTGGTTTAAAAACCGCCCTGATCATTAACTTTGGAGAGAGAAAATTAGTGGATGGCATAAAAAGAATCTCTCTGTGACCTCTGTGCTCTCTGTGGCTAAAGAAATAGATTTTGCCACAGAGAGCACAGAGA
This sequence comes from uncultured Calditrichaceae bacterium, assembly GCA_964522165.1. Taxonomy (GTDB): domain Bacteria; phylum Calditrichota; class Calditrichia; order RBG-13-44-9; family J075; genus JABWBP01. The sequence continues at coordinate 7,153 of CAZFVV010000131.1, forward strand.
ACACAGAGATATGGAAGAATTTGTTCAATAAACCCATTTTGTAAAAAATTGTATTCCATAAACAGGGATATGGAACCTCAACTACTCTAAAATCTTCCTCTGTGACCTCTGTGTTCTCTGTGGCAAAAAGGGACAAATATATGAATCTAACTCAAAAGACATTGGAAATCCGCACTTCTCCGCACATCCTTAGCGGGATGAGCACGGATGTGATCATGCGGAACGTGGTGGTGGCGTTGCTGCCGGTAGCAGCGTTTGCGGTGTATGCCTTCGGGCTGGCCGCAGCGCTGGTGATTTCGGTGGCCACCATTTCTACGGTGCTGACTGAACACGTGCTCTGCCGCCTGACCAAAAAAGAATCCACTATCGGCGACTGGTCGGCGGCGATTACCGGGCTGCTCTACGGCCTTACCCTGCCGCCGGGGCTGCCGCTGTGGATGGTGTTCTGCGGCGGGGTAATCGCTATTGCGATGGGGAAATTTATGTTTGGCGGGCTGGGTTATAATCCCTTCAATCCCGCGCTGGTAGGGCGGGCGGTAATGCAGGCGGCCTTCCCGGTAGCGATTACCACCTGGCATCCCGCGTTCACCACCGACCGTTTTTACAACTTGCCCGACTCCACACTGACGTTACCGTTCATGGCCCCGGTGTACAAGGCGGCCACCAGCGCCACTCCCCTGGCGCTGATGAAATTCGACCACGAACCTACCGCCGCCTATAAGCTGGTGATGGGCCTTACCCTCGGTTCCACCGGGGAGACCTGCGCGGTGTTGATCCTGTTGGGCGGCGCGTATTTAGCCTGGCGCAAAATGATGAACTGGCGGATACCGGTTTCCATTTTCTTGACCGTGATCGTGCTCAGCGAAATTTTCCACTGGTGGAAACCGGAAATTTATCCCGATTCCATCTTCATGCTCTTTTCCGGCGGGTTGATGTTAGGGGCGGTATTCATGGCTACTGACATGGTCGCCTCTCCCATGACCAACCGCGGAGTAATGATCTACGGCGCTCTTATCGGCAGTTTAGTGGTGGTGATCCGGCTGTGGGGTGGCCTGCCGGAAGGGGTGATGTACGCTATTCTGATCGGCAACGCCGTCTCCCCGCACATCGACCGGCTGGTGCAGCCGCGGGTGTATGGGACGTGATGCGTGAAACGTAAAACGTGATGAGTGATGCGCGATTTTAAAACATCACGTATCACGCATCACGCATCACGCTTCACCAGCAAAATTTTGAATATAAAAATTACGAGACGATTTCCATGAATCAGATTGATTTAAAAAAACTCACCGCCCCGCCGAATCCCTGGCACATGCTGCGCTCCATGGGCGGGGTGGGAATTGTGTGCGCCCTGCTGATTGTGGTGGCCTTCCAGGGAACCCAGCCGCGCATCAACCACAACAAGGCGGAGGCGCTGGAAAAAGCGGTGTTCCAGGTGCTGCCGGGAACGGCCCGCCGGGTCACCTTCAAAATGAACCCGGAGGGAAGTTTCGAACCTTTCCAGGGAGAGGCGCGCGGACAGCGCCTGGTGTACGCCGGGTATGATGAAAATAATCGCCTGATTGGGATCGCGGTAGAAGCGCAGGGGCAGGGCTTCCAGGACGTCATTCGCCTGATCTACGGTTACTCCCCGGAAAAGCAGGCGGTGATCGGCTACCAGGTATTAGAAAGCAAAGATACCCCCGGCTTAGGCGATAAGGTCGAAAAAGATCCCCATTTCCTGGCCAATTTCGATAACCTGGAGACGCCCCTGACTCCCGATGGCAGCGGCCTTCAACATGCCATTGAATTCGTCAAAAGCGGCGGCAAGCAAAATCCCTGGCAGATCGAGGGCATCACCGGGGCGACCATTTCTTCCCGGGCCGTCGCCAACATCATGCAAAAAAGCACCGCGGAAATGATTCCGCTGTTAACCAAAAACCTGGCGACTTTTGAGACAGGCCAATAGATGAAGAACCAAGTCCCAAGAACCAAGAGCCAAGAAGCAAGAACCAAAGTTTAATTGGGCTATGGAATCTGTAGTTTGGTTCCTGGAATTTGACTCTTGGCTCCTGGTTCTTGGGGCTTGGTTCTTGAAAAAACCTAAGGATACACGCATGAGCAATCACCCCAACGCTACTACCAAAACCCTCGACACCAACGAGTTCATCAAGGGATTATGGAAAGAAAACCCGGTTTTCGTGCAGGTATTGGGTATGTGCCCCACCCTGGCGGTCACCAACTCCGTTATCAATGCGATTACCATGGGGCTGGCGACCAGTTTTGTGTTGATCATGTCCAACCTACTGGTATCCTCCCTGCGCAACGTTATTCCCAAACAGGTGCGCATCGCCACCTACATCCTGATCATCGCTTCTTTTGTAACGGTAGCGGATTACGTGATCCAGGCGGTCAGCTTAGATGTTTATAAAAGCTTAGGCGCGTTTATCGCTTTGATCGTGGTGAACTGCATCATCCTGGGGCGGGCGGAGGCGTTTGCCTCCAAAAATTCGGTAGGGAATTCCCTGTTGGACGCCCTGGGCATGGGGGCCGGGTTTACCTTTGCCCTGCTCTGTTTGGGCGGGGTGCGGGAAATTATGGGCAACGGCACTTTCTTAGGCTATCACATCCTTTCCGCCCATTACCAGCCCTGGATCATTATGATTCTCCCCGGCGGGGGATTCTTTACCTTAGGCGCCTGGCTGCTGCTATTCAACTACCTGCGGAAACGGAAGGAAAAGAAAGGATAACGATTATTTTTTTGACAGGATGTACAGGATAAACGGGATGATTGAAATGATGCTGGATACTCGATATTGGATACTGGTTCCCCCCTTATTCGGCATATTGGATAAAAATAATCGAGCATCGAGAATCTTTAAAACAATCCCGTCAATCCTGTTAATCCTGTCCGAAAGAGAAAAAGGAGTCGCAAATGGATTTCGATAATCTAAGCTTCATATTTATCAACGCTTCGCTGATCAATAATTTTGTGCTGGCGTATTTCTTAGGAATCTGCCCCTTTTTGGGCGTTTCCGGCAGCCTGGCCACCGCCACCCGCATGGGCTTTGCGGTGATTTTCGTGATGTTGGTAAGCTCCACCTGCGCTTACGGGATTCACTCTTTGCTGCTCATGCTCCACGCCCCCTACTTAGAGTTGATCTCTTTCATCGTGGTGATCGCCTCGGCGGTGCAGTTGGTGGAGATGTTCATCAAGAAATTCAGCCCGGCGCTGTTCCGGGCGCTGGGGATTTTCCTGCCCCTGATTACCACCAATTGCGCGATCCTGGCGCTGGCGCTTTTTCAAACCGCCAAAGGCTATTCTTTTGTTGAATGCTTAGTATATGCACTGGGCGCCGGGGTGGGTTTTACTATCGCGCTGGTGTTAATTGCCGGTATCCGGGAAAAATTAGACCTGGCGGAAATTCCCGATGCCGTCAAAGGCACCGCGCTGGCGATTATGGTGGCGGGGATACTTTCGTTGACGTTTATGGGATTTGCGGGGTTGGGAGGGTAAAAGCGGTGTTCGGGTGTTATAGTGTTTTAGTAAAGAACCTGTTTTACCATAACACCATAACACATAAACACCAAAACACTTGAACACCATAATACTTGAACACAAAAAACAATACGGAGGAATAAACATGGCCCGTTTGCAAGATTATGACGTTTCCAATCAATTCACCGGCACGGTGAAAAAAACCAGCCGCATTACCCCGGAGACTTCCGCGGAAGAGGTGCGCGACATCATCTTAGAGATCAACAAGAAAGACCTGCACTTCGAAGCCGGGCAGAGCGTGGGAGTGCTGGTGCCGGGGCCGCACGCTTTCGGCAATAAATACCATTTCCGGCTCTACACCGTGGCCGATATTCCCCAGGCCGGTAAAAGCGGCAAACCGCTGATCAATCTCTGCGTGAAGCGCGTTTCCTATATTGACGATTTCAGCGGGGAGAGATACGACGGGGTCGCTTCCAACTATCTCTGCGACTTGAACACCGGCGACAAGGCCACTTTGACCGGCCCCTACGGCATCGCCTTCAAAGCCCCGGAAGATAAAAACGCCGATATTTTGATGATCGGCATGGGAACCGGCATCGCGCCGTTCCGGGCGTTTATCAAACACATCTACAAAACCATAGGCGGCTGGAAGGGCAAGGTGCGCCTGTTCTACGGGGCGCGCAGCGGGTTGGAAATGCTCTACATGAACGATAAAAACAACGACCTGGCCAATTACTACGATGAAGAGACCTTCAAAGCCTTCGAGGCGGTCAGCCCGCGCCCGCACTGGGACGATCCCATCGCCTTAGACTACGCCTTAGAAGAACGCGCCGAAGAGGTCTGGAACATGGTGCTGGACCCCAAAACCCACGTCTATGTGGCCGGGCTGGAAAAAGTGCGCGACATGCTGGATAAAGCCTTCGCTAAAATGGCCGGCTCCAAAGAAAAGTGGGAGCTGCGCAAAGCGGAGCTGGTTGCCGGGAAACGCTGGGCGGAAGTGATTTATTGAGCGACGCCGGAGTGCAAAACTTCAGTTTTGCACCTCCCATAGACGACGATTCACGGTCGGTAGGCAAAAAAATCTTACGATTCAGCCCATGGCATCGTCATCCCTGTTTTGCCCTGAAAGGGCTTAATTCCATAGCCCAGGGTTAGCGACGAAGTCGCGCTACCCTGGGCTTAAATTATACCACCGAACCGCACCCTGAAGGGGTGCAACAAAACAATGGAGAATTGTGCAACCCTTGCAGGGTTGATTGGATATGGATATTTTATAGCCCAGGGTAGCGCGCCGATGGCGCTTACCCTGGGCTATGATGTGTAACCCCGGCCATCCGGGGTTGGGTTTTCAAAAAAAGTAAGTTCATACATGTTTCAGCACAACGTTGCATAAGAATCTCTGTGACCAACAGAATCCCTGACAATCAGAACCCCACGATTACAAAAAAAGCTCGCCTGCAATAGCGAGCTTTTTTTGTTGGGGGTGCGTTGGTATCAAATTTTTCGCGCCGTCAGCGCAAAAAGACCATTTTTTTGCTTAAACTGAGTGATCCGCTTTTCAATACATAGTAATATACGCCGCTGGCCGCCGCCTGGCCGGCCTCATTGGTTCCGTTCCACTCCACGGTGTGCGTTCCCGGGGACCAGGCCCCCTTCGCCAGCGTTTTTACCGGCTTCCCGCCCACGTCGAACACCTGCAAGCGGATTTCGCCGGTATGACCGGCGGGTATCGCGAATTGTATGGCGGTGCGGGGGTTGAAGGGGTTGGGATAGTTCTGGCGCAGCTCGAAGCCGGAAATCACCGTTCCCTGCTCTACCTTCGCGAAAACTTCCTCGCTGTACTCAAAATCCCCGTTGAAATCCACCTGTTTGAGGCGGTAATACCAGTTTCCCGGGGTAACGGTTCTATCTTCATAGCTGTAATCGTGGGACTGGTTGGAATTGCCCTGCCCGGGAACAAATCCGCCGGGCAGGGGAGTAAATTCGCCGCCCTCCGCCCGCCGCTCCACGTAAAAACCGAGGTTGTTGATCTCGGACTCGGTCGTCCAGTTCAGCTCCACGAAGTTATCCGCGGTGACCCGGGCAGTAAAGGAAGTGAGGGTTACCGGGAGGGAATTATCCGACAAATCCGATAAAATGGTGTATTGGCCGGCAGTATATAATCCCGAGCCCAGGGGGCCTTGCAAGGTAATTTCCTGGCTGCCCTGGTTGATGCTCACCTCGGTATAGTTAAAAATGTCCCAGGTTCCGCCGGCCCCCGCTCCCAGGCTGCGCCGCCCGATGCCCAATTTGCTGGGGTCGCTGATTCCCGGCAGCCCGGCGTAGCTGAAGGTCAAATTGGCTGAGAAATTGGTTCCGCCCACCTGGGAAATCGAGGAGGTGACCTCCCAGTAGCGCGGCCCTACCACCGGGCTGGTTACCAGGGGATTGGCGTTGAAGGGCGCGGAGTTCCCGCCCGGCGGCTGGGTTTCGTAGTGCATGATGGTGACGGTTCCCCCGCCGGAGGTGTAATTGAAATCCAGTTTTGCCTTGGTATTGCCGTAAGCGACCTCCCCGGGAAAGTCCGTGGACTTAAAGGCTTCCGTAAAGCTGTTGTCCGGCAGGGGAATATTGACGGTTATTACCGCGTCTTCCCGGGAGTGGGGAAGCTCATTATTAGAAACGCCCCGGAGTTTTGACAATATAAATCGAACGTCCGTGCCTCCTGTCCCTACGGTTTGAAAATACGCCGTAAAGGCAAGTCCGTCGGCTCCGCTTACGCCGCCGACTCCTAAAATTGCAGCATCTACTTTTAAAGAATCAGCGAAAGAGGGTGCGCCAAAAAAAGTTTGAAACCCCGAGAATATGGTTCCCTGCGAAGCCCCGGGAGACCTCAAATTCACCGCCGCCTTATTGAACAGCAGCACGACGCTATAGCCGTGAAGGTTGGTATAGTTTTGTATCCGCACCTGCAAATCAATATTCTGCCCCACCGTAACCGGCCCGGTTTGCGCGGGAACGATTTTGACCACGGTCTGGGAAGAGAGCGAAGCGAGGCTTAGCAGAATGAAGCCGAGAATCCATTTCGGTAGAGATTTGCGCATATTTCCTCCTGTGAAACGAAGTTTACCGGATGAGCATTAATTTCCGCCCCACGGTGATCTGGTTGGTATGAAGTTTCAATAAATAAAGGCCGCCGGGCAGTTGCGCCCCGCGCCGGCCGGTCGCGTTCCAGCTCGTTCGATACCTTCCCGCCGCCCGGTAGCCTTCAAAAAGGGTGTGAACCCTGCTCCCCCGGATATCGAATATGGAAATGGCCACCGGCTGGCCCCGGGAAAGGGAATATTCGATGAAAGCAACCGAATTAAAGGGGTTGGGATAGACGGAAAGCTGCGCTTCTGCGGGCCGGTTTTCGCCGGAAAATTCCCCGCCCAGGCCGGTCACGCCGACCTGCACCGCCCCGCCGAGCGCGGTTACGGGTATGGAATTATTCTGCACGTTCCGCAAATCATACTGCTCGAACAGCAGCGCCCCGGCGCCGTTTGCGTTAGCGCGGAAGGTGAGGGTGAACAAAATTCCCGTCCCGCTCACGCTGCCGCTGCCTAAAATCGCCTGGTCCACCTGCACGATGCCGGTCGCGTTCGAGATCACCGGAAAATAAAAAGTGCCCGCGCCCAGGAAGGCGCCCGGCTCGGTAAAAAGGCATTCGATATATGAAGAGGGAAAGCTGACAAAAATGCTGTACCCGTGGAGATCCACAACCTCGGCGACGTGGATTTCCACCGTAAAAATCTCCGGCGGCGACACCACGGTCGATTCGGGAGAAAAATAGAGCGTGGCCTGCTGCGCGGAAACCGCCGCTGCCAACAAAAAACTCCCCCAAATTATTTTCAAATATCCCATAATTCCACTCTCAAGACCGGTTTTGAACGGGTTGTAGAGTAGGCCGCTGGTGCGACCTCACGATCTACCCAGCAGCCCCTCATCAA
>CAZFVV010000132.1:0-14070 GCA_964522165.1 uncultured Calditrichaceae bacterium
AGCGCCAGCAGGGGAATTACCCAAAACGCGTTCGTGGCCAGGCTGAGGTGGGGGCTGAGGGCCGCCCCGGCGATGGTAACGATCAGTGAGGCCAGAAACACCGCCGCCGAGCCTTCCAGGCTGCGAAACGATTTCACCCCGCTCAACGAAGGAACCCGGTAGAGGTGTTTTCCGAAGCGCACCCCAACCGGCTCGCCGATTGTATCCCCCACTCCGGTGACCAAATAGCCGATGAGCGCCGCCTTGCCAAACCAGAAATTGCTGGCCAGCCCGCCGATCAATGTCGCGAAATAGGGGGCCAGAATGTAGTAAGTGCGATGAGGGGCATCCTTTTCCCGGGCCATGGCTTCGTAGAGCAAATGACCGTCGCCGCGAAGCAGGGCGTAGAAAATTACCAGCGAAGCCGCCGCGCCGAAGAGAAATACGCCCGGCAAACCCCAGGCGAGATGAACTCCTGCGGCGGGCGTGAAGATCAGGAAGTGAAAAACTTTGCGGGTGTAACCGGTTTTCAGCCCTCGATGCTTCTTCAGCCAGCCGGCGAAGTAGAGGCAGGCGTAAGCCCACAGCAATGCAGGCGGGCCGCCGAGGATGATGGCTTTGAGTGAAGGCAGGTTATCGGTGAAGAAAGCGAGGAGGGAATTCATGGGGTGAAATTACTTTTTGGCCAGGCCGCGAATTCTCTTGTGCAGCTTTTGGTATTCCTGTAAAATTTCCGGTTGTTCCAGCGCTTCGGCAAACTGGGAAAGCCAGTTTTCGATATAGGCTTCATCCAGTTTTCCATACTGTTCGATTAGCAGCCCTTCCACGTCCGGCCAATCTTTCCCACGCCCGGCAACCGCTTTTTGAATGATCAAATCTTCCGCGGAGCAAATCCAGGCAGACCAGCCCCCCAAATCGCGCTGCACCGCCCGCTCGATGATCAGTTCTTCATAACCGGGGATGGCCAATAAGAAATCAACCGTAACGGAATCTATAGAAACGGCAACGATAAGCGGATTTTCCGGCCCGTGGGAACGGGCGCGTTGCGGGAATGCGGCACGAATGGCCTGGCGTACGGCATCATATTTTGTATCAGGGATCAGAACCTTCAGGTCCACATCCTGGGTATAGCGAACATGCCCCCACTGCGACATGGCGATCCCGTCGATGACCGCATAGCGATACCCGTTTTCTTCCAAAAAACGAACCGCCTTTCGCAGAGGCTCCCTAAGTTGAGCTTCCATGTTTTTTTCTCCATGCCTCCAACTTACGGATCCGTTCATAGTAGCGAGCCAGATCACTCATTTTCTGCTGTTGCTGCCATTCGCCTGGTTTTGGGCAATAATTCAGCGCAAAATGGGCCAGTCCCTGGTATTGCTCCCAGCCCTGCTGCGGAGTTAATTTTCCGGCGTTGCGGATACGGTCGAGCAGTTCCGCCTCATTCCACTGGCGCATGGATTCGCGCCATTCCCGGTACAGTTTTTTGTCTAATTTTTTCTCTGTGGCCATGGTGAATACGGTTATAATGTGCTAAAGACTTTGATCCGGCCCCGGCTTACCTGTTTTCAGATTCAAAATACAGAATTGGCCGGATGAAAACAATGTCCATTATACCTGTCGCCTCCTGATTTAAGGCGCCGGTTCCTCATTTGACGAGCAAAAGCTTCAGCGATTTGCGAAAATCCCCCGCCTCGATACGGTAAATATACAGACCGCTGCCTACCGGATGGCCGGCTTCGTTTATACCGTCCCAAACAATGGATTTATATCCCGCCGTTTCATAAGCGTTCACCAGGGTGCGCACCTTCTGCCCCAGGATGTTATAGATCGTCAAGGTTACCTGCGCCGGTTTGGGCAGGTCGTAGCGAATGGTGGTGGCGGGGTTGAAGGGATTGGGGAAATTCTGATGCAGGGCGAATTGTTTGGGAAGCGCCGCCGGGGGAATGCCAATTCCCACGATCAGATCGTTTTTCAAGATGGTGATGTTGTCGGAAGCAGAGTTTGCCACCGCTAAATCCAGGTCGTTGTCGCCGTCCAAATCGGCGATGGAGACCATTACCGGATCACCTCCCACGGCCTTCGTGGCAACGAGGGTAAAATTGGCCTGCCCGTCGTTGCGAAAAATCGCCAGGGAATCGGTGTTGAATTTTGTTACGGCCAGATCCGGGTCGCCGTCATTATCCAGGTCGCCGGCGGATACAAAATAAGGGCCGCCGTTAACGGCAAGCGTGTCAAATGCCGTAAAATTGCCGGTTCCATCATTGGCAAACAGGGTAAGCGTTCCGCTGGAAAACGGATTGGTGACAATAATATCCAAATCCCCGTCGGTATCCAAATCGTTGACTGCCACATTCCGGGGGCCGGAAGAAACGGTGAGGTTGCCGGCGGGTAAAAAATTTCCGGCGCCATCGTTCAAGAAAATCAGCGCGGTATTCTCTCCCCGGTCCGCAACTACCCAGTCCAATGCCCCATCCCCGTTAAAATCGCCGCAAGCAATGCCAAAAGGGCGGGCGCCGGCGGGATAACCGGCGCTCTCGATGAATAAGCCCTCGGAAGCATTTGTTAAGATGGAGACTTTGCGCAAATCCATATCGCTGAAAATCAGGTCAACATCCCAGTCCCGCTCGAAATCCCCGGGAAACAAAATGGCCGGCCGCGCCCCGGGAAATGGCAGGATTTGAGGAATCAAGCTGCCGCTTCCTTCATTCCATACCAGGGTGATGTTTTCATCCTCCCCGGCGGTGGAAAGGTCCCAATATCCATCCCCATTAAAGTCAGCGGCGGCAACACCCCAGGGGCCGTCGCCTACCTGAACCGGCGCAAGCGGGGTAAATTGCCCGTCCCCGTCATTCTCCAGAATGGAAAGAATGTTGTTCAAAAGACCGGTCACCGCCAAATCCAGGTCTCCGTCGCCTTCCAGGTCAAAGGGGGCGATCCAGGTGGGATAGTTCCCTGCCGCCGGGTCGGAGGTTCGGGTTAAGCCGGGGAATACACTGGCGCCGGTATCGGCATAGGTCGCCACGGTAAAATTCCATTGCAGGGGAGCGGGCATGGTATCCCCGGCGGCGGTCTGAATGCCGGTGGTCAGCAGAACGGCGGCTGTTTCCCCCGGTTTAAATGACATATCCGGAGTAAACGTAACCATTTTCAGGGCACTGTTATAGACAATGTTAGCGGCGGAATGCCAACCGCTCTGGCTTCCTAAAACTTTGATGGCGGTATTGCTAAAAGCAGCAGGATTCATTGCTTCGGAAAAAGTGACAGAAATATCCCCATCCCTGCTGACGTTCAGACCGTTTTGCGGCGGATCAACGGCAACGAGCGGGTAACCGGCTCCGCGAAGCTGCACGGTTGCCGCGGGATTTTGGGGATTATCGCTGTAAATCAGCAGACTATCGCGGTAACTTGTCCGCTGGGAGGCAGTAAAGGTGACGGCGACGACCAGAGAATCTTGGGGTAAAACCGTTCCGCTGTCAGGAGCAACGCTAAAAGCCGGGTGGGAGGCAACGATGCTGCTGATCTGCAAATTGACCCCTGAGCCGGTGTTGTAAATTTTGAAGGATTTGGTTTTAGCGCTGTCGATTTGGACAACGCCGTAGTCGATGATTTCCGGGGAAAGCGCCATGTTTTGTAAAGGCTCGCGGTTTTTCAGCAAAACAATATTGTCAACCGGATTGCTATTTACACCTAACAAATCCAGGTCGCCGTCCCCGTCAAAATCCCCGCTTTGTATTCTATTGGGGGATCCGGCGGATACGGTTGAAAATAGCGTAAAAACGCCGCTCCCATCGTTGGTATAAATTTTAAGGGGACCGCTGGTAAATGCCAAATCCAGATCGCCGTCTCCTTCCCAATCCCCGGTTTCGATTGAAGAGGGCATCCCGGAATCTAAGACAGACGTTTCAATGAAATTTCCGGCGCCGTTGTTCTCCAAAATCGAAACTTTGTTGGATGCAAAATAAGCGACAATTAAATCCAGCGCCCCGTCGCCGTTAATATCACAGGTGTTAATTTTATCGGGTTCATATTCGCTTACACCGGCCAGAGAAAGAAATCCCAGGTTCCCGTTGCCATCGTTTTCCAATATATGAACCGAGTGATACGGAAAATGGCTGGTTGCGGCAACATCCCAATCCCCGTCGTTGTCAAAATCTCCCACCGTAAATGATCGAACAATAATTGCCAGGTTAGAAAAGAGATAAAACGCCCAGCTTCCATCATTTTTGAAAATCGACAACGACCCGGATTGGCCGTCCACTAAAATATCTAAATAGCCGTCGCCGTCAAAATCGGCGAATGCGAAGTTTTCAAAATTGAACCCGGCTGTGAAAACCTGGCCTTGAACAAAGTTTCCATTTCCGTCATTGGTGTAAAAGCGTATTTGCCCGGCGGCGTAAAAAAACGCTGCCAAATCCAGGTCGCCGTCGTTATCGAAATCCTCTGCATAGAGAGCAACCAGATCGTTTCCCAAATTCAAACTCGAAGTTTGGGAAAAATTGCCGCTGCCGTCGTTCATTAAGATCGCCAGAAGGGAATAAGCCAATACCGCCAAATCCAGGTCGCCGTCATTATCAAAATCGCCGCCGGCCAGGGAGTTAGGAACCCCTGCCACGGAAAGAGTTGCGAAATGCTCAAATACCGCGCTACCGTTCAGCGCCTGGGTCGTAAAGTTCCATTGATAGGGAACCGGGAGAGTATCCCCGGCGGTATTTTCTACGCCGGTGGTCATAGTGACATTCACCTGTTCACCGATCAGAAAATCATCGTCCGGATCAAAAGTCAGTTCGCGGGTAGCGCCATTGTAGTTAATGTTGCTGCTAAAGTGGCGCCCACTTTGGGAAGCATTCACTTTCACAGTGGCATTATTGAGGCTGGCTGGATTCATATCATCCGAAAAAGTAATAATTATCGGTGAATCCGGTGCGACGTTCAGCGCGTGCTGCCCTGGCGCGGTGGAAACAACCGGGTAGCCATGCCCCTGCACGGCAACCGATACCTGGGGAGTCTCCGGATCGTTGCTGAGAATGGTTACACTGTCGCGGTAAGTAGTGCTGGCGGAAGGGGTGAAAGAAACTGTAATAGTCAGAGAATCCCCGGGCGGAATCATCCCGCTGGCAGGATTGGCGGAAAATGCCGGGTTAGAAGATACAATGTTGTTAACCTCCAAATCCTGTACCACCCCGAGGTTGTAGATTTTAAATGTTCTACTCCGGGTGCTGTCGATTTTGGTCACCCCGAAATCGATGATATTATTTGAGAGAGAAATATCCTGCTCCAACTGGCGGTTTTTGTAGATCACCACGGCATTCCGGTAAGAAGTTACTGCCAAATCCAGGTCGCCGTCGTCGTCCAGGTCTCCAGAGGTGATTCCTAAAACGCCGTCGCCCAGGGGAAAGTGCTGGCCGGTTTGGGTGAAATTCAAATTCCCCTGGTTTTGAAAAATTCTGAGCAAGCCGGAGGCTACCGCTAAATCCAGATCACCGTCGTTATCGTAATCTGCCGGTTCAATATCGGATGAGGAAAAGGCTGTCGGAATCACTACAGGGGGATTAAAATTTGCATTCCCGTCATTGATCAAAATTAAAAGGCCTTGAGAATTAGAGCGGGGAACCATTAAATCCAGGTCTCCATCCCCGTCCACGTCCGCGGTGTTTGGCGGATAATAAGCTCTTTCTATGTTCAATGTAGAAGTTTGGCTGAATGTGCCGCTCCCGTTATTTAAAAATATCGCCAGGGTATCGGATGGCCAGCCGGTCGCCGCCAAATCAAAATCGCCGTCGCCGTCGAAATCCCCGCTGGTGACGGCGCTTTGGAGATATGCCACCGGTGTAACCGCTGCAATAACAAAGTTGCCGCTTCCATCATTGGAAAGGGTGGTAATGGCGTTTGTAGCCGCGACGACCAAATCCAACGTTCCATTGCCGTCAAAATCCGCCGCGGTTAAGTCAATGGCGTTATTTACCATGGCGGTTGGTTGAAAAGGAGAAAAATTCCCGTTACCATCATTGACCAGAATGGTGACAGTGGAGGCAGAAGTAACGATTACCGCAATATCCAGATCGCCGTCGCCGTCAAAATCGCCGGCAACTAAGTTTCGAGGACTGTTTCCCACATTCAGGATCGCGATCTCGCTATAATTGGCATGGCCGTCGTTCTCCAATATGGAAACGGTGGTTCCCTGGAAACCGTCATCATTCGTAACCGCTAAATCGAGGTCGCCGTCTCCATCCCAATCCCCGGCAATGATTCCCCAGGAAAAACTGCCGATATCCGTACTGTCCGCCTCCACAAACAACCCGCTCCCGCTCAGCGCTCCCACCGTAAAACTCCAGCCGAACGGCGCGGGCATGGGATTCCCCCCCGGGTTTTGGATGCCGGTGGTCAGGGTTACCTGGATGATTTCACCTAATTTGAAATCCGTATCGGGATCGAACGTGGCGGTTTTTGTAGCGTTGTTGTAAGTGATGTTGCCGCTGGAGTGCAACCCGCTCAACGATCCGTTGACCCGGATGGTCGCGTTGGTTAGCGTGGCAGGATCGATATCCTGGTTAAAGGCGACCAGAATATTTGCGGCCGGGTCGATATCGAGCGCGTTTTGGGCGGGAGTGGTAGATACGATCCAGGATTGCGCGAAAAGCAGGCTTTGCACTGCAATCCCGAACATCCAAACGGAGTTTAACAGCAGGGACTTCATATTCAGGTCCTCCCCGTTTTTTAATGGAATTTTAGCTCTACACCTTCCTGGCAGAGATAATTCCCTTCATCATGGTGGATCGGCGCGCAATATATCTTTCAAATGATGGTTTAAGTTAACCATTCCAATCAGCCGGAACAATGACTTTAATCAGGTTGAAATATGACGTTTGTCAATTCGGGAGAAAGTAATCAGCCTTGTCAGAATCAGCCGATTCCAAACAGCCGGTCGTTCAATTCCCTCTCACGTTTTTCAACCGCATGCACAAAAAAATCAATGTCCCTGGCGGAGTGGAAAGCATCGTAGCCCTGCACTAAAAAATCCATGATCTTGCCCATCCCGGCCAGGTGGGCGGCTTTGTCCACCACTTTCAAGGACCAGCCGATGAAGCGGATTTGGCTGATACGGTGAATCGCCTTGACCGATTCCACCAGCAAATCGATCTGGTTAACCCGGCGCTGGTAATTGCCCAGGCTGCAGTAGAGGTCCGTGTATTCCTGCATGGTAAGCTCCGGGCCCAGGCCGCGTTCCAGCATTTGCTCCGCCATCCGCTCGTCTAAGTCGTCGGACAAATCCTGCAACTCGATCACCTTGCCCACCGCGTTGATAATTTCTCCCTTCAGAAAAGCGCTCAACTTGTGGTGCAGGCTCTTGATGCTGTGGTTGCGGAAACCGAAATCCTGCGGGCCGTAAATCTGCTCGAAGAAGAATGCGCCCAATTTGGCGTATTGCGGCATGGCGACCACGTCCACGTAGGTTTGCCGGATTCGCGCCGCCTGAAAGGCCTGCAGGGCGCGTTTTAGCAGAAAAAAGCGGTCTTCGGGTTCCATGGGGTTCGTTTGGGTGCGTGTTAACGAATTTTAGCAGGCAGCCGCGTTAGCGGTGGCTTCGCCTTAGGCATAGTAGGCAGTAGGCAAGTTTTATTGCCCCTGCCAATTGCCAATTGGCAATTACTAAGCCTCCGCGCGCAGCACCTCCAGGGGCGGGCGCTCGGCAATGCCGCGGCTGTTGAGCATTCCCAATAAAATGGTTAAACCGGTAACTCCCAGCCAGATGAACGCTACCGGCCACAACGGCGGGGTGAAGGAGGTTTTGAATATAAACACGTCCAGCACCCAGCCGGCTGCTAACGCCAGGATCATTCCCGCCAGCCCGGCGAATCCTCCTAAGTAAAAATATTCCAGGGTGAGGATGCGGCTGATCTGCGCTTTTTTTGCCCCCAGGGTGCGCAGCAGCACGCTCTCCTGGATGCGCTGGTAGCGGGTGGTGATCACCGCCGCGATTAACACGGTCAACCCGGTAAGAATGCTGAAGAGGGCCATGAAGCGGATCACGAAGGAAATTTTGTTCAAAATGGCTTCCACGGTTTGCAGGATCAAGGCCAGGTCGATGGCGGAGACGTTGGGAAATTCTCTCACCACCGCCTGCTGCAAGGCCGCGGAGGCCTCCGCGGAGGGCGCCCGGGTCACTAAAACGAAGGTCTGGGGCGCATCTTCTAACACCCCTTTGGGAAATACCATGAAGAAATTCGGCTGCACCCGCTGCCAGTTCACTTCCCGGATGCTTCCCACCCGGGCCAGCAGGGGAACGCCCTGCACGTTCACGGTTAGCGGATCGCCTATCCCGACCTCCAGGTTTTCGGCAATGCCTTTTTCCAGGGAGATGGGGACGGTGTCCGCGCTTGCGGCAAAACGCCCTTCCCAATTTCCGGCGATGATTTTTTCGGTGGGGAAGAGGCTGTCGCGATAGGTGACGAAATACTCCCGCCGCAGCGCCCAGGAGGGAACCGCGCTGGCAGAATCGGCGCGGATTTCTTCCACCTTGCGGCCCTTGATACTCTCTAAGCGAATCGCAACGATGGGCACGGTTTGATGCACCGGCAGGCCATGGGTGCGCACCAGCTCTTCCGCGGCTTCGATTTGATCCACCTGAACGTCGAATAACACCAGGTTGGGCTGCCGCCCGCTGTCGGCCAGGGAAACCTGGCGCAGCAAACTGTGCTGGGCAAGGAACAGGGTGGCGATCAGGAAAGTTCCCAGGCCCAGGGAGAGCATCAACACCAGGGTCTGGTTGTTAGGGCGGTAGAGGTTGGCTAAGCTTTGCCGCCACACGTAACTCCAGGAGGAAGGGAAGAACTTTTTCACCGCCAGCATGATCAATTTGGCGGTTCCCGCCAGCAGCCCGAAAGCGGCCAGCAATCCCGCGGTAAACCCGGCGCCCTGGAGCCAGTCGCCGGTCTGGCCGATGGCAAATATCAGCACCACCAATACGATGAGACCATAGATAATCCAGCGCAGGGGATCGCGGGCGGCGGCGGAATCCTCGTAGGAAGAACGGATTGCCAGCAGGGGAGATACCTTGCGGATGGCCAGCAGGGGCAGCAGGGCGAACAGCAGGGTCATGCCTAACCCGATCAACAATCCTTGCAGCACCGCTTGCCAGGCCACCTGAAATTCCACCTCCACTACCAGGAAATCGCGCAGGATTACCGGGAGCCAGGTTTGAACCCCTACACCTGCCAGCGCCCCGGCCAGGGAGCCGGTCAACCCCATCATCCCGGCCTGGATCAGGTAGATATAGAAAGTTTGCTTGATTTGCGCCCCCACGCAGCGCAGCACCGCCACAATCGCTAATTTCTGCTTGATGTACACGTGCACCGCGCTGGCCACCCCCAGGCAGCCTAACAGCAGGGCGATGAACGCTACTAAGCTGAGAAAGCGGTAGAGATTTTTCATCGCCTCGCCGAAATCCTCCTTGCGCTCTTCCACGGTATCCACCCTCAGGCGATGGCGAGTGATCTGCGGTTTAGCCTCTTGCACCAGCGCCTCCACGTCAACCGTGGGGGCAAATTTAAAATAGGCGTGATAGAAAACCCGGCTGCCGAAGCGAATCAGCCCGGTTGCTTCCAAATCGGCTAAAGGGATGTAGATGCGCGGCGCAATGGTTGCCCCGGCGGCAGCCTGCCCGGGCGCTTTGGTCACTTCTCCCAGGATCGCAAAAGTTTTTTCGCCGATTTTCACCGAGTCGCCCACGCTCAGTTGATATTGCAGCATCAGCCCGTGATCCACCAGCGCCCCGCCGGTGGTTGCCCTGAAACTTGCCAGGGCGGAAGCCGGCGCGGTTTCCAGCTTGCCGTAATACGGAAATTCCCCCTGAAGCGCGCGAATCTGTGTCAATCGGGTGCCGTTATTTTTGGGAAAATAGGCCATGGAGCCGAACATCACTTCCCGCGACTGCCGGGCGGTTTGCTGCGACCCGGCCAGGGAATCCAGAAATGTCTCGATTTCCGGGGTGAAAGCCTCCTGGCTGCGCAGCAGCAAATCCGCGCCTAAGAGGCTTTTGGCCTGCTCATCTACCGCTTTTTGCAGGTTTTCCCCCAGGGAAGATATCGCCACCAGCGCGGCGACTCCCAGGACGATGGAAGCCATGAACAGCAGCAAGCGCTTGCGATGGGTGCGGCTGTCTCGCCAGGCCATTTGCCACAGCCAGGGATTCCGAAACGATATTTTGGGTAGGACAGGTTTGATTTCGTTCATAGTCTGGTTGCGTTTTCTTCTAAATAGAACTTACAATGCGAATTAAGAGTTGGAGCCAAAATGGAATCGGGTTTGATGATTTACATCCCCCTCTATCCCCCTTCAAAGGGGGAATTTTAGACTGAGAGGCCCACAATTCCCCCCTTTGAAGGGGGGGCAGGGGGGGATGTTATAGCCCAGTCCGCACATAAATCATAACTCGTTTCTCAACTTTTAATTGGCATTTACAATTGGTGCAAAATGAATTTTGCACACTCCAAAACACCATTCACCCTCTCCCCGGCACGCCTTCTTCCGCCGGAACCGGTTCATCGGAGACGATTCTGCCCCCTTTGAGGCGAATGATGCGCCGGGTGCGGCTCGCCAACTCCAGGTTGTGAGTGACCAGCACCAGGGTGGTGCCGGCGGCCTGGTTGAGATCGAAGATCAGTTGATCGATCCTTTCGCTGGTTTCCGCGTCCAAATTGCCGGTGGGTTCGTCGGCAAAAAGAATTTTAGGGCGGTTGATGAACGCCCGCGCCAACGCCACCCGCTGCTGCTCGCCCCCGGAAAGCTGCACCGGGTAATGGTGCAGCCGGTCGCCTAACCCCACGGTTTCTAACAGTTCTGTCGCCTCCCGGCGCACGTTGCTTTCCCCGCGCAATTCCATGGGCACCATCACGTTTTCCAGCGCGGTGAGGGTGGGGATGAGCTGAAAATTCTGGAACACGAAGCCCACGTATTGATTGCGCACCAGCGCCCGCTCATCCTCGTTGAGACTGTTCAGGTGAATGCCGTTAAGATAGACGGAGCCGGAGCTGGCGCGGTCCAGCCCGGCGCAGAGTCCCAGCAAGGTGGTTTTGCCGCTCCCGGAAGGGCCTACAATCGCGCAGGTAGTGCCCTCTTGCACCTCGAAAGATACCGCTTCTAACACGCTCAGCTCCCGCTCGCCGCTGCGATATTTCTTGGTCAGGTTTTCAACTTTCAGAATAGCCGGCATGATTTCCTTAAGAGGTTAATTTAGTAAGATTACACAATACGCATTACGCATTACGTATTCCCAATTGCGTATGATGTAAAGAATATGAGCATTTGGATTTTGCCGAAGTTAATGGTAGTTTTTGCGCGCCGTCAAACCGGCGGCGGATTTCAAAAAGAGCTTTTAGACGTTTGAACCTTTGATCGAGTTCCCATTATCGAGAAGACAACTATGTTTACCATTCGACTGCTCCTGGCCAGCACCTTTCTTTACATTTTTTTTCAATCCGCGATCCCCAATCTCCATTCCGCAATCGATAACGCCGGCTCCGATAGTACAGCATCGCCGGCGCAAAAAAAAGCGATTCTTTTCCTGGGCAACAGCCTCACCGCGGGGCTCGGGCTGGATCCGGGGGAAGCGTTTCCGGCTTTGATCCAGCAAAAAATCGATTCCTTAAAATGGAATTACGAGGCCATCAACGTCGGGCTGAGCGGGGAAACCTCTTCCGGGGGGCTGCGGCGGATCAACTGGCTGCTGCGGCGCAACATCGACCTGCTGGTGCTGGAATTGGGCGCCAACGACGGGCTACGGGGCATTCCCCTGGACCTCACCCGCCAGAATTTGCAGGCGATCATCGACCGCACCCGGGAAAAATACCCGGAAGTAAAAATCGTGATTGCCGGGATGGAAGTGCCGCCCAATTTAGGGGATGAATACACTCGCCAGTTTCGCAGCATTTTCCGCGATCTGGCGAAGAAAAACAACGCTGCGTTGATTCCCTTCCTGTTAGAAGGGGTCGGGGGAGTGAAGGAACTGAACCTGCCCGACGGTATTCATCCCAACGCCCGGGGGCAGCAAATCGTGGCGCAGAACGTTTGGAAGGTGTTGAAGCCGCTGTTAGAGGGGATGGGGGAATAGTGTTTTCGTGTTTGGGTGTTTTGGAGTGCAAAACTTCAGTTTTGCATGTGTGCAATGCAAAGCTGAAGCTTTGCACTCCGGGGCGGTCAATACATCTGCTTCCGCCGGGCCAGGTAGCGCAGCAGCGCCTTGTCGAAGCTTTCCGTGGTGAGAATATTCTGAAAATCGATCTTCATGGCGTGGCATTCGCGCTTCAATTCCGCGTAAAACTCATCGACCACTTTTTGGTAGGTATGGCGGATGAGAAACGGCTGGGTTTTGAGCTCTTCCTTCGTTTCCAGGTCCACGAAGGTGGCTTCATCGCCAAAATTGAAGAAGCGGTCGTTGGGGTCTAAAATATTGAATACGATCACCTCGTGGCCGTAATAGCGAAAGTGGCGCAGCCCCTCTAAGATTCTCTCCGCGTCTTCGTACAAAAATTCCGAGAGCAGAATGATCAGCCCGGTGCGCTTGATCTTCTCCGCCAGGGTGTGCAGCGCCTGGCTGACCACGGTAGGGGTAGGCTGGGGGCGCGCTTTTTCCAGTTCCGCCAGCAGAATTTTGAGGTAGGAATGGGTGGATTTGGGAGGCAGGTAGCGGTGAATTTTATCGGAAAACAGCGCCAGGCCCGCCGCGTCGCGTTGCTTCAGGAACAAGTAAGAGAACGCCGCGGCCAGGTAAGAAGCGTATTGCAGCTTGGTGATTTTATGGCTGGTGTAGCCCATGGAGCCGGAAATATCCAGCAGGATGTGGGCTTTCAGGTTGGTTTCTTCTTCATACTGCTTGATGTAATAGCGGTCGGTGCGCCCGTACACTTTCCAGTCGATGTCGCGGATATTGTCGCCGGGCATATATTGGCGGTATTCGGAAAACTCCACGCTGAAACCATGGAAGGGGCTTTTGTGCAGTCCCACTAAAAAACCTTCTACGATGAAGCGGGCGATCAATTCCAGGTTTTTCAACCGGGAAACCACTTCCGGCAGCAGGTATTGCTGGGCGTCTTTGGGTTTTTGGGTTAACATATTTTATTCCTGGATTTGGTTCTGATAATTAATGTTCTCTGTTTTTCCTATCGTAGAGACGTTGCGGTGCAACGTCTCTACTGCCTCTACCTGCTGCCTGCCGCTGCCCCCTGCCCCTGAGACGTTGCGGTGCAACGTCTCTACCTGTTACCCACCCCCAAAATAATTCCCCTCTGGCAACTCTCCCAAACTCTTTTTACTTTTGTGTATCCGGCGCTGGATACAGAGCATCAAAAAAGCGCCTGGGAGATAAACGCCAGAAAAAGGAGATCGAATGGACCTGCAAAAACATCACAGGGTAATTATTATCGGATCCGGGCCGGCGGGATACACCGCGGCGATTTATGCCGCGCGGGCGGACTTGAGGCCGCTGCTTATTTCCGGCAGCCAGCCCGGCGGCCAGTTGACCATTACTACGGAAGTGGAAAACTATCCCGGTTTCCCGGAAGGGATCATGGGGCCGGAGTTGATGGAACATTTCCGCAAGCAGGCGGAGCGTTTCGGCACGCAATTTCTTTACAAGACCGTTACCCGGGTAGATTTTTCCAAATATCCTTTTGGGATTGAAGCAGAAGACCAAATGTTTACCGCCGAGTCGGTGATTATTGCCACCGGCGCCTCCGCCCGGCTGCTCAACCTGGAATCGGAATCCAAATTGATGGGCTATGGCGTTTCGGCCTGCGCCACCTGCGACGGTTTTTTCTTCAAAGATAAACACGTGGCGGTAGTTGGCGGCGGCGATACCGCCATGGAAGAAGCGACTTTCCTGACCAAATTCGCTTCCCGGGTGACCATCGTGCACCGGCGCGAGGAGCTGCGTGCCTCCAAGATTATGCAAGAACGCGCTTTCAAGAACCCGAAGATCGACTTCTTATGGAATAAAGTGGTTACGGAAGTCCTGGGAAACCAGAAGGACGGGGTTACCGCGCTGCGCTTAAAAGATACCCAAACCGGGGAAGAAAGCGGGTTCGCCTGCGAAGGGTT
>CAZFVV010000133.1:0-14012 GCA_964522165.1 uncultured Calditrichaceae bacterium
AGAAGCTGTTTTAAAAGTCCAAATTTTTGCCACGAAGCCACAAAATCACAAAGTTTCACCAAGAATTTTAAACATTTTTTAGTGAACCTTGGAGTCTTAGAGCCTTTGTGGCAACTTTTAAAACCGCTTCTTAGCGATACCCAAACAGCACCGAGTAAATGATCAACACGATCAGCAGAATGCCGATGGCCAGGAACAGCCCGCCGAAGATTTTGACCGCCCGCTCCCATTTCGGGGTAATTTCCTTCTTCACCAGCACCTTTTTCAACCGCCCGCTGGCCTTCAGCTCTTCGTATTCCCGGGGACGGGTGCGCTTGAATTCTTCCAGGGACAGCATTCCGGTGAAAATCACCGTATCCATCGGGAAGGAATCCGGGCGCAGGTGGGTGTTGAAGAAGTGCACCGTAAAGATGAATCCCACCGCTAACAGCGCCTCGTCGCTGTGCACGATCTGCGCCACGTTGATCAGCCAGCCGGGCAGGAAGCGGGTGAAAAATTCCGGGAACCAGAGCATCAATCCGGAGAAACCGATCACCGCCACCCCCCAGAACACTGCGAAGTAGTCGAATTTTTCCCAGTAGGTCCAGCGGCCGTAGGCCGGCTTCGGCCCCGCCCCGAAAAACCATTTTATGGTTGCCCAAAAATCCTTCAAATCCTGCTTATTGAACATCATGGAATCCGCCCCGAAGATGAATTTGAGCAGCGGGGTTTTGCGCTGCCTTTTCAGTTTGATCAAACTGAAAAGGTGGTAAGCAAAATATCCGAAGGTGATCACCGCCGCAAAGCGGTGGATGGTGCCGGCGGTGCGAACCCCGCCTAAGAAATCGGCCAGCGATTTAGCCCAGGCCATTCCGGAAAATTTCAGCATCATCCCGGTAAGCGCCAGGGCCATAAAGCTCAGGATCACGAACAGGTGGGTAACCCGCTGCCCGGCGCTGAACCGCTGGATGTAATATTTTTCCATTTGGGCGCTGGTTGCGGCCTGTTTTTTGTGCTCCCTGATCCCCTGCATGGCCCGGGGCAGCCAGAGCAGGGTGTGGATGCCGAAGAAACCGAACACCCCGATCAACAGGGAGGTCATAAACCAGTAGGTGTAAAACAGCACCGGGTACTTGGTTTTGTCATGGTGAGTGGCGTGGGTAAGGTAGCCGGTAAAGCGGATATTGGCGTCGGCGTGGCATTTCTGGCAGGTAGTAACCAGGTTGCGGTTTCCCACCGAGGAATTGGGATCGTTCACCGAGAGGGTGCGGTGCGGCTCGTGGCAGTCGGAGCACTTGGCCGCTTTCAGGTAGCCTAACTCGTAAGTCTTGCCGTGCATGGTTTGCAAATAGGTCTCCGCCAGGTCCCGGTGGCACTCCCCGCACTGCCCGGTCACCTGGGCCATGAATTTATCCTCTCCCGTCGGCGAGATCACGTGAGCGGAGTGGCAATCGGCGCAGGTGGGCAGTTTTTTGTCCCCGGCGTCGTTTTGGATGGCGTGAACGCTCTGGGAATACTCTTTATAAATGCCCCGGTGGCAGGTGGCGCAGGTGGCGGGGATATTTTTGGGATGCACGGAAGATTCCGGGTTATCCTCCGGCAAATTGTGGTGGTTAGTGTGGCAGTCGGTGCAGACCGCGCTGGGCAGCAGTCCCTTTTCCGCCAGTCCCCGGCCATGCACGCTGGTAGAGTAATCGGAAAAAGCGCTGACTTCCTTGATTCCTTCCACCCGGGAGGCTTTGCCTTCCTGGCGGTGGCACTCGCCGCACAATTTTGGGATGGACGCCCGGTAAGTTTCCGAGGTCTCATCGTAGCGGGATTTTACTCGATGATCCCCGTGGCAGGTAGTGCAGTAAGGCGCATTGGGATCTTTCTTGAAGTAAGCCTGCCCGTGCCCGCTGTTCAGGAAGCGATTGGCGACCTCGGCGTGGCAGTTGGAACAATCCACCTGCCCGGCGGTCTGGCAGGGACGTTTGAGGTGGGTAGATACGTCGGAATGGCACTTTACGCAGGGAATTTCCCGGTGCATGGAGTTGGCGATATCCTCCTTGTCGATTTTGAGGGAGACGGGCTGGCTATCCACCATTTTATGCACATCTTCCCGGGCGTGGCACTTCAGGCAGGCGCGGTCGGAAATATTGATCACAATGTTCTGCGGGTTGACCTTGTGCGGGGGATGGCAGTCGGTGCAGGCGGGGATGGCGCCCGGCTTTTCTTCCCACAACTCTCCTTTGATGACCTTGGTGTGCACCTGCTCGATGCGGGCGTGGCATTTCATGCAGGTCTGCGCGATCCGCCCCAGCGAAATGGAGGATTTGGGATCGGTATGGGGAAGAATGAGGTGGTTGCCGTGGCAATCGTTGCAGGTGGCGGTGACGATCAATCCTTTCTTATAAAGACCCTCCCCGTGAACGCTCTCGGAATAGTTTTCCAGGATATTGTGCTCGGAGATGTTGTACACCCGCGCCACCGGCGCCCCCTCGCGGTGGCATTTTCCGCACAAGAAGGGGATGTTGGTTTTGTAAGTGCGCGATTCCGGTTCGCTGGCATGAAGGATGTCGTGGGTTCCATGGCACTCCTTGCAGGTGGGGGCGTAGAGGTCTCCGCGGTGGAACGCCAGCCCGTGGATGCCGCTGTCGAATTTTTCCTGCGCGTCATCGTGGCAGTCGGCGCACTTCACCGGTTGAAGCTCTTCGGGGTGGTCTTCGCTGGCGTCTGCGTGGCAGTCCATGCAGTCGTTGTCTTTATGCACCGATTTCTGGAGCAGTTTGCTGTCCACGAACATGGATATTTCCCGCCCCTGCTTGTCCCCGGTCAGTTCCGGGTCGGAATGGCAATCCAGGCAATCCTCGTTTGTCTGGGTCAAGCCGGGAAGGGCGCACATCCATAACAGCCCCCCAATGATCAATATCCATTTTACTTGCGCACGTTTCATGGGCTTCCGACCCCTTTCTTCTTAAGAAGCTGTCCTCAAAGTATTGATTTAGCTACCCCCCAAAGGGTGGCCTGTCCGCACAGGCAGGCTACTTTATAAAACAGTCCCTCAGGCTTCTCCAATATACAGTATGCAAAGATATTCAGCAATAGCGCCCAAAACCATGACATTTATCAGGTTTTGGCATGACCATTTTCATGTTTTGAAGAAACTTTGTACATTATCTTAAGGCGGTAGAATTTTAAGAAGAGGATATTGTCGTTGATGATCTGGAAAAGGACATTTGAGATGAGAACAGCAGGTTTTCTTATTCTATGGGCATTTCTATCCTTCTCGAGCGGGTTTGCCCAGGACAACGAGGCGTGTCTGGATTGCCATAATGACCCGGAACTGACCATGGAAAAAAAGGGCCGGGAGCTTTCCCTGTTCATCGATCCGGCGGTATTCGGGAAATCCGCCCACGCAAAGGTGAACTGCATCGACTGCCACAGCGGTTTCGACCCTGATGAGTTGCCTCACAAAGAAAATATCCAGCCGGTGAGCTGCGCTTCCTGCCACAGGGGGGAAACGAGAGCATTCCATGCCGGCGGACACGCCCGAAACCTCACCTGCGCCTCCTGCCACCAAAACACGCACGCACCGGAAAATAAGAAAACCCTGGCCTTGACCTGCGAAAGCTGCCATCAAGACGCTAAAACCAGCCTGGGCGGGAGCGTTCATACCGGCGATCCGGACAGCCCAACTTGCGGAAACTGCCACTCTCCGCACCAGACCGGCGCGGTAGATTCCCAAAAGTGCCTCAACTGCCACGGTGAGAAAGAGTTCGTCCACAAACACGCCCCCGATAAAGCGGAAGATTACGTGCTCAAATACCAGGACAGCATTCACGGGCAGAACATCGAGTGCAGCGACTGCCACGGCGGGCATAAAATCGTTCCCGCAAGCTCCCCGGAATCCCCGGTGAACCGCAACAACATCCTCAACACTTGCAGCCAGTGCCACGATGAGGTGGCGGAGAAATTCCTGGCCTCCGAACACGGCAAGGCGCTGCAATCCGGCTTTGCCAGCGCCCCCACCTGCACCGATTGCCACGGCGAGCACGATATTCACCAGATTACCGACAGCCGCTCCAAAGTGAGCCGCCAGCACGAGGTGGAAGTGTGCATGAAATGCCACCTCAACAGCCCGGAAGTGCAGGCGCGTATGACCCACAGCGCCGGGTTCGTGGCGGGGTACGAAAACAGCATTCACGGGCGGGCCTTGAAGGAGGGCAACCTGGAAGCGGCGGTGTGCAGCGACTGCCACGGCGGCCACGATGAATTGAAGGCTTCGGCCCCGAATTCAAAGGTGAACAAATTCAATATTACCAGCACCTGCGGTACCTGCCACGCAACAATTTCCGAAGAATTCGCCGCGAGCACTCACGGGCAGGCCTTGCTGAAAGGGGTGAATGATTCCCCCACCTGCACCGATTGCCACGGCGAGCACGCGATCATCGAACCCTCGCGCAGCGAATCCCCGGTAGCGCCGCAAAACGTTTCCCGGCAAGTGTGCGCTCCCTGCCATAATTCCGTGAAAATGACCGGGAAATTCGGGTTGTCTTCGGATCGTTTTTCCGCCTACAATGACAGCTACCACGGGCTGGCGGTGCAGTTTGGGGACGTAGAAGCGGCTAACTGCGCCAGTTGCCACGGGGTACATAACATTCTCCCGTCTTCCGATCCCCGCTCCAGCATCCACCCGGCCAACATTGCCGCCACCTGCGGCTCCTGCCATCCCGGCGCTAATGAAAACTTTGCCAAAGGGCAGGTGCACCTTACCGGGCGAGAGGGGGAGAGCGGCCTCATTTATTGGATTACGATGATTTATATTTCCATCATTGTCGCCACCATCGGCTCCATGACTGCGCACAACTTCCTGGACTGGATTCGCAAGATCCGGGCAAAATTCCGCGAACGCTACCAGCCCACTTTCCACTACCCCACAGAACGAAAGACCGGCCTCTACCTGCGCATGACCGTGAACGAACGCCTCCAACACGCCCTGCTGGCGATCAGTTTCCTGACCCTGGTGGTGACCGGGTTCATGCTCAAATTTCCCGAGGCCTGGTGGGTGTTATGGATTCGCAAGATCGGCGGGGAACCGTTATTCGAACTGCGAGGCTGGGTGCACCGGGTTGCCGCGATAGTGATGGTAGCGGATTCGCTGTATCATATTTATTACCTGGGCTTTACCCGGCGGGGACGGCAGTTTTTTAAAGATATGATGTTCCGCCTGCAGGACCTGAAAGACATGCTCCAGATGCTCAAATACAACTTAGGGCTGGATAAAAACCGCCCCCGCTTCGACCGCTTCAATTACATCGAAAAAAGCGAGTACTGGGCGCTGATCTGGGGAACCATCGTTATGACGGTGACCGGCTTTATCCTGTGGTACGCCAACCAGTTCATGGGCTGGTTT
Source organism: uncultured Calditrichaceae bacterium (assembly GCA_964522165.1). GTDB lineage: Bacteria > Calditrichota > Calditrichia > RBG-13-44-9 > J075 > JABWBP01. The sequence continues at coordinate 5,375 of CAZFVV010000133.1, forward strand.
TCGAAGGAATTCGTAGATATCAGCTCCACCATTCATTATTATGAAGCCTGGCTGGCCTTCCTGGCGATTGTGGTGTGGCACTTCTACTATGTAATTTTCAACCCCGACGTCTATCCCATGAATTTCGCCTTCCTGACCGGGAAATTGACCGAAGAGGAGATGGCGCACGAGCATCCCCTGGAACTGGAGAGGGTCAAGGAAAAGGAAAAAGAAGCGGAAGAGGCGGAGAGTAAAACGTGAAGCGTAATTTCCGGTTCTATGTGCGTTACCCCGGCTATCAGGCATTGCGTTTCACGCGTCACGCAAGCAAATCTTTTCGCTTTGAAGCCGGTGTAAAACGCTTTAAATTCAGGCCGAAATTGCGGGTAACTTGTTAGATTATCATAAATCCAGAGGAGACTGAACATGGCGACAAAAATTCTGGAGTTATTGGGAAAAGAGGCGGATTATTTGTTGAATTACCAGTCGAAAACGGTTTCTAAAGAACATCTCCATTTGCCGGGGCCGGATTTTGTGGACCGGGTGGTAGCATTGAGCGACCGTCCCCCCATGGTGATGCGCAATCTTCAGGCATTTTTTGATCACGGGCGGCTGGCCGGCACGGGGTACATCTCTATTTTACCGGTGGACCAGGGCATCGAGCACTCCGGCGGGGCTTCTTTTGCGCCCAATCCCATCTATTTCGATCCCGAAAGCATCGTCAAGCTGGCCATCGAAGGCGGTTGCAACGCGGTAGCCTCCACCTTAGGCGTATTAGGAGCGGTGGCCCGCAAGTACGCCCATAAAATTCCCTTCATTTTGAAAATAAATCACAACGAATTGCTCACCTACCCGGAAAAGGCCGATCAAATCCTCTTCGCCGACATCGACCAGGCCTTCGATATGGGGGCGATTGCCATCGGGGCGACCATTTATTACGGCTCCGAGGAGAGCGGGCGCCAGATCCAGGAGATCAGCGAAGCCTTCCAATATGCCCACACCCTGGGCATGGTAACGATTTTGTGGGCCTACCTGCGCAATCCCGCTTTCAAAAAAGACGGGGTGGATTACCACCTGGCCGCGGACCTCACCGGGCAGGCCAACCACCTCTCGGCCACCATCCAGGCGGACATTGTGAAACAAAAACAGGCTGAAAATAACGGCGGGTATAACGCCATCAAGTTTGGGAAAACCAGCTCCAAAGTATATGATAAGCTCACCAGCGAGCATCCCATCGACCTGACCCGCTACCAGGTAGTGAATTGTTACATGGGCCGGGCGGGTTTGATCAACTCCGGCGGCGCTTCCGGCCAGAACGACCTGGCCCAGGCGGTGCGCACCGCGGTGATCAACAAACGCGCCGGGGGAATGGGGCTGATCTCCGGCCGCAAAGCGTTCCAAAAACCCATGAAAGAGGGCGTGGAACTGCTCAACGCCATTCAGGACGTATATTTGAACAAGGAAATAACCATCGCCTGAGCAGCCCCGCCAGGTTTCAGCGATATGAAAAGGCTGCCCCTAAAGGCAGCCTTTCTCTTTACCCGGATTCTGCGCTCCGGCCTCGAAAATATGATGAAACGCCTTGAAAAACAGCATTCCACAAATAACGGAAAAATTAAAAAAGCTTGACATAATTTTCACTCTCCCATAAATTTGGCGACTTTTTAAGAAGACTTTAACGGAGGAATATAAACGTGCGAACGACTTATTCGAAACCTGAAGAAATTATCGCCAACCGCAAATGGTATGTGGTAGATGCCCGCGACCAGGTATTAGGCCGGCTGGCGACCCGCGTCGCGACGATATTGCAAGGCAAGCATAAATCCAACTATGCCCGGCATCAAGACGTGGGAGACTTTGTGGTCATTATCAACGCCGACAAAGTTCGCCTGACCGGAAAAAAGACCGAGCAAAAAACCTACTTCCGGCACTCCGGCTACCCCGGCGGGGTCACCCAAATGCCCTTCCGCCTGGTGATGGCGCGTAAACCGGAATTTATTATCGAACACGCGGTTCGCCTGATGCTTCCCAAAAATGCCCTGGGGCGGAAAATATTTAAAAAACTGAAAGTGTACCCCGGCGATAAACATCCCCACCAGGCGCAGTTGCCGGAGAGCTTAACTCTATAAAGCGCCGCCTTGTTGCTCTTCAGCCCATTACTTCTATTCTTTTCTTTAGAGTATTTAGCGTGTTTCGTGGGCCACAGAGATACGTCGTTTTTTCGAATGTGTAAGACTCTTCCGGTTTCTCCCGGGCGGGTTATGGTTTCAAGACATTTAGTTTCCTGGTAAATCTATACATAAGGAAGGAATATGGAAATTTTTATTGCCACGGGACGCCGCAAGTCCTCGATTGCGCGAGTGCGGATGGTCCCCGGAAACGGAAAAATTACCGTGAATGATCGCGACGTGCTGGAATATTTCAAACGGGAAACCCTTAAAATGGTGGTAGAGCAGCCCTTTGAAGTAACCAAAACCAATGGTAAATTCGACGTGGTTGCCATCATCAACGGCGGCGGGCTGACCGGCCAGGCGGGGGCCTTGCGCTTAGGAATTGCCCGGGCGTTGATGGAATGGAACGCGGAAACCCGCCCGGAATTGAAATCTTCCGGTTTTTTAACCCGCGATCCCCGGGAAGTGGAGCGCAAAAAATACGGGCGTCCCAAAGCGCGTAAACGGTTCCAATTCTCCAAACGCTGATATTTCAACCGGCCCCTCTTCGGGGCTTTTATTTGTCTCGCATCGTTTTCAAGTGTTATAGTGTTCAGGTGTTCAAGTGTTTTAGTAAATGCCTACGCTACATAAAATCTTCATTACCATAACACTATAACACTCGAACACCAGAACGCTAAATCACACACACTATTGATCTCGCGAAGGGGTGTCCCGCCATACCGGGATCTTCGGGAGAGATGAAAATAGTGGCGGATTAAACCCATTTACTCAAAGGAGATTTTTTATGAAAGTCGGTTTGGAAGATTTATTGCGTAACGGGGTTCACTTCGGGCATTTGACCCGGCGCTGGAATCCCAAAATGCGCCCTTATATTTTTATGGAGCGCAACAACATCCACATCATCGACCTTAACCAATCCCTTATTCACCTGCAAAACGCCTACAACGCCCTGAAGGAGATTGTGGCCCGGGGAGAAGAAATCCTGTTTGTAGGCACTAAGAAACAGGCCAAAAACATCATTCAGGCGGAAGCGACCCGCTGCAATATGCCTTACATTACCGAGCGCTGGTTAGGCGGCACGCTTACCAATTTTGCGACCATTAAAAAGAGTATTCGCAAGCTGGAGAACCTGGAAAAAAAGGTCCATGACGGAACGGTAGAAAAATTGACCAAGAAAGAAGGTCTGCATATCGAGCGGGAAATCCACAAGATGAAAAAAGTGTTTGCCGGCATCCAGGAAATGCGGCGCATTCCCGGCGCAGTTTTTATCGTCGATACCCGGAAAGAAGAGATCGCCGTCAAGGAAGCCACCAAACTGAACATTCCTATTTTCGCTATCGTGGATACCAATTGCGATCCCGATTTAATCGATTATCCCATTCCCGGCAACGATGATTCCGCCAAATCCATCGGGTTGATTACCAAAACGCTGGTGGACGCGGCAATGGAAGCCCGGGTGGTGCTGGCAGAAAAACGCCAGGGCCGGGCAGACGAGGAACGGGAGCAAGAAGAAATTCAGACCAAAATCCGCACTGAAGAGGACCAGGAAGACGAAGAATAACGGTTAAAGGAGTATTGGAATTATGGTAAATATACCTGCTGCACTGGTAAAAGAACTGCGCGAAAAGACCGGCGCCGGAATGATGGATTGCAAAAAAGCGTTGGAAGAAACCGGCGGCGACATGGATAAAGCAGTCGATTATTTGCGCAAAAAAGGCATTGCCAAAGCAGAAAAAAAAGCCGCCCGGGAAGTAAAAGACGGCCTGGTGGAAGCGTACATCCATGCCGGCGGGAAATTGGGGGTGCTGGTGGAGATCAACTGCGAAACCGATTTTGTGGCCAAGACCAAAGAATTCCGGGAATTTGCCCGCAACGTGGCCATGCAAGTTGCCGCCTCCAATCCCCTCAGCGTCAAGCGGGAAGGGGTTCCCCAGGAGGTTCTGCGCCACGAAATGGAAATCTACGTCGCCCAGGCTAAAGAATCCGGCAAGCCGGATCACATCGCCGAAAAAATTGCCCAGGGCAAGATGGACAAATTTTTTGCGGAAAAAGTGCTCTTAGAACAGGCCTATATCCGTAACCCGGAAATCACCGTAAAGGACTACCTTACCGAAATGATTTCCAAATTAGGCGAGAACATCACCATTCGCCAATTCTCCCGCTTCAGAATCGGAGACGAATGAGCATGAATAACCGCCCCGCCTATAAGCGCATTTTACTGAAATTGAGCGGCGAATCCCTGGCCGGCCAGGAAAAATATGGCATCAGCCTGGAAACTTTGCGCCGCTTTGCTTCGGACATCAAGAAGGTAGTGGAGTGCGGCGTGGAGGTCGGTTTGGTGGTAGGCGGGGGCAACATTTTTCGCGGGATTTCGGAGGCGGCCCGGGAGATGGACCGGGTCTCCGCCGACTACATGGGAATGCTGGCCACGGTGCTGAACGCCCTGGCGCTGCAAAACGCCCTGGAAAACATCGGGGTATTTACCCGGGTGCAAACCGCCATCCCCATGAACCAGGTCGCCGAGCCTTTCATCCGCCGCCGGGCGATTCGCCACCTGGAAAAAGGCCGGGTGGTCATTTTTGCCGCGGGAACCGGCAATCCCTACTTTACCACCGATACCGCCGCGGTGTTGCGGGCCATCGAAATCGAAGCGGAAGTGATCCTGAAAGGCACCCGGGTGGACGGGGTTTACACCGCCGACCCGGAGAAGGATCCCACCGCGGTCAAATTCGATGAGTTATCCTACATGAAAGTGGTGAAGGACGGCCTGCGGGTGATGGATACCACCGCGATCACCTTATCCATGGACAACAAGCTTCCCATCATTGTCTTCAATATGGAAGAAGAAGAGAACCTGAAACGGGTCGTTTTGGGTGAACCCATCGGAACAAAGGTACGAGGTTAAATATGCCACTGAAGGAAATCTTTCGAGACGCCGAGCATCGGATGGAAAAATCCGTGGAACACGTTCAACATGAATTGGCGCGGGTTCGCACCAGCCGGGCTACTCCGGCCCTGCTGGACCTGGTAAAAATCGATTATTACGGCTCCATGGTTCCCCTGAACCAGGTGGCCAGTGTCTCCGCCCCGGAGCCGCGCATGTTAGTGGTGCAGCCCTGGGAAAAGAGGTTGATCGGGGATATTGAAAAAGCCATTCTGCAAGCGGATTTGGGGCTAAATCCCTCCAACGACGGCAACATCGTACGCGTGCCCATTCCGCAGTTGAGCGATGAACGCCGGCAGGATTTATTGAAATTAGTGAAAAAGTACAGCGAAGATTGCCGGGTGGCGGTGCGCAACGTGCGCCGCGACGCCAACGAGCATATCAAAAAGTTGGAAAAGGATCACGAAATTTCTGAAGACGAGAGCCGGGAGGCGCTGGACCGGGTTCAGAAAATGACCTCCAAATATATCGAGAACATCGATAAAATTTTGGCCCACAAAGAAAAAGAAATCCTCACCGATTGAAATTCTGCCTTTGAATTAATAACTGATGTTACGCATTAACGACTCGTTTACCCGAACGCCGCTGATGGCGCTCTGCGCCGAGTCGTAAGACGACGCGATGCCGAGCATCGCGCAGTTCGTTCCACCGGAGACCGGTGGAACGAGAATGTACTGGGTAACATCAATCTATAAAAAAGCCGGGCGTGCTGCCCGGCTTTTTTGTTTTAGCTTCTGTTATTGTCATCCCGCCGGATGTTCGGGGGATACCATGCCTCATGCCTCGTACGAATTAACGATGCACCGCTTCCCGTTTGGTTTTGGATACCTGGAGATCGCGTTCCTTTGCTCCCAGGTAGATCTGCCGCGGGCGGGCAATCTTTTGCTCCGTATCTAAGAGCATTTCCTGCCATTGCGCCAGCCAGCCGGAGGCTCTTCCGATGGCAAACAGCACCGGGTACATCGCTACCGGGAATCCCATGGCCTGGTAAATGATGCCGGAATAGAAATCCACGTTGGGATAGAGTTTCCGCTTGATGAAGTATTCATCTTCCAGGGCGATCCGTTCCAGTTCGATGGCAATGTCGAGCAGGGGATTTCGGCCGGTCACTTCAAAGACTTCCTCGGAAATCTGTTTGATAATCCTGGCCCGGGGGTCATAGTTTTTGTAAACCCGGTGCCCGAATCCCATCAACAGCACTTCCCCGGCTTTTACCCGTTTAATGTAGGAGGGGATGTTGTCTTTGGAGCCGATTTCCTTCAGCATGTGCAGCACCATCTCGTTGGCGCCGCCGTGCAGGGGCCCGTAAAGGGCGGCGGCGGCAGCGGCCATGGAGCAGTACGGATCCGCGTGGGAGCTGCCCACGCTTCTCATTGCCGAAGCGCTGCAATTTTGCTCGTGGTCGGCATGGAGGATGAAGAGCACGTCCAGGGCTTTTTCCAGCGCCGGGTTCGGTTCATACTTCGGCTCGGTCATCTTGAAGAGCATGTTCAGGAAATTGCCGGCGTAGCTCAATTCATTATCCGGATAGACATAGGGCAGACCCATGCTGTGCCGGTAAGCGGCAGCGGCGATGGTGGGCACTTTGCCGATCAGGCGATAGATTTGCAGCTTACGGGATTCCGCGTCCTTAATATCCTTGGCATCCTGGTAGAAGGTGGAAAGCGCGGCCAGGGTGCTCACCAGGATTCCCATCGGGTGGGCGTCGTATTGGAACCCTTCGATGAACTTCTTGATGTTCTCGTGAATCATGGTGTGATGGGTAATGTTCCAGCTCCAGTCGTCGTACTCCTTGGCCGAAGGCACTTCGCCGTTAATGATCAGGTAGGCGGTCTGGAGATAATTCAATTTTTCCGCCACTTGCTGAATGGGATACCCGCGGTACAACAAAATCCCTTTGTCGCCGTCGATGAAGGTGACCTGGCTCTTGCAGGAAGCGGTGTTCATGTAGGCGGGATCGTAACTCATCAAGCCAAAATCGTCTTCATTGACCTTGATCTGCCGCAAATGCTTTGCGTTGATCGTTTCGTGCTCGATCGGAATCTCGTACGCTTTGCCGGTACGGTTATCCGTAATCGTTAAAGTGTTCTTACCCATGATGATCCTCCTGTTAGGCTGTTAGGGTTATTGTATTGATGGTAATCCGGGAAGGTAAAAAACGCAGGGCGCGCCGTTGCAATTTCCGAAAGGCGGGGATATGAGACTTCCGTGGGTGCGAAATTTTCCGATAAAATGGCGCAGGTTCGCGGCATGGTAAAAACTCCGAATTCAAAAAGCGAAATTAGTACTCGCTGGCAGTATAATGCCAGCCATGGGCTCCGAACCATGATAATTGTCATGTTTTGACATGATTTTCGTCAATTGCGCCCCTGGTTTTTTCCAAACCGGATGCTAACAGCGCCTTTTTTACATCTTCCCAGGCGTTGCCCAGGCCGATGCGGGCTTTAATGCTCTCCACCATGGCGTTTTCATCCCGCATGCCCTTGATAGTCGCCAGCGTGGCAATGGTCTCGAAATTAGTGGGAAGCTGGCCTTTATGGCCCAGAAAAACGTTGCGGATGGTCTCGATGCGCCCGGGCGTTCCCTCGGATAACAAATCCCCCACCAGGGAGATGCCCCGGCTGGCCAGAATTTTCAGCAGGATATCGATCTCCTTCTGGGCGCAGCTAATGCCAATCTCGTTGAGCACCGCGGGCAGGTTCTCGGGGTTGAGGGGGTGGAATTCTTCGTAGGCCACGATTTCCTGGAAACGGGATAGCTCGGTATAGAGGAAGTTGAAGTGCTCGTCGATGGCGGTAAGCTGGGAGGCCAGAATCTGGAACTGTTTCCGCACCGCAAAGGAGGTGTGCTTGCCCGGTTTATACCCCAGGATGTGCTCGATTTCCGCCCATAAATCCCCGACCAGGGTGCGTACCTGAATTTCGATCCTGGGGCGCTCCGCTTCCGCAATCGCGCTCTCCCTGGCCCGCACCACGTAATGAATAGCGGTGTATCCGCTCTCTTTGGATTGTTCCGCCAGGTGGGTCAGCCCCAGGCGGAGGAGCAAATCCTTGCTCAAATAAGCGACCGGGGGCGACTCCCGGGAAATCGCCAGCTGCTCGCTGTGCTGCAATTCCCGGTCGATGAGGGGAAGATCGGAGAGAAAGGGAACCACAATCCTGCCGCCCAGGGTATCATCCATTTTTTGCAAACTTTCCAGGGAGAGCTGCGCCGGGTAACGGGCGGGGTTGCGGATGATTTTATCCACCACGCTCTCCGGGCGCTTGATCCTGAGCCGGGTGTGGTGAATGGGGGAAGGCGTGGGCAGCCGGTTTTTACTGCTGTATTTGCTCCAATAGCCCGGGCTTTCCCACAAACTGAACAGGGATTTTAGCTCTTCATAAGCCGGTTCGAGCACTTCCCGTAGATATCGGCGGTATTCATTTAAAAAGCTGCGAATGGCGTCGGAGTTTTTCATGGTTCAAAAACATCGAAGTAGGAATTGAATTTGCTCGTTCCAACGGTCTCCGTTGGAACGCGTTGCGCGATGCTCTGCATCGCG
>CAZFVV010000134.1:0-14008 GCA_964522165.1 uncultured Calditrichaceae bacterium
CCGCGCGCTTTAAAGGAGTTGGTGGGATTCACCCCTTCTTCTTTGATCCACAGGTTCGTGAAACCCACTTCCCGGCCAAGGTTCTCGGCGCGGATCAAAGGCGTAAACCCTTCTCCCAGGCTTAAACGGTAACGATCATCCCGCAGGGGCAGCAATTCCCGGTAGCGCCACAGGGTTTGCTCCCGCCCGGTTAATACGCCGCGGGATAGTTTTAATTTCGCTTTCTCCAAATCATAGCAGGCCAACAAGGGTTTGCGGCATTGGGGGCAGAGATTCCAGAGGCGTTCCGGTTCCAGCGCCAGGCCGCAGGCGGAACATTCCAGGTGAGTTAGAAAACTCATGCAGGCTCCTCGTCGTTCGATTTGGTGCAAAAGGTACGGTACTCTGAGCGTCAAGCGTGATGCGTAAAACGTAATAAAAACGGAATACGAATTACATATCACGCCTTACGTTTCACGCGCCGTCTAATCTACCATTTTCCGGGAAGAAAGAAAAAGTATTTTGTAATACTTGCCATTGTTATTATACTGGTTCACATTATTTTAACTTCAAACCGGCCGCTGCTTTCGATGCTGCGCATTGCAAGTTTCACGGCTTATAGATACAGATTCCATGAAATTGAAATTGTACTGGCAAATTTTTATCGGCCTTGCGGCAGGAATTCTTTTCGGCATAATGGCGCGCGGGCTGGGGTTTGAAAATTTCGTGGCCGATAAAGTTTCCATCCTGGGAACGATCTTTCTCCGCGGCCTGCGCATGGTTATCATCCCCCTTATCGTCTCTTCCATCATTTCCGGGGTCGCGGGCATCGGCAGCGCGGAAAGATTCGGGCGTTTGAGCCTCAAAACCCTGGCTTATTACCTCACCACCAGTTTGTTGGCCATTTTAACCGGCCTGGCGCTGGTGAACCTGCTCCAACCCGGCCTCGGTGCGAACTTAGGATTGGAAGAGGTTCCCGAAGAGTTGAAAGCCGGGGCTGCGAAAATCGGCGACACCCTCCTGGGGATCATTCCCACCAATCCCCTGGAGGCCATGGTGAAAGGGGATATGCTGCCGGTGATATTTTTCTCGCTGCTGTTCGGATTCTTCATTACCCGCGCTCCCCAGCCCTACCGGGAATCGCTGACCAACTTTTTCCAGGGAATTTTCGAGGTGATGATGCGCTTGACCCATTTCATCATCCTCTTTACGCCCATCGGGGTGTTTGCGCTGATGAGCAAAATTGTGGCGCAAACCGGTTTCGAGGTTTTTGCCCCCCTGGGAAGTTATATGCTTACCGTGGTGATCTCCCTGGCGATTCATGCCTTCCTTACCCTGCCGGTTTTCCTGTATGTGATTGGCGGCGCCGATCCGGTTGCCCATGCCCGGGCCATGTCCGCCGCGCTGATGACCGCCTTTTCTACTGCGTCATCCTCCGCTACCCTGCCGCTCACTTTAGACGCGGTGGAAAACAACGCCGGGGTTTCCAATAAAGTTACCAGTTTTGTGCTGCCCTTAGGGGCGACCATCAACATGGACGGAACCGCCCTGTATGAGTGCGTTGCGGCCATGTTTATCGCCCAGGTGTACGGGATCGAGCTCTCGTTTCTCCAGCAAATGATCGTGGTATTCACTGCACTGCTGGCCAGCATCGGGGCGGCGGGGATCCCCATGGCCGGGTTGGTGATGATCACCATTGTTTTGCAGGCGGTGGGGCTGCCCTTAGAAGGGGTGGGGTTGATTTTAGCCGTGGATCGCATTTTAGACATGATGCGCACCTCGGTCAACGTCTGGAGCGATAGCTGCGGTTCGGTCATCATTGCCCGCAGTGAGGGAGAAACCGATTTGAAGGTGCTGCGAAAGAGAACGTAGGCGCTCAATACGCGAATATTGCGAAAATGTGGTGAATTTGGAGCAGTGGATTAATGGAATAATGGATGGTTAAATGGTTAAATGGTTGGGATAGCGATTCAACCATTTAACCATCAATCCATCGTCCATTAAACTGACTAAAGAAACCAAAGAAACTGCCGAAACAAAACCGGCGCCGGCATAACCCTGCGCCGGGGAGAAGAACTGACTCTATGAGACATCATAACGCTGTTGCAAATTCCGGCCCGGAGATCCACTTAAACCTGAACGTTCGGGGATTGCCGCTATCGGCAACCTTATCCATCAACGAAAAAAGCGCCGAACTCCAGCGCCAGGGCAAAGAGGTTTTTCGCCTGGGATTGGGGCAGTCGCCTTTCCCGGTACCGCAGCCGGTAGTGGATGAGTTGAAAGCCAATGCCTTTCAAAAAGATTATTTGCCGGTAATGGGATTGCGGGAGTTGCGGGGAGCGGTGGCGGAGTACCACCGCAAATTTCATGGGATCGATTACACCGGCAGCGACGTGCTGATCGGCCCCGGCTCCAAAGAGCTGATGTTCATCCTGCTGCTGGTTTATTACGGAGACCTGGTCATTCCCACTCCCAGTTGGGTTTCCTATGCGCCCCAGGCGCAGATCACCGGGCGGCATATTCACTGGCTGCCCACCAGCCTGGCCAACGGGTTGCGCTTAACCCCGGAGGAGTTGGAAAAATTGTGCCGGCAAGATCCCGCGCGTCCCCGGGTAATCATTCTCAATTATCCCAACAACCCCACCGGCTGTACCTACAAAATGGAGGAATTGAAAGCCATCGCCCGGGTGGCGCGGAAATACCGGGCTATTCTGCTTTCCGATGAAATTTACGGAGAACTTCACCACCTGGGCCAGCACGTTTCCATCGCCCGTTTTTACCCGGAGGGTACCATCATCAGCGGGGGGTTGAGCAAATGGTGCGGAGCCGGGGGCTGGCGGCTGGGAACGTTCCTGTTCCCTAAATCCCTGTACTGGCTGCGCGATGCCATGGCCGCGGTGGCCAGCGAGACCTATACCTCCACTTCCGCCCCAATCCAGTACGCCGCGGTGCGGGCATTTAAACACGGGGCGGAGATCGAGCGCTACCTGATGCAGTGCCGCCGCATTCTGCGCGTGCTGGGCCGTTATCTTGCCAAACAGCTTCGCAAAACCGGAATTGTGGTGCTCGATCCGGAGGGCGGTTTCTACCTGTTTGTCAATTTCAACCCTTTTCGGGAGCAATTGATCAAGAAAGGCATAGATACCAGCGAAAAATTGTGCGCCCGCCTGTTAGAAGAGACCGGGGTGGCAATCCTTCCCGGCCAGGTGTTCGGTAGGCCCGGGGAGGAATTATCCGCCCGCCTGGCTTACGTGGATTTCGACGGCGCCAGGGCGCTGAGCGCGGCGGAACAAACTCCCCCCAGCAAACCCCTGGACTCAGCGTTCTTGAAATTATATGCCCCCAAAATAGTCGCCGCTGCCGACCGGCTTTGCGGGTGGGTTTCTGCCCTTTAAAGATTCGCTAAAAAGCCGTTTCAGAAGTCTGAATTTTTGCCACTAAGGAGTGATAAAAAAATAACTTGTTAAATTTAGCCAAACCTGTCATTCCGGCTGTAGCGAAGCGGAATGCCGGAATCTCCGCAGAAGATTCCGGTATTTTCCCCAAAAACGGGAAAAACCGGAATGACATCCGACAATACGATTTTAACAAATTATTTTTTGACCGATCCTAAGCCGCAAAAACACCAGGATTTCGCTAAAATTTTTGATGTTTTTTGTGATTTCTTTGTGTTTTCGAGCCCTGGCGGCCTCTCTTTTCCTGCCTGCCTGCTGGCGGGCCAGGCCCTCCCGGCTGGCGCTGGCATAATTTCCGATTGTCCAGCTTTTTGATTTGCATCATCTTAAGAGCCATACAATTTGCTACTATGGGAACGTTTACTTTAACCGGGAAGGTAAAAGACTGCCATGATGTACAGTAAAAGGAGTTACGATTATATTAAAGTTTTTTTTACACGCCCTATTTTGACCGAACTGAACGTACTCTTTTGGAAATTTCTCTCCGTAACTGCTGTTATCATTCTCGTGCTTACGCTCTTGTCAGTGCGGTATTACAATCATTACCCCTTGCAGCGGATTCGCCATCAGATGAAGCAGGCTTATTTAAGCCGGTTGGTTAGCATCAATGAAAAAATTCCCCTGCCTGACCCGGTTGCAGAACAGCCCCGGTCTTTCAACTCCCTGGTGGATGGGTTCCGGGCGGAGAAATTGATGCCTGAGGAAAATCCCGAAATATCCGAAGCGCAAAAGGCTCTGGAGAGGGCCGCCGCAAGGGAGCAGGCCCGCAACCAGACTGCTAAACGCGTTTCCACTAAAATCCCGGATTCCAGGAGCCGCTATGATTCTTCGATGGTGGCTTCCCTGAGTTCTTCTTCCCAAACCGGGGCGGACGTGCTAAGCGCGATTGGGGGGATCGCCGCGGTGGTTGCGCCCGGGGCGGAGACTCGCAATTCTCCCATGGAACCTTACAACGCCCGTAAAAAAGCCTACGAATCCAACACCCGGCAATTCTCCCGCTCGCCCGATGAGAATGTCTCCATCGCCGAGTCGAAGTTCACCGATTTCGACATTGCCACCGGGGTTCGGGATTACGATAAAACCATCTCCATTGCCAACGATAATAAGAAGGACGTGCGGCGCTGTTTCGACCGCATCTATCGAAGCGACCCGACCGTGAAAGGCAACCTGGTGGTTAAATTCGATATTCACCCGGAAGGCTATGTCATCCCGGAGAGCATTCGGATGGTTCAATCCGATATTCAGGACGTTCATATCCTGAACTGCATTAAACGCACCATCCGGCGCTGGCGGAATTTCCCCCGGGTTCCCTACGAAATGGGAGAATATTCCATTACCCAGAAGTATGTGTTCTAACCTCCCCGGTTTTTATACTCGTTAAGGGTTGGTTTTACACTGTCATGCCCGCGAAGGCGGGCATCCATAGCTTTAAAAAACAATGGATTCCCGCTTTCGCGGGAATGACATCGAGAGTAAAATTCTAACCCTTAATCAGTATATGTTCCCTCATTGCTAACCGCGCGGCCTATTACCGGATGCCAGATACCAGATGTCGGATAAGTTGAAGATGTCTTGTATCCGGTATCCCCCTCGGCAGCCCGCCTGCGATAACCTCGCCACAGCACTTCCAGAAATTGAAAACTTGTTGAACGTCCCCGGGGGATTCCTTAAATTTGCGCCCTCGCAATGCTGCAATACTAATAGGACTGTTGAGATAACCTGAGAGGAAGAGAGAGCGTGACGGACCCGAAAGAACATCGCGACGGGGTGGTTGCCCCCCCGCCTTCCCCCCGGGAGGTGTGGAAGATGTTCGACCGCATCGCCCACCGCTATGATCTGCTCAATCGCCTGCTCTCCCTGGGGCAGGACGTGGTCTGGCGCAACCGGGTGGCCCGCTGCCTGCCGGAAAAGCCCGGCCAGCACATCTTAGACCTGGCAACCGGTACCGCCGACCAATTGATTTCCATTTTCAGCAAGAGCGAGCAGGTAGCCGAGGGCGTCGGTATCGACATGGCGGAGAACATGCTGGCGCTGGGACGCTCCAAATTGAAAAAGCGGAGAATGGATCAGGCCTTGAAACTCCAAACCGGCGACGCCACCGCCATTCCTTTTCCCGAAAACACTTTCGACGCCGTTACTATTTCCTTCGGCATCCGCAACGTTACCGAGGTTCTACACGCTTTGCAGGAAATGCGCCGGGTGCTGCAACCGGGCGGGCGGGCGATCATCCTGGAATTCTCGCTTCCGAAAAACCGGCTCTTGCGCCGGTTTTACCTTTTCTATTTCCGCCATATCCTGCCGCGTATTGGGGGGCTGATCTCCGGCGACAGCTACGCCTACCGTTACCTGAATGAAACCGTGGAAACCTTTCCCTACGGAAAAGAATTTTGCGATTTGTTATGGAAAGCGGGTTTCGATGCCGTAAAAATGACCCCCCTGACTTTCGGGATTGCCACCATTTACCAGGGAGACAAAAAGTGAAAAGGGGAGGTCTTTTGCCTACTGCCTACTGCCTAATGCTTCATGCCCGCCGGCAGCCCGCCCCGGGTTCTTCAAAAATTGCCCGACAACCTCGTTAAACTCTCCCGGTCTTTCTCGCGGCGGAAGATGGCCGCATTTTTTGAGAATATGAAGCCGCGCCCCCGGGATTTGCCGGGCGGCCTGCTCCGCCAACCGGAGGGGGATGAGGCGGTCTTTTTCCCCGTGAACGATCAGGGTGGGAACGGAAAGCTGCTGCAAATGCGCTCCAAAATGAGTGCGGTATCCGGTGAAAGTAAGCTCCGATTGCAGAAATGCCTTCCAGGTGCGGTGCACGCCGGAGCTTCGCAGGCTTTGCCAGGCGTCTTCCAGCATCTCCCCGGTTAGAGCAGCGCCGCTGCTCACCAGCTTGCTCATCCCCAATCGAACCAGCTTGCGGCTGTGCTGCGCCGACCAGCGCACTATTTCGTACAGGAACGGTAGCCGGGGGAATAAATAAGCCCCTCTTCCTCCGAACATTTCTCTTCCCAAGCCATAACTGCTCACCAATACCAGCTTGTTCACGCGCTGCGGATTCGCTAACGCAAATCCCAGGGAAATCCCCCCGCCCATGGAAATGCCCACCAGGCTGGCTTTTTCCAGCCCCAGGGCGTCTAAAAACGCTTCCATAAAATAAATATGGAAGCGGAAGGGGTTGATGCGGGAATTCTTAATTGCCAATTGCCAATTGCCAATTGCTAATTGGCAATTACCAATCCCAGGAACAGATGGTTTCGCCATCGCCAATTCATCCCCCCGCGAGCGCCAATCCGAAATGTTCAACGAAGGGGCCTCGCTCCGACCGTAGCCGGGTAAATCCGGGATGATGACCCGGCATTGCTGCGCCAGCGCGCCGATGGTATGCTTCCAGGCGAACCCGGAGAAGTCGCTGCCGCCCCCGTGGATCAACAGCGCGGGGGGATGGCCGCTGCCGGCGCAGCGGTAAAATATTCGCAATCCCAATACCTTTAGCCATCGTTCCTGAACCGGAATGGCGTTGATCACGGTCTCGTTTTCGATGGGTTCACCTGCCACTTTTCACTGCTCCCTTTCTGCTCCCGGCTTTATTCCCTCCGTCAACTGCTGATGCCCCCAGTGATACTTTTTCATTCGCTCCAGGTCTTTTTGGTTAACCTCTTTCAAGCGAAGCATATTCATGTTATCCTCCAAATCGCCTAATTTTATCGGAATCACCAGGGGATGGCGTTTCACCCTCTCGATATAGGATTGATACCTTTCACCCCGCCGGCGGGTAAGCGCATCCAACCCTTTAATGACCGTTGGAGAAAATCCCTCGTCGCGCAAGTTTCCCAGGGTCCAATGGGAGTCTTCGATCACGTCGTGCAATACCGCGATGATCATCCGCTCCAGGGTATCCATTTTCAACATGATCCTGAGCGGGTGAAGGATATAGGGATTGCCGGCTTTATCTTTTTTCCCCCAGTGGGCGAGGGCGGCAATTTGGATGGCGCGTTCCAGGGTCGCCATAATTCTACTCCTTGAGAGGATTGATTCATGTTTCCGACTAATGGACAGGCAATAGGATGAGCAACCGTTACTATGGGAAAGCCCCCCGCACAATTCACCGCGGCAACTCGTCCGCTGCCTGCCGGTTCAATTTAGAGTGAAAGGAACGCATATTCAACCGCTTTTTGAGGATCGGAAATGATTTGTTCAAGCAATAAAATAGGGATTGAATTTTAGTTACAATCTCCGTATTTTGAAGCACTTGCAAAGGTTAAAAACGAAAAACAGGAGTTTCCGGTGGTATGCAGCTGTTCAGAACCCGGAGCCGTTCCGGATCTAACTTTGAGGAGGCTAACATGAAGCAGCGCTATCGTTTTGGGTATTTATGTTGTTTAATCCTGATGGCGGTTTTCTCTTTCGGCAGACTGGCCGCGACGGAGACCCGCGCCACTTCGATGGGAAATACCGGCTTGTTTTTCCACGACAATTCAAACGTCTTCATTTTTCCCGGAAGCCTTTTACTCTACGGTAACCAAATCATTAGTGAATTCCGGGTGAAAGGCGACAGCAGCACCTTCAGCGGCGGGGTTCATTTTCCTTTCGGGGATTACGCCGTCGGGGGGCTGTGGTTGAATCGAAATTTGAACCTCCCGGTTCCCCAGGGGCTTTTAACCGGTATCGCGCTCAACGAAACCAATGATTTTGTGATTGGATTCAAAACCGGACAGTATGACCTGGGATTCCGGATTTCCGCCAACGCCAAGAGTAACAAAGGAACGACCGGAGATACCCTGGTGCAGACCGTTGACGAATCGGCGCGGTATTTTGAGTTCGCCGCGGGCATTTCCAGCCGTTTTTATGATTTCGGCGGGTACGTCAGCTTACCGAAGGTGGAGAGCAAGCAAACCCTGTCCGGGGACCGGAAATGGGAAGGAACCGGCTTCGGGTTGAGCGGGCGGTTCTTTTTCGGGCCGCCAGACGGTATTATGTACGTGCCGGCGGGGCTGGTGGATTATCTTGCCGCCGATTTAACCCAGGCCCAGCAAAAAGTGGAAACGGACTACCTGAGAGTGCGGGTAGGAATGGGAGTGCACTATCAAATCAATAAAACCAACCTGGTGGTTTTGGGCATAGAAGCGTACGGCCTTGAAGAAAGCAAGCAGAAGGCTGCGAACCTGGGCGAGCAAACCAACCGGGTTACCAATCTTCCCGGTTTTTACCTGGGCGGAGAAACCTACGCCAAAGAGTGGTTGATCCTGCGGGTGGGAGCGACCCACCTCTGGCAGGAGCAAAAAAGCATCTTTAAACCCAGCACCGGAACAGAGACGGAAACTTCATCCCGCGACTCCCAATTCAATCTGTACCTCGGGACGGGATTCAAGATCGGCAAATTTTTGATTGACCTGGATTTCAACACCGACTTTTTCTTCGAAGGCCCGGATTTCGTTAGCGGTCACAACGCCGGGCAATTGGATGATTTCATCAACCGGCTCTCGGTGACTTATAGCTTCTGAGAGAAAGCAGGAAACGGAAACCCCAATCAGGCTCCAGGAACCCGGTTCCCAATTTTCCCGGGGCCTGTTTTGGTATTTTTTTATTCTTAAAAGATGGCACGGAAAGCAATGCGAAAAGAAGACATGATTCTGGCAGGGATTACCGGCGGAATGGGTTGCGGGCAGTCCACGGTAGCCGGGTTTATGGAGAAACTCGGGGCAAAAATCATCAATGCCGACCGGGTGGCGCACGCGCTGGTGAATAAAGACCCGGAAGCGAAGCGGGAGATTCAGCACAGCTTTGGGGAGCGGGTATTTTTCCGCAACGGCAAGCTGAATCGCAAACTGCTGGGGCAGATTGTATTTGAAGACGAAGCCAAGACCCGTTTGCTGAATAGAATCGTTCACCCCCGCATGGTTTCCTGGATCATCGATGAAGTGGAAGAGGCGCGCGACAGCGGCAAGTTCCGGGTCATTGCCATCGATGCGGCGCTGATTTACGAGATCAACCTGGAGCACATGTTCGATAGCATCATCGTGGTCACTGCGCCGATGAAAAAGCGCATCGAGTGGATTATGCAGCGCGACGGCCTCTCCGAGAAAGAAATCTGCGACCGTATCGCGAAGCAAATCCCCGTGGAGGAGAAGGCCAAATGGGCGGATTTCATCATCAACAATAATTCCACCCTGGAGCAGTTAGAATATCGCACTCAAAAAGTGTATGAGAAATTAGTGCATATAACCAGAACCCCGGAAACCGCCCACCCGCGATCCGCCGCCTCGAGAAAAGCGCCGGGAGCCGGGAGACCGGGGCCTCGTCCCAGGGGAGCAAAACCGGCCTCCCGGGAAGGATGAGCGGTTGGCAAAGGCCGGGAAAAAAAATCTAAAAAAGCCATTTTTTTTCTAAAGTTTGCCTGTAAAGGAGCGATGATGTTATTTGTCTCTATGTGAGAGCTTCCTCCTACATAGGCCTCCTCCAATGACATTGGCCCTTGGGTGGTGCGGTGACCCCCAGGGGCCAATTTTTTTTACCCCACTTTTTTTTCTATTGTGTTTTTCTCTCCCGAATCTTTAATATTCCTCCCCTGGCCGGGCGTTCAATCTCTCTCCGGCGCGGGGTGTTGCATAGCATGAAAGGAGAACAATGTGGAAGTGAAAAAGACCGGGCTTTACGAAGTTCATCGCCAGCTGGGCGCCAAAATGGTGGAGTTTGCCGGTTATTACATGCCTATTCAGTATTCCGGCATTTTGGAAGAACACAAGCGGGTGCGCACGACCGCGGGCGTATTTGACGTCTCCCACATGGGCGAGATCGAAATCCGCGGCCCCCGGGCGCTGGAAATGGTAAATCGCATCACCATCAACGACGCCGGGAAGCTCAGCGTGAACCAGGCGCAGTATTCGGCCATGTGTTATGAGGACGGCGGCATTGTAGATGACCTGCTCGTCTATCACCGCGGGGACCACTATTTGCTGGTGGTAAACGCCTCCAACACCGAGAAGGATTTCGAGTGGATGATGCGCCACAAAATTCCCGGGGTGGAGATCGAAAATACCAGCGAGCGGATTACACAGTTGGCCGTGCAAGGCAAAACCGCCCCGCCGATCCTGCAAAAACTCACCGACGTCGATCTGTCGCAAATCAAGTTTTACTGGTTTACGGAGGGGAAATTAGCCGGGGTAGCGATGATCATCTCCGCTACCGGCTATACCGGCGAACCGGGATTTGAACTCTATTTCGATCGCGCCCATTCCGAAACCGTATGGAATCGAATTTTCGAAGCGGGGAAGGAATTCGCTATCGCCCCGGTCGGCCTGGGAGCGCGGGATTCCCTGCGCCTGGAGAAGAAATACTGTCTCTACGGAAACGACATCGACCAGACCACCAATCCCCTGGAAGCGGGGCTGGGCTGGATCACTAAGTTAGATAAAAGCGGCTTTATCGGGCGGGAAGCGCTGCTGAAGATCAAAGAAGCCGGGTTGAAGCGGAAATTGGTGGGATTTGAAGTGGAAGGGAAGATGATCCCCCGGCACGGCTACCCGGTGCAGAAATCCGGCCAGGTGGTCGGGCAGGTAACCAGCGGGGCGTTTTCGCCGGTTTTGGAGAAAAATATCGGGCTGGCGTACGTGATGACGGAGCTTGCCAACCCCGGCGAAACGCTCGAGATCGAAGCGCGGGGGAAGATCGTTCCCGCAAAAATCGTTAAAACGCCTTTCGTATAACGGCGGCGGATTCCATGCTCTATCACATTTTGTTGCATTTCAATTTATTGGAGGGGGCGATAAAAGACTCCCCCCATTTCGCGCTTCGCCTGATTGGAATGTTGATTGGCAGCAGTATCTTAGGGTTCCTGATCGGAAGCATGTTCGCCCTGATGGCTATATCGATCCTCCGTTCCGGCAATCCCGAAGCGGAAATTCCGGTAAAAAAAGCCCTGCTGGGCGGCGGCCTTTCCGGGGCTGCTATTGCCTCCATCGTGATTCTCTTGCTCGTTTTCCTCTTTTGACCGCATTTGCAGAAATGCTTTTCACAATCTCCTCCCGGTGAGGCGGCGCTTTTTGCTTCCGCCCGGAACTGCCTGCTCGCAATCGAAACCCACAAAGAGGGCAAAACATGAACCGAATGTTACGTGTTTTCGTTGCCGGTATGGGATTTTCCCTGGCTATGGCGCCGGCGGATTCTGTTTTTGGGCAGAACGGTATTTCGATTTACTACCGCAACTTTGTGAAACACGCCAACGGGCAGAATTGCCAGCACCAGGCCCCCCAGGCGTCTTTCACCGCCTTTCTCAACCGCGATCAAAGCAAGGTGCTGATCGAAAATGCGCCCCGCTGGGACGGAAGCAACGTGCCCAACATCGTCGGAAGCGGCCTGTTCGGGGTGGAATTGGGCAATTTTGCCAACCCGCCCCTGACCGTTGGCGACAGCGTGTTCGTGCGTTTCACCTGCAACGCCACCGCTCAGCAGGGGGTATTGGCGGATTCCGTGACCGCCATTCCCTGGTTAGTATTTCCCAAAAACCTCGTCCTGGCCCCGCTGGCCCTGCCGGATCCGCCTCAAAACGTCATTCTGCAAACCGATACGACCACTTTTCACCGCACCGTCAGTTGGACGCCTGAGCCGGGCATGGTTTATTCAGTTTATCGCCGCGCCTACAGCGACATCCTCCCGGACGGCCGGGCGCGGATGCTCTACACCCGCATCGCCGAGAACGTAACCGGGGGCAGCTATACCGACCTGACCGCCCTGGGGAGCGACAAATATGGTTATATCGTCTATGCAATTTCGGCGGAAGGGGCTATCAGTTCCCATTCCGCAGAGGTGAACGAGGACCCCCACATCCCCCCGGGCTCGGATTTGACCATTCGCTACATCGCCCGGCTGCCGCGCATAGATTACGTGTGGGGCAGTTCCAACCCCGCGGTGGAAGGCTGGCCGGCCCCGGAAGATACCGTCACCTGGCGGGCGGTGATCAATAACTACCTGGATTCCGCGTACGCCAACGTGCCCTACCGCTGGTATTTAGACGGGGCATTGGTCGCTTCTGGCGCGGTGAATATTCCTGCGGGCGACACTGCTTACGCGGATTTCCCCTGGAGTTGGACCTTTACCCGCCACGAGCTGAAATTCGTGCTGGATCCCGAAAACCTGATCCCCGAGGAAGAAGAAGCCAACAACGAGTTGCTGCTCTCCACCAACGCCATCAGCGCGGGGCTGTACGTGGAGCAGGGCGTGTATGATTATTTCCACCAGTATCAGAAACTGTTGGGAGTGGGTTCCAACGGTTGGGAAGACTGGGCGCATCGCCAGGTAAAGATCTGGAACGAGATGTTTGCCGGGGCGATCTATCCCCTTTCGCCCGCCGGGGTGTTAGACCGCATCCGCCTGGATAAAATTACCATCGTGCCCGACGGCGCTCTGCCCCTGGCGGGAGGATTGCCCTCCAATAATCCCAACCTGAACGACCGCACCGTGGATTTGCAATGGGGATTCCCGGCCACCCTGCTGAACGGGAGTTTTTACGCCAATCACACCGGGGTTTCGCTCAGCAATCCGTTTTACTACGAGGGATCTTTGATCCATGAATTGGGGCACGCCCGCTACCTGATCGACGTGTACGGCTTCAACATCCACACCAGCGCGGGGGATACCACCGTGGTCGCCATCAAAGAAAACGGGCAGTACGTGGTGGGAACGCCTTACATGCCCCTGGCCGGGGGGGCGGTGCACCTGGCCTATTTCAACGGGTTGATGAATTCCAATTACACTTACGTGGACGAATACAGCGCCGCGGCCCTGAATTTGATCGCCGGGCATCGCGCGGTGCTGGGAAATTACAACGCCCCGCAAAACATCGGGGTATTTCTGCAAAACCTGCCCGGCCAGAATCGCCTGACCGTGAAGGACGCCAACGGCGCCATCCTGCCCTTTGCCGGCGTGAAGGTGTACCAGGCGGAGGGCCAGCCGGGAGTGTGGTACGGCAAGCATTACGATAACATTCCCGACCTGGAACTCACCGCCGACGCCGACGGGGTGGTCGCGTTAGATCGTTGTCCCTTCGACAATGACGGTACCATCGAGCATACCTACGGCCTTTCCAACGCGGTGATCATTCTGCGGGTGGAGTCCAACGGCTGGGTGGGATACACTTTCATGGAGGCTACTTTTTTCAATATGCAGTACTGGGCCGGGAATACCTTTATTGCCGATTACGAAGTGGAAGTGAACCTGCTGCCGCCGGTGGGGATTGCGCAGGGAGAAGACGGGACGGCGCCGTTGGAGTATGCGCTGTATCAGAATTATCCCAATCCGTTTAATCCCATCACTGCAATTAGCTATCAGCAATCAGCGATCAGCGAGGTGGATTTAACGATTTATAATCTCCTGGGGCAGAAGGTGCGCACGCTGGTAAACACGCAGCAGCCCGCCGGGAGGTATGAAGTGAACTGGGACGGGCGGGATGAGAACGGTGCGGAAGTTTCCGGGGGAATTTATTTTTACCGGCTCAGCGCGGGAGATTTTCAACAGGCGCGAAAGATGGTGCTGCTGCGCTGAGTGGGCTGCAAAGCCCTGATAGTCTTGTTCTTTGAAATAAG
>CAZFVV010000135.1:0-13699 GCA_964522165.1 uncultured Calditrichaceae bacterium
TGGCGCCATTATTTTCGTATTCGGGTCGCTGCTGATTTTGGTGAACCGGGCGCGGGGGGATAGTTGAGAATGATAGGTGAAAACTAATAAGTGCGACTAAGACCTCAAAGGTTTCTAAAACCTTTGAGGTCTTAGTCTATATTTTTTGAAGAAATCAGCAAAGTGTGATATAGATCACCAAATATAATACCCCTCCTCTTTATCCTGCTTTCGTTCCGAATCCGAGCAAGACTATCAAAGAATTTGATTTCCGATAGACATTTCAGTCACCTGTGATCAAACACGTTAACGACTATACGCCGCACTTTTTGAACATCAAGAAATGATATGGCTTAGAGATAGTCGGAAAACTGAGTGAGGGGAAACATCACGCAGTGTTTGATAAAGTGGCTGCTGGGTAGGTCGTAATACTGCACCAGTAGCCTACTCTACGATGTTTCTTAAATTGAATCAGTATAGACCTATTCCTTGTTTAGCCATCTTCTTGTGGAGGCGGCAGATTATGAAGAAAATAATTGTAGGTATCACATTAACAGTGGTTTTCGGTATGTGGTTAAGTGAGCTTTATTCTATAGGATATTTTGATCAAATCAATACGATACAGGACACTTCATCAATCAAAAGAGAGATACAAAGAAAAGTTCAAATAAAAAAATTGTTGAATACAAATCAATCAAAAAAGATCATAAATCACCAATCATCTGATTTCATGCCTCGTACTCCACGCCAAATCCGCGCCCTCTCTAAAGGTGAGGAAGGAATTTTTTCGATTAATGTTGATCAATGCCAGTTTGCGATTTTTGAAATTGTGACCACCGAGGAACTTGACAGAGTGATACTTATAGATCCAAAAGGAGAACAATTTACCGAGCGCCAATTAGTTCAATTGAGTGCTAAGATTGACAAAATTTCAGGACCGATTGCCAATATTTTAAAAATAAAGATACCTGATGTATTACCAGGTACGTGGCAGGTAAAGTTAGCTCTAACTGGATACGGAATGGCCGATGTGCGTTGCGCTATTGCCAATAATAAAAACATTTTCCTTCATTTGAATAAATCAACTTACAGGGTGGGAGAAGAGTTTCTCGTAAGGACGACATTTAAGGATTCGTCCAATCCGATAAGAGATGCAAAAGTATCTGTGGATCTCTTAGCATCAAATCAAGAAAAACAATTTTTTGAGTTATTTGATGATGGAGTACATTTTGACTCTATAGCTGGAGACGGTATTTATGCCAACAAGGAAGCGGTTAGTCTTCCTCCTGGATACACCATTGTATCTGTGAGCGCGAGAAAAGGATTGACAGATAGAGGAACTGAATCCCGCATTCAAATACTTTCAGCAGAAAATACAATAGAAATTTTAAAGGTGTCTGGAACAATACTAGAGTGTAAAGACCGAGATCATTGCCGCGATCTGCAAATTAATCTGACTGTTAATTTCAAAAGGAAAGCTCACTATGAGATTTATGGGATATTGCGAAAGGATAAACAGATATTTATTGCGAACGCTTTTTTTTCAACAACACTGATTGATAAAGATCCCATACTGGGTAATCATGATATTGCATTGACTTTTAAGGGCGATCAAATATATAAGAGTGGTGTTAGTGGGCCATATCAGATATTACTCTCTATTGAAGAAATGAATGCTCAATTTGAGCTGGTGAATGATGTACAGTTTGATAATGCCTATATAACGAGACCTTACTCTTTTAAGGATTTCAGGTAGATGAAGAAAGTTGTCCGAATTAATTCATCCGTCATTTCTTAATCTCTTAATTCTATGGAGGTTCAGATGAAGCGGTCTTACTCAATTCTTGTCATTTTATCGATTTTCTTTTTTTGTCTTTTTTCTAACTTATTGGCACAATTTGAAATTTCAGATAACCCGGTTGGCACACCGATATCAATCAGATATTCACCCGAACCTCCTGGAAGTGATGAATTATTTGTCAATGGAAGCGGCTATCATTATGATCAGTACCTTGCCCGGGGTGATGTTCCCGGTGCCAGGGCACAATATGGTGTTTTTATTAATCGCTTTTATAGCCCATTGATGAATTTTGATGCAAATGGATTTCTAACAAATGCCGAAGAGTTGATAAACAAAAAACTCCTTCCAGAAAAAGCTACACTGACCCTTAGAATTTTTGATGTGGATGATGATGGATGTGACCCAACCCCTCAGAATTGCGATCACAACGGAGATGGCATCCCTGATCCGGAAATCGACTATGTTTATGTGAACGGGCATCGTATTGAAAATGCGGCTGGACAACCGAGATATCTAACCACAGGGAATAATGTATGGAGCATCTGGCCTGTGGATATACCCATTGAATGGTTAAAATTTCCCCAGGCGCCGGGTTCCCCTACCGCTAAACCCATGGCAGAAAACATCATCGAGATTGAAATTAATGTGTTGAATATTACGGTTGCTAATGGATATACGGCGGATTGGCGGGTGACATGTGACTGGATCAGTATTAAAATCCCAAGCCCACGCCGCCCGATTCTTTTTGCACATGGCTGGCGTTCAAGTCCGGATACATGGAATGTTTTTAAAAGCCGACTGGATAATCCTTCCGATGCTTATGGAGGCATCCCATATCATATCCCAGCAGCAGATGTTATAGATCCAAATGGAGCCATAAGATCAAACGGATATTCCTTGTGGAGAGAAGTTGACAAGATTAAAAATATATTTGGTGTTGATAAGATTAACATCATAGCTCATAGTAAAGGAGGTTTAGATAGTCGTCAATTAACAAGATTGACTAACGGAAAGGATATTGAACACTTGATTCAATTAGGCACTCCAAACCATGGAAGCAAAGTTGCTGATGGGGTATGGCCAATTGGTGTTATCACGGGTGAGGGGATGCCAGCTCTTGAGCAACTTACAACATGGTGGATAAGAGATAACTTCAATTACATCACATCTGGTATTTTCAATACAATTGTAGGCAGACGTTGGATAAAATATTCATCCATAAACTACAAAATCGCAGCAGGATGGCTCCCATCTATACCGTTATTTGGCTTGGAAGTACCGAATGATGGAGTCGTCTCGGCAAGATCCGCCTCTTTACCCTGGTATCATCCGAATCCCTACCCAAACAATGGGGTGATCCCTATAGTAGATAAATCGTTCCCATTACTATACCATCTTAATTTGAATACCTCCTCTAGCGCGTTTGAATGGGCAATAAATCAAATCGGAGATAATATTGGTTCAATTAGCCCTTTTCCTTATCTCGCAAGTGAAAATATAGATAAACAATATTTTTCTGACTCATTTGGAGGGGCGGATACTTTGCAGGAACTTCATTCTGAAAATGGTTTCGTGAATTTCGGTGATACTGCCACTGTAGCGGTTTCGGTGGATTTAGTGAACAAATTAGTCTTCACAGTATTTACCATTGATGGCAAGGTAGATATGTTTCTTGAAGATACTCTGGGACAAAGAATTGATTCAATTGTCGCCCAAACAAATCCGGATATTACTTTCAATCATATTAATACTGAATTATATGATGCTATTGAATATGTTGTTCTTTCACCCATTACCGGACTATGGAATGCTAAAGTGATTGGTAATACAGCAGCCAACTTTGCACTATCAATAGAAGTTGAGGGAGATATTGAAATCACTAACATGGTTGGTGATAAATATGTCAATTTTGGAGAACCTCTGCTTATTTCGGGTAAACTTACAGAAAATAGCGTTCCAGTTGTAGGGGCTACTGCTTATGCAGAGATTTTAAAAGCAGATGCCTCAACCGATTCTTTAGAACTTTACGACGATGGAACTCATGGGGATTCTTTAGCGAATGATGGAATATATTCTAATATTTTTAGTGAAACGGATGCTTTGGGAGTAGGGCGAGTAAAGATAGTGGCTATTAACTCATTAGGGGTCAAACGTGCATCGAGTGCTTTTATGACAATTACGCCTTACTCAGCCAGATTAAATAACTTATTCAATGAGTCAACAGCAGACCCGAATGGCAACGGTTTATTTGATGAGCTTGATATTAATGTCGGAGTCGATGTGCTGCAAGCAGGAGACTTTGAATTAACCGCCGTTTTGCGAGATTTAGCGGATTCAGTTATTACAACAGCAACTTATTCTACAATAATTCATAACCAATCTCCCTTGCCTATCGGCAATCACAGTTTACAGTTACAGTTTGACGGACGTGATATTAGCAGACATGGGGAAGACGGACCTTATAAGCTGACTAACGTTACACTTGTTGATTTAGCTGATAATTCTATTCAGGTAGACTACCAACAGAATCCCTATACAACTGCTTCTTATTCAGCAAGCAATTTTGAACGTCCCATTTTTTCACTCACCGGCAATATTACAGAAACTCCACTGGATACAACAGGAAACGGCAAATACGATATTTTATCTATATCTTTAGAGTTGGATGTGGCTGTTTCCGGGTTTTATAATTTTAATGCACAAATGACGGATACGACTGGCAACAATATTGTATGGGCCATCAATAGCAAAAACATGAATGTCGGCTTAAATACTGTTGTCCTGGAATTTGATGGTCTAAAAATTAATGAAGCCGGTTTAAACGGTCCATATAATATTACTAATCTGTCATTGTATAATGATGTGACTGGAGATGTAGAGAGCTTTTTAAATATACATATAACTGCTCCTTATTCATATACCGACTTCACCGGCAACGAGATTTATGGGACAGTGGTTGATCCAATTTCTCTTACTCCGCTTGAAAAAGCATTGGTTGTTCTTGGTGGAGACAGAATAAACGCAGACTCAATTGATACCGACGGCAGTTTTCGATTTGGCGGCTTACCAGATGGGTTTTATACACTTTATGCTTCTCATGGTAATTTCAGGTCAGATACTCTCATGGTTTCGATTCCTCCTAGTGCAAACTTGACATTACTTCTCGCTCTGCCGACAATTGAAATTTCCACTACGGCATTGAATGAGCAGCTTATGGCAGGAGATACTGCAACTCAAACTGTGACTATAATCAATAGTGGGAGTGCGCCACTACATATCTCTATACTCGAAGAACCTCCGTTACTCACCTTGCAATACTCAAAATTTTCAAATACTACTGGAACTCAACGGCTGAAGATTCAACCGCATATACCAATTGCAAAGAGGGGTGATTCTACATTTAAAAATTCAACCCTCAAGACTGAAAAAAAGATAAAAGCATCGCAGAGTGCTATCCTTTTGCCAATAGCTTCCCCAACTGGGTCCTCTTCAAACCAGGGGGATTGGTTTAGCTTGGAAACCTTTGATGATTCATTATTCTATGATGGCTTTCCGGGATCTTTTTCCGATTTTGTAGGGTTTGGTTCTGCTGTGCCGCTTTTTGCTGCGATGCGTTTTACACCCTTAAGTGAGTTCCAACTATCGCACGTGCATGCTTATTATCGAACGGAAATTTCTTCCGCTCCTGTAGAAATTTCTATCCATCAACATAATTCTATTTTTAACGAACCAGGGAATCTTATTTTTAGCCAATCTTTAGGTAGTGAATTTCTTAACCCTAATGGGAGGTTTTTTCTTGTTGATCTAACAGAGCGTCATACCTTCATGGCTGGTGAGGATTTTTGGATCGTGTTGCATTATCAAGATGTCCCATATCCGCAATTAACTACGGATAATGGAATAAACCAGGTCGGCCGTTCAAAGTTTTCAGCAGATGGAATTTCGTGGTCAAGTTTAGGAGATGTTCTTGGTGATGGCTTTGAAGATGCCTGGGTAATACGGGCACTTGCTGCGGCTGATATTCCCTGGATTGATGTAAGCCCAAGTAGTGCTACTATTGCACCTGGTGCCAGTGAGGATATTAACGTTAATTTTGATGCCACTGGTTTGGCGTCCGGTGTATATAATGCAAATCTTAGAATCCGCAGTGACGATCCCGATAATCCAACATCTATCATCCCTGTTACATTAAATGTTGTGACCATCAGAACGTTTAATGTAGAAGTCGCTGAAAATTGGAACATGTTAAGCCTACCTGCTGAAGTGGAAGATCCCTTCTATCTATCTCTTTTTCCCAATGCTATACAGGGTACTATGTTCGGATATGATAACGGCTATTTTAACACAGATACCCTGGAAATCTGTACAGGCTACTGGCTAAGATTTCCAGCCTCTGAAACCGTGCCCGTAATCGGTGCCGAGCATCTTTCCTGTGAGATTTCGCTAAATGAAGGCTGGAACCTGATCGGAAGCCTTTCCTGCGATGTGCCGCTGGCCGGCATTGACGACCCCGGCGACATTATCATCCCCGGAACGCTGTTCGGGTTTGACCTGGCCTATTTTGCCGCCGATACTCTTAAACAAGGCTACGGCTATTGGATAAGAACCAACGCTGCCGGCGCCATCTCCCTCTCCTGTGTACCCTTACTTGCCAAAGCCGGCACGAAACAAACAGATAACTTGCCTGATCTTTCCCGGTATCAGGCCATCACCATTAGCGATGCCGGCGGGGGCAGCCAGACCCTCTACCTGGGAGTGCGATTAGAAGACCCCGCTTCGCTAATGAATTATGCCATGCCGCCGCTTCCCCCAGCCGGTTCGTTTGACGCTCGCTTTTCCGGGGGCTACAGAGTGACTGAAGCAGAGGAAGCTCTGATAAACATACAAGCTACCCGATACCCCCTGAGGGTTCGCGTTTCCGGCGGGGAGCAGGGTGTTAGTGCTCAGTATGTGGTGCAGGAAATAACCGGAGACCAGGTCGTTGGCGAACACAGTGCCCGTGCGGGCGAGGAAATTCTCATCACCAACCCCCAGGTCAACGCGCTCAAGGTAAGCAAAACTGCCGCCCTACCCACGAAGTTCGAGGTTTCCCAAAACTATCCCAATCCTTTCAACCCGGTAACGGAAATTAAATATGCCATTCCCTACCGCGATAAAGTGAGCATCGTGGTGTACAATACCCTGGGACAAAAAGTCAAAACCCTCGTCTCCAAACCCCACGAACCGGGATATTACACCGTAACCTGGGATGGTACGAATAATTCCGGGCATCAAGTGGGCAGCGGGGTATATTTTTACGTTGTAAAAGCCGGAGAACATCGCGCAGTCAAGAAAATGGTCCTCCTGCGATGATCTTTCAGCGCTGATTTGAAAGGTTTGAAGGGAAAGATAATCGGCACTCATAATTCGGCGAAATTTTACCTGAACCCGCCGTCATGCAGTTGTGATGACGGCGGGAAAGATAAGAAGTTTGTGTTGGCGTGCAGTCAGAGTTGCACCATTTCCTAACCATCCGTTCACAATCAACCCTGTTTACTATCCACTCCATAGAAGGAGAATTTTATATGGGCACCAATTTAATCTTCGCAGCCAGACATACCTTTCGATTCATTTATATCCTCATGCTCGTATTGATAGCTACTCTATCTGGACAAACCAAACAAAGCCGGTATAGTTTTTATATTAATGATTCGCAAATCACCTTGGATCCGTACGGCCAACTCCCATCGTTCATCCGGTTCCGGGAGGGGAGCCAGCCGGAAGTTTCCCGCTTCTTTGAGGAATTTAGAAAAGCATTCTCATTCTCCCCGGACAATGAGATGAAGGTTTACCGGGTGTTTACCGACCGGTTTGGGTTTACTCATCATCGCTACGCACAATATTATAAAGGCGTGGAAGTGCTCGGCGCCCAGTTTATCCTCCACGAAAAAGAAGGTTTGGTTTATTATGCCAACGGGCAATTAGCAGCGAGCCTGCAAATCGACGTAACCCCACAATTGAGCGAAAAACAGGCCCTGGCAAAATCCCTGGAATTCATCGGGGCGGAGGTTTACATGTGGGAAAGCCCGGGAAACGAAAGCTTCATCAAAATAGAGCAAAATAATCCGAACGCGACTTTTTACCCGCAAGGCGAGTTAAAGCTCACCGCCGGCCACAAAGATATGCTTGGCGAAAACTTTCGTTTGGTATATCGCTTCGACGTTTATGCGGAAACCCCCCGGGGACGCTATTTTGTAGATGTTGACGCCCAAAACGGGGAGATTTTCAGCGCATACAACCGCATCCATGATGCAGACGTTGCCGGAACCGGGACGTCTCTCTATAACGGTACCGTTGATATTATTGTTGACAGCTTTGCCGGCGGGTTCCGGCTGCGGGAAGCCAGCCGGGGCGGGGGCATCCAGACTTTCGACATGCAAAATGGAACCAACTATGCCGCGGCAGTCGATTTCGTCGATCCCGACGCCAATTTTACCGACCCCAACGCGCAGGCCGGCGTCAGCGCCCACTGGGGAGGAGAAGCAACCTATGATTACTTTCTAAACGAACACGGGCGAGACAGTTATGACGGTGCCGGCGGTATGCTGCTGTCCTACGCCCACTTTGGGATAAACTTCAACAACGCCTTCTGGGACGGCAGCCGGATGACCTACGGGGACGGCGACGGAGTGGTTTTTACTCCCCTGGTGAGCCTGGACGTGGTCGGCCATGAGCTCACCCACGGAGTCACGGAATTTTCCGCCAATCTCATCTACGCCAACGAACCCGGGGCGCTGAACGAGTCATTCAGCGATATTTTCGGGGCCGCGATAGAGTTTTACCTGGAAGGCGCCGCTGGCGACTGGCTGATCGGTGAAGATATTACCGTCTCCGCCCCGGCGCTGCGTTCCATGGAAAACCCCAATTCCACGGGAGACCCGGATACCTATTTCGGAAATTTCTGGGCGCCCTTATCAGCAACTCCGAATTCCGGCAATGATTTTGGCGGCGTGCATACCAACAGTGGGGTACAGAACTACTGGTTCTACCTGCTCTCCGAGGGCGGCAGCGGGGTTAATGACCATGGCGTTTCATATTCGGTTACCGGAATCGGGTTAGATGACGCATCCCAGATTGCCTACCGAAATCTGACTGTTTATCTCACGCCATCTTCCAAATATGCCGACGCCCGCGCCAGTTCAATCAACGCGGCGACGGATTTATTCGGCGATCCTTCCCCGCAGCTCCAGGCCGTAAAGGATGCCTGGGATGCCGTGGGGGTTTATGCGCCATTGTCACAAGGCGTTCTGGTATGGGAAGGACAATTAGGTGGCCAGGATTACAGCGGCGCGTACATGGCTTCCTACCTGGCCAATGCCGGTTATACCGTGGATTACACCAGTACATTTCCGGCCACTTTGATCGGTTACGACGCCGTATTCCTCTCCTTCGGGAATTTTGGCGCTTCCGGGTCGAATACGGTATTCAATGCCGGCATGGCCTCCGCTGTTACGGATTACCTGCTATCGGGCGGGAAGGTGTACCTGGAAGGCGGGGATGCCCTGGGCTTCGATCAAATGGCCAATACAACCCTGCTCAATTTATTCGGTTTATCTTCCGCCAGCGACGGCCCCGTTGGCCCCACCCCGGTTTCCAATTTAGCCGGCCAGCCCGGCGCGTTGACGGAGGGAATGCTATTTATTTCTTCTACCCAGATCAACAATCATTACATCGACCTCTATACCCCCGGCAACGGAGCGCTTGCCTTTGTGAGAACCGGATATGGAAACGTGGCGGTTCAAAATGCCGGGTTTTTCGGGCAGAACACTTTCTGCTTCTCCTATGCCCTTTCGCGCCTGACTGACGGCGCTTCCCCAAGCACCAAAGATGATCTTATGGCGGCCATTATAGACTTTCTCCTGCCCCTGCCGCCGGAGATTGGCGTTTCACCTGATTCCCTTCTCTTTACCGTTCCCATCGGCGGAAGCGGCGTCGGCTCGATTACCATTTCCAATACCGGTGCGGGAGACCTTATCTGGAGCCTGCGTGAGCAGAACGTGCTACTGTTCGATTTGAATGGCAAAGAAAAACCCCGGCCGGCTGCCAAACCTGCCCGGGAAACGCTCACCAATCAGGCCGAATCTGACAAAGGCCCTATTAACCGGAAGGCAGGGCTGCAAGCCCTTTCACCGATCAGCGCCCAATATCCTTCCGATAATCTCCCTTCTGTGGCCCGGCCGGAAATTTACCCGATTTACGCATCGCAGGAAAACCTCTTAAATGGCGTCGGGTTGGTTTTGGATGACGGCACGCGCGAAAATGCCATTGGATTGACCAACGGCGGGCAATTTATCTGGCTGAACCGCTTCACCCCCCTAACTGCCGATTTTCCCTTCAAGCTCGAAGAAATCTGGGTTATGTTCCCGGCCGGCCAGGGGATTAGCGTTGGACAGTTGATTGACATCTACGTCTATGAAGATACCGACGGCGACGGCAACCCCGGAACGGGCGCCAGCCTGGTCGGCTCCGTGGCGAACGCCGCGGTTCAGGCCGTGGATGATGTTACGTTTTCGGTTTATACAATTGGCCCGCTTACGCTAAACGGGCCGGGAGACATCATCATTGCCGTGGTCAATCGTACCGCCGGGATTAGCGCCGGAACGTTTGTAGCAGCGTTGGATCAAACTTCTTCGGCCGGGCGCTCCTGGATCGGAACTTACACCATTGGGAATCCACCAAATCCCCCGCCGTTGCCGGCCACCTATTTGTGGGGCACCATAGACAGTTTTGGCTTTCCCGGTAACTGGATGATTCGAGGATTTGGCACGCAGGCTTCCGATTGCCCGTGGCTGGCAGCCTCACCCACCTCCGGCGTGATTTTCCCGGGCGGCTCAAAGACGGTTGACGTCGCAGTCGATGCGCAGGGGCTGGCCCCCGGCGCCTATGAATGCCGCCTGGTTATCCTCAGCAATGATCCCGACGAGAATTCTATCTCCATACCGGTAACCTTAATCGTAGAGGACGATTGCGAATTTGCCGCAACCTTATCGGTTTCTGATAACTGCGCTGCTTCGCAGCTACTCAGGTTTGGAACCTGTCCCCAGGCGAGCAACGGATTCGACCCCTTCTTTGATCAATACGCTCCCCCGCCGCCGCCGACCGGCGCCTTTGATGCCCGCTTCCGCATTGAGGGGGACGACTATTTGAAAGACTTCCGCGCCTCCAATACCGGCGCCATAACCTGGGACGTGCATTATCAGGAAACCGCCGGATGCGCGCCGGCCACCCTGGGTTGGGATAACAGCGAATTCCCCCCGGCGGGGAGCTTCAGGCTGGTCGACGCCGCCACCTCGGGAAGCCTGGTTGACGTTGACATGCGAGCCTCTAATACGTACATCGATAATCTCAATATCGGACACCTGCAGATCATTTATTCCCTGGGTGAGGTCTTTTCCATGCATATAAGGTCCGGCTGGAACATGCTGGGACTGCCCTTTGCGGTGCCGGATGGGCATTACCGGATTCTTTTCCCCAATGCCGTGACCGGTACTTTGTTCGGATTCGACGGCAGTTATTTTAGCACCGATACCTTGAAGTTATGTAACGGCTATTGGCTGAGATTTCCGGGGGCTGAAAGTGTGCCGCTGACAGGAAACGCAATCCTATCTTGCGAAATTGAGCTCGAAACGGGCTGGAACCTGGTTGCCGGGCCATCCTGTGACGTTGCCGTCACGAATATAGACGATCCCGGCGGCATTATTATACCCAACACGGTTTTTGGATTTGACGGGGCCTATTTCATTGCCGATACCATGCTGCAGGGCAATAGCTACTGGATCAAGACAAGTGCAGCCGGAACGATTACACTCAGTTGTGGTGCAATGTTAGCAAAAAGAACCTCTATAGCGACCGCAAGGTTGGGCGAATTCGATAACGTGAGCAGTCTTCAAATTGGCGATGCTTCCGGCGCTCGACAGACGCTCTACTTCAATGTTGAGTTGCATGATGAAGATGTGAAACAAACCTACAGTATGCCGCCCCTTCCCCCGCCTGGCTCTTTCGACGCCCGTTTTGAGGGAGATTACCGCCTGACAACCGCAGAGGAAGCATTGATTTATCTCCAGGTGTCCCGCTACCCGGTCAGCGTCAGCGCGGCAAACCTGCCGGTTATCGAGAACGCTTTCACGGGGAGCGGGTATCAATATATCTTGCAGGAATTGGTGAACGGAGAAGTGGCCGGGACACACGTTTTGAAAGAAGGACTAACCATCACAATTGCCGATACGCGTATCAAAACTCTCAAGCTTGCTAAAGAAAGAAGAGTGCCGACCGAGTTTATGGTTTTGCAGAACTATCCCAATCCCTTTAACCCGGTTACTACCATCCACTATGCCATTCCCCAGGCAGAGAGAGTAGAGATTGTTATTTTCAATACCCTGGGACAGAGAGTAAGAACGCTGCTATCGGAAGATAAGGAAGCAGGATATTTCTCTGTGGAGTGGAATGGGATCAACGACAATGGGCACCAGGTTGCCAGCGGCCTTTACATATTCCAGGTAAAAGCCGGCCGCCATCACGCCATAAAGAAAATGATCCTTCTGAAGTAAACGGCCTGGCAGAACTGGTAAGCATTGCCAGCGGCTATCTTTCTGAAGAGCGTACAGGTGAATAAAAATTTGCATTCTTGAGCGAATTGGCAAGACTATTCAAACACAGAGAGGGAAACTATGAAAGGATGGGTTTTAATTTCGTTTCTGGTTTTACTGCCGCTTTCTGGTGAGTTGTTCGCCCAGAAAAAAGTAAGCGCTTTGGCTGCCGACAGTTTCGAGTTTACGATTAATGTATCCGACGGATTGAATAACCAGAATCTTGTAATCGGTATTCATCCAGATGCTACGCCGGGATTTGATGTCGGGCTGGATATTCTGGCCCCCCCGCCGCCGCCAACCGGCGCATTTGACGCCCGGCTTACCTGGCTTAATGAAGATTACTTGAAAGACCTCCGCAGTGATGCCGCCCCTTTAGATACATTTATAATGACCTATCGTCCCGAGACCACTAACAAGCAAACGGTTGCAGCCGGGCCGATTGTCTTAACGTGGGATAATACGCTAATACCGACGCTGGGAACATTTATTCTTACTGATAACGTTACCGGCGCGCTTTTTACCCTGGATATGTCAACTACTAATATTCTCGATGTGGGTGTAAATCCCCTGCTTGGTTCCGGGGTGAGAATCTTTCTGGCACCGATTTCCCCTGAACCCAGCATTACAGTTTCGCCAGTCTCGCACGATTACGGAGACGTGCTGGTGGGTTCCAGCGCCTCTCAAACCTTCGTGGTCAGCAACGAGGGCACTGCAGATCTAATAGTCAGCGCCACTACCCTCACCGGGGCCGATCCGGGTGAATTCTCCATCACCGCCGGGGGAGCGCCGTTTACCCTTGCCCCCGGGGCCACGCAAGACGTGGTGGTCAGCTTCCATCCCACTTCCATGGGGCCAAAAAGCGCCACGTTGAGCATCCAGAACAACGATCCCGATGAAACCCCTTTCGACGTACCCTTAACCGGTAACGGGATTGGGATTCCCGATATTGCGGTTTCGCCCACCTCGCACGATTACGGCGACGTGGTGGTGGGTTCCAGCGCGACTCAAACTTTTGTGGTGAGCAATGATGGCATTGTCGATCTGGTGGTCAGCGCCACCGCCCTCACCGGGGCCAATCCCGGCGAATTCTCCATCGTGAGCGGGGGAGCGCCGTTTACCCTCGCGCCCGGGGCCACGCAAGACGTGCTGGTCAGCTTCAATCCCACCTCCACGGGCGCAAAAAGCGCCACGCTAAGCATCGAGAGCAACGATCCTGATGAAAACCCTTTCGACGTGCCCTTGAGCGGTAACGGCGTACCGGTTCCGGTACCGGATATCGCCGTCAACCCGA
>CAZFVV010000136.1:0-6231 GCA_964522165.1 uncultured Calditrichaceae bacterium
GCGAAGAAAATATGAACTTTTCTGAAAACAAACAACCCTTTATTTTGGGGATAATTTTGCGCAACTTTCAGCCGCAAAAGATATGGAGGAACGCCGCATGGCCAATCAAGAGATCGCCGCCAAACCGTTTCCCGGCGGTAAAACTTTGAAGTTAGTGCAGGGAGATATTACCAGCGAAGCAGTGGACGCCATCGTCAACGCCGCCAATTCCTACCTGAAGCACGGCGGGGGAGTGGCCGGGGCCATCGTGCGCAAGGGCGGGCAGGTGATCCAGGATGAGAGCGACCGGATCGGCTACGTTGCGGTGGGCAAGGCGGCGCTGACCGGCGGGGGAAAACTGCCCGCTAAATACGTGATCCACGCGGTCGGTCCCCGCTGGGGCGAAGGCGATGAAGACGCCAAGCTGAAAAACGCGGTGCTCAGCAGCCTGAAACTGGCCGCGGAGGAGAGATTTCAATCGATTTCCCTTCCGGCGATCAGCTCCGGCATCTTCGGCTTCCCGAAGGAGCGCTGCGCGGAGATCATCCTCGCCGCGGCGGCGGAGTATTTGCAAACCCATCCGGAGGTTTCTGTGAAGGAGGTGCGCATCTGCCTGTACGACCAGCCGACGGTGCAGGCGTTCGAAGCGGCGTTCGGTAAACTATAAACCGGCTCGAAAGCATACCACTCATGTTTACCCACACTCGATTCGTATCAATCGTTGTTTCCCTGGCCCTGCTCGGCCTTTTCGCCTGCGTCGCTTCGCGAACTTCCCCTCCCTCGTTCAGCATTGTTACCCCCAAATCCTCCGACCGGGTAACGCCGGCCGTGAGCGGCGCTGAAGCGGCGTTGGATATTTTCAGCGAGACCGGCATCGGCGCGGCGGAAGTGCGCCTGAAGGCGGGGAATTTTCCGCAAAAAATGCTGCTGCGCCTGCACTTGAAGGGATTGGAAGAGCTGCGGATTTCTTGTGATGGTCAAATCCTGCTCGCCTCGGTCTCCAGCAGCGAGGAGCGGGAAATTCGCCAGAGCCGGGGCGTCGCGCGGGGCGATTCCCTGGAATGGGAGACCCTGGAACCGGGAAGCCGCTACTGGATGGAAATCCGCATCGTGGGCGGCAACTCCCGAATTCCGCTAACGAAAGGTTATTTTGAAGTGCAACTGCCGCGCTTTTTCCGGGAAGATAAAATTTTCCAATTCTCCCTGCGCTGGATCGATTTTTACCGTGAGTAAAGGTTACTATTCAGGTCTTTTTTGACAGGATCAACAGGATGAACAGGATTTTGGGTGTCTCCATTTGTTTGAAATTCAATTCGTAGATTCCTTCGGAAAGGAATCCTACAAATCGGCACACATCCTGTCAAAAAAATAAAGGCTGAATAGCGAGAGAATTCTCAAAGGAGCGCAACCATGAAAATCGCCATCATTTCCGATATTCACGACCACCGCCGGAAGCTGCAAAGGGCGCTTTCCCGGGTGCAGGAGGCGGAGACGCTGATTTGCTGCGGGGATCTTTGCTCCCCGTTCATCATGCGCGACCTGGGGAGCGGGTTCAAGGGAACTATCCATATCGTGTTCGGCAACAACGACGGGGACCTCTTCCGGCTCACCCGCGCCGCCGACGAGTTCGAGCACGTCCACCTGCACGGGGAGGTTGCGGAATTGCTCCTGGACGGGAAGCGCTTTGCAGTTACGCACTTCGATGCCATCGGGCGGATGCTCGCCGCCTCCGATGCTTTTGACGTGGTTTGCTACGGGCACAATCACCAATACGAGGTGGGATACGAGGGGAAAACCCTGAAGATCAACCCCGGGGAGATCATGGGAGAGCTGAGCGGAAGCTCCACATTTGTGATCTATGATACCGGGAGCGGGGAAGTAACCCGCTTCGAGGTGCAGGATGGGGAGTAAAGAGGGTAAGATGGGTTGCAGGTGTTTAACCTCACCCTTCCCCACCCTAACCCTCCCCTTCCCTCTCCTCGCGAGGAGAGGGAAGGGGAGGGTGGCGCGAAGCGCCGGGAGGGGTTAGGTGAGGTCAGGCGAGGCGCTAAAACCACATATTCCCTGAAAATTGTCAAAGGCTACGTGATAAGACAATCAGTCAAGGCTTTATTTTTCCCAGGGAAAACACCCGGCAGAGGGCCGGCTCCAGGGCGTAGAGGAGGGTAGCCCCGCTTTCCCGGTCATATTTCACCGCCACATCCACCAGCGGCGCCGCGGTTTCCAGGAGGGAGATACTGCCGCTGAATTTCAAATCTTCCGAAAAAACCAGCGCCGCCCCGCTTTGCAGATCCGCGACGTAGAGCTGCCGGTCCTCTCCCCAAAACAATCCCCCGGGCTGTTGCAGGTCCGGGTGGGTAATGGCGCTGATGAAACTGCCCAGGTAATCGAACACCAGCACGGTTTGCTGCGCGGGGTCGCTCACGAACAACCGTTTGCTGTTGTCGTCCAGGGTAATTTGCAGCGGTTCTAACAATTGACCGTAGGTCTCATAAATGCCCCCGAACGCGGCCACCGGCTCGGCAAAGCGGGTAAACTTGACGATCTTTTTGGTTCCGTCTTCCAGCAAGAACAGGTCGTACTGGGAGGACATGGCAATGCTGCGCACCCGCTCGAAATCGTAGGGTTCCGGCCAGCCGGCGTTCAATGCGCCGAGGAAATTCAGGCTTCGATCATAGCGAACCACCCGGTTGTTGTTGTAATCCGCCACGAACACGTTCAGGGTGGTGCGGGCGTTCACGTCGCGGGGGTCGTCGAACTGCTCGTTGCCGCGCCCGAAACCGCCGATTTGCCGCAGCAGGCTGCCGTCGGGGGCAAATTTCAGCAGCCGGTGGCGATCGCGGTCCACGATGTAGATGTTGCCTTCGGTATCGAGGTCGATGGCGGAGGCTTTGGTAAAGCGCGCTTCCGGGGGAGCGATTTCCGCCGGAAAACTGTGCAGCGGCAGCGCCTGCCACTCCCCCGGCCGGGCAGCCGTCTGGCTAAAAGCTGCGCCGCCGGGGATGATCGGCCAACCGATCAGCAACAGGCAGAAAAAAAGTTGTTTGTTCATGCCTTCCTTCCCTGGTTTGGGTAACGTGCCTGTATTTTTTAGGGCGTTTTGAAAAATCAAAAATCTGCCACGAAAGCGCTAAGGCACAAAGTTTTCACGAAGTTTGAGACTTCGTGGCTTTGTGGCCTGCCTGAGCAAACAGGCGAATTTTCAAACATTTACTTAGTCTTCCATCCAGCTCAGGGGATATTTAGGATCGTCCACTAACAGGGAATCCTGCGCCGGAATGAGGGGGCGGAAAGTATCCAGCATCACCGCGTATTCCAGGGTTTCCTTCTTGCCGATGGAGCCTTCGTAGCGGCCCGGCTGCGGCCCGTGCGCCAACCCGTAGGGGTGGATGGTGATGGAGCCCTCGCTGACCCCGGTGCGGCTCATAAAATCCCCCTCCACGTAATAGAGCACCTCGTCGCTGTCCACGTTGCTGTGATTGTAGGGCGCGGGAATGGCCAGCTCGTGGTAATCGAACAAACGCGGGCAGAAGGAGCAGATCACGTAGCCGGGGGCCTGGAAGGTCTGGTGCACCGGGGGCGGCTGGTGGATTTTCCCGGTGATGGGCATAAAATCGCGGATGTTGAAGATCCAGGGATAGTAGTAGCCGTCCCAGCCCGCCACGTCGAAGGGGTGCTGCGCCAGGTAATATTCTTGAATGCCGTCGCTGGTGCGCAGCAGGAAGCGGAATTTGCCGCGCTTATCCACCGGCTCCATGAATTCCGGCGCCCGGAAATCCCGCTCGCAGAACGGCGCATGTTCCAACAACTGGCCGTAATGGTTGCGGTAGCGGTTGGGGGTTTCCACCGGCCCGGCGGATTCCACGATGAAAAAGCGGTTGTCCTCCCCGCTCATCTCGAATTTGTAGAGAATGCCCCGCGGTATGACGATGTAATCGCCGGGTCCGAAATCCAGCTTCCCGAAATAGCTGTAGAGCGTGCCTTTGCCGTAGTGTATGAAGATCACCTCATCGCATATCCCGTTGCGGTAGAAGAAATCCGCCTGTTCGGCAGGGCGGGCGGTGAACATCGCCACGTCGTTATTGAAGGCGATAGCCTTGCGCCCGCTCAGCAAGTCGCCCTCCGCGGGAAATTTGAAAGTTTCCAGGTGGCGGTGGCGGTGGGTGCGGTCTTCCGCGGCCTTCACTTTCAGGGAGGTGAACTTGCCCACTTCCGCGACCCGGGTGGGGGGGTGGATATGATAGACGTTGGAATAGACGTCGGAAAAGCCCTCCCGGCTGATGTGCTCCTCGTGGTACAGCTCGCCCTTGGGGGAGCGAAACTGGATATGGCGTTTCGAGGGGAGCTTCCCCCGTTGAATATAGAATGGCATGGCAAGCCTCCTTGATTTTGTTCTTTTCTAATCAGACAGTGAATCAATGGATTACTGGATTATTGGATTGATGGATTTGTGGAATCGGGATTAGACTCGTTCATTCCAATCTCCCTGGTCTTTTCTGCCAAACCTCTAATTTCATATACCCCCGGTTTCGATTGCACAGTAGGGTATATTCCATTGCAGATACCTCCTTTAGTTCATGGCGACGATGGCGAAGGGTCTTTGCTCTCTTATCAATCCAATAATCCATTCATCCCCCCCTCCATTCCCCCGCTTTCACAGGTTTCCCCGCCGCGCCTGCTCGCGTTCGATGGATTCGAACAGGGCCTTGAAATTGCCCTTGCCGAAGCCGCTGCACCCCTTGCGTTGGATGATTTCATAGAACAGGGTGGGGCGATCCTGCACCGGCTTGGTGAAGATTTGCAGCAGGTAGCCGTGCTCGTCGCGATCGATCAGGATGCCATATTCTCTTAGTACCGCGAGGTTTTCGTCGATCTTGCCCACCCGGTCGGCGACTACCTCGTAATAGGTCTCGGGTGTTTCTAAGAACTCCACCCCGTTATCCCGCAGCATTCCCACGGTGCTGATGATGTCTTTGGTATCCATGGCGATGTGCTGCACGCCCGGTCCATTGTAATATTCCACGTATTCCTGGATTTGCGATTTTTTCAACCCCGCGGCCGGGCGGTTGATGGGCATTTTGATGCGCTCGTTGTCGTTGGTGACCACAATGGAGCGCAGGGCGCTGTATTCGGTGGAGATGTCTTTATCATCCACGGTCCAGAAGCGGTGGAATCCCAAAACGTTTTCGTACCATTCGGCGATTTTCACCATTTCCCCCTCCGGCTGGTTGCCCACGAAGTGGTCAACGAAATTCAAATTCACCGGGCGGGTTTTGATCTTCCCTTGATAGGGAACGTAGCCTGGCAAAAACGCGCCTTCGTAGTGATTGCGTTCCACGAAGGTGTGCAGGGTGTCCCCGTAGGTATGAATGCCGGCCAGGGTGACTTTGCCGTATTTGTCTTCGTAGGTGGTGGGGGGCAGGTGCGAGATGGCGCCGCGCGAAGTGGTGTACTCCCAGGCGGCGCGGGCGTCGTCCACCCAGAAAGCCACGTCGCGCACCCCATCGCCGTGCAGCATTAGATGCACGTTCAAGGGGGAATTGGCTTTATAGGGGGATACGAAGACGAATCGTATTTTATTCTGCTTCAAAACGTAGGCGGCTTTTTCCCGGTCGCCGGTCTCCAGGCCGCTGTAGGCAATCGGCTCGAACCCGAAGACGGTCTGGTAATAGTGCGCCGCCTGCCGGGCGTTGCCCACGACGAACAGCACGTGATCGGTTCCCATGATCTGGAAAGGCGGTTTCATGGCAATTGGCTCCTCCAGGGTTAATAACTACGGTTCATTTGAATCCATATTTGGGGGAATTAATAGAAAATCTCCAAAAAATACAACGATTTTTTTGCAGGGAATTTGGGCAGGCAGGGTGAGGATTTCGTAACGCTTTCGCATATATGGAGTACACTGAAGAACGTGAAGCAGAACCTCGCCGGCTGTGTCACACCAGCCGGGCGTCATCCACGATTCCCACCACGATGGAGCGCAGCGGCGCAGCGGGGTCATTCACTACCTGCCGGGCGGAATTGCCCTCGTCGATGACCAGCACGGTTTCATCGAAACCGGCGCCCACGGAGTCGATGGCAATCAAATAATCGCCGGTCGGTTTGCCCTCCGGCGACAACTTGTCGATCACCAACAGCCGTTTGGCGTCGTAAAACGGGTGATTGATGGTAGAATAGATTTGCCCGCAAACTTTTCCGAGAATCAAGGGTTGCTCCTATGGTTGCTGCGCCGTCAGTTGTTGTCATTACGCT
>CAZFVV010000136.1:6331-13575 GCA_964522165.1 uncultured Calditrichaceae bacterium
ACAATGCCGATGATGGTATGGTCCACCGGCACGAACCAGGGGTCCAGCGCCAGCGCCGCTTCCCGCCCGCCTTCGTAGTAGATCAAATCGCCGGGGCCGGCCTGGCGGGTGGCGTCCGCCGCTACCAGCGGTTTGCCGCTTTCCCGCTGATGCTTATCCAGCGGCTGCACGATCAACATGGGAACGCCTTCCAACCCCTCATAACTGATCGAGGGCGTAACCGTGCCGAGGACTTTACCGAGTAGCATAGTGCTTCCCACAGCTTTATGATTGAGTCAGGGGCAGTTCTATCTCTTCCACTCTCCAGGCTGCGTAGGAGAGCGCCTCACGAATATCCTCTTCTTCCAGATTGGGATACGCCTGTAATATATCTGCCGAACTGTAACCTGAAGCAATTAAGCCTATAATCATTCCCACCGTAACTCGTAATCCGCGAATACAAGGCTTACCGCCCATCACGTCAGGGTTAAAGGTTATGCGCATCAGGTTTTTCATTTTTCTATTCCATTTCCCCGTCGCTCAAATGGATTTGTTCCGAAGCGTTGAACCGCAGCGGGCCGTTGATTTGCCGCGCCATGCTCTCATGCAGCCGGGGAATGACGCGGGTGCTGGCGGAGCCGTCTTTCTGCCGAACCACTTCGCCGGCGATTTCAATCGCCGCCTGCACGTCTTCTACCTTCCCGTTGAAGAGGATGTAGCCCTTGCCGGCGTAGTTGTCGCCTAAGCGCATTTCCAGGATTTGCACCGCCGCGCCCTTGATGGCCGCATCCGCCGCCGCGAGGTTCATGGCAATCGTCGGGGTCTCCAGAATGCCCAGCGCTTCGGCAGTGATCTTTTCTTCTTCTCCTAAGGCGGCGGAGAGCACCCGGGGATGCACGTCCGGCAACATCATCGAATCGATGCAGGAATCCCCGGCGACCTGCAACCCTTCTTGATACGCTTCATCCACCGACGCGACGGAACCGCCCACCAACACCAGGTATTTTCCCCGGCTCACCGTGCCGGTTTTCAGCAGGGCAATGGGTGATTTTTTCACCATCGCATCGGCGGTATGGATGCCGGCGGCGAGGTTGGAGAGTTCGATCAGGGCGATGGCGGGGCAGGGTTTCATGGATTGTTTTGCTCAGTCGTTTGTTGCAAGTATTTTTCTACGAATTGTAGAGGATTTAGAACTTCAATTTGGGTCGCCAGCTTAAAATCTTTGGCAGTCCTAAACGGTTAATGCTGTTTAAAAAAGTGCATGGCAGCATTACCTGTTTAGGACTACCAAAATCTTTTTCATTTCGGAAAAATGACCTCAAAAACGGAGGTTAGGTAAAATTCAAATTGATTCTGATCGGCACTATTCAAAATTAACCGAATGCTTTCAATGTGAGGTTTCCGCTTCAACGCAATATCCAGGCAATGTTGGTATCTAACGCTCACAATAAGCGGCGACCAAATCTGGATAGACATTCTTTCATGGCGCGCGCCAGGCCGTCCGCTTGATTGTGTTGTCAGGAGCCACTTTTATTCAAGATAATCTCTATTTGCTTTACATGATGCACGACATGGTTCGCCTGCATTTCAATGACAAAACCTACCGGCACTATCTCTATTTTACCGTTTGGTTCACGAAATCCCACAGTTCTGTTCCATCCATCCGGTACATGTTCAAGAAGTTGCATCACGTGGTCTCTGATAGCCTTGAGCATAGCCAGAGATACATCAACCGACCGCTGAGCATATGCCCAACGGTCAGCCCAGGTGTCCTGCGGCAATGCACGGTACCAATCCAATGAGAATTCGCTTTGGTCGTTTCCAAGCGCTTGTTTAATACACATTTTCCAAATATCATCTCCGTCTACAATGTGGTGCACAATTTGCCTGATGGTCCAACCACCTTTTGAGGGAATAGTATCTAGGTCAGTTTCTCTTAAGCCTGTAAGGGCTCTCTCAAGTAATTTC
This sequence comes from uncultured Calditrichaceae bacterium, assembly GCA_964522165.1. Classification (GTDB taxonomy): domain Bacteria; phylum Calditrichota; class Calditrichia; order RBG-13-44-9; family J075; genus JABWBP01. Next base: position 8,279 of record CAZFVV010000136.1, read on the forward strand.
GGTCCCTCAATGTATCGGGCGATTACGGAATCTTTGTTAGTCGGTGACTTCATTTCGTTCCTTTATGTTTCTCGAGTTAATTGATTGGCTCCTAACAATATTCTCGCCGATATTTCTCCTTCAGGTATTGGGCGCGCTCCTCTTTATAATTTTCTATAGTGGCGCCTTCAATTATTCCGGCCCATTTTTTCACAAATTCTTCGCCGGTCATCTTTCGGGGTAGCCCCGGTTCTAATTGTCCCAGTTCTTCCAAAAAAGTCACCAACACTTTGAATTTCCGTTTGGGAAGATTCCGGGTCAAGAATTTTACCTTGCCATTTTCATAAATGGCTTCTACAGTTTCCATTTTTGCTTTCCTTGTTTTGTTCTTCAAAATCGTCATTTTAAAATTCTCCGTCTCACACAATCCGGAAATAATCCACCAGGGTGCAGCGCCGTTCCCGGGTAAAGCTGCGCGGGCCGGTAAGCCCTTCCCCGGTGGGGCTGGCAATGGAAAAGGAGCAGTAGCCTTCCCCGCCGTAGCCCAGGCCGGCGGCGTTGGGGCCGTTTTTGACGAAGATGCTGCAATTCATCAGCCGCGCCATCCGGCTCAGTTTCTCGATGTTTTTGGAGTGCATGCTGGCGGTATGCCGGAACCCATGCTCCGCTTTCACCGCCAGGTCGATGCCTTCATCCGCGCTGCGCACCCGCGCCACCGGCAGCACCGGCAGCATCTGCTCGGTCCACACCAGGGGATGATCGTTCTCCACTTCCGCAACGATTAGCGGCACGTTATCATCCACCCGCACGCCGATCTCGGCTAAAATTACCGCGGCGTTTTTGCCGATGAAGTTTTTGTTGATCACTCCCGGTTTGCGCGGGCCGCGCGTTTCCGTGAAAATCACCCGCTCCAACTGCTTCAACTGCGCCGGGTTGAGCAGGAAAGCTTTGTTTTTCTGCATGGCCCGCAACAAATGGTCCGCCACCGCATCCACCACAAAAACCTCTTTTTCGTCGGTGCAGATGATGTTGTTGTCTAGCGAGGCGCCGAAGACGATGTCCGCCGCGGCTTTCTCGATGTCCGCGGTCTCGTCCACCACCGCGGGGGGATTGCCCGGCCCGGCGCAGATGGCGCGCTTTCCGCTTGCCATGGCTTCTTTCACGACGGCGGGGCCGCCGGTGACCACTAAGAGGCGCACCCCGGGATGGCGCATCAGCGCCTGGGCGCTTTCGATGGTGGGTTCAGCGACGCCGGTAATCAAATTGGGCGGACCGCCGGCTTTCACCACCGCGCGGTTGAGAAGCTGAATATTCAGGCAGGAAACTTTTTTGGCGTTGGGATGCACGTTGAACACCACCGAATTCCCCGCCGCCAGCATCCCGATGGTATTGCAAATGATCGTGGAAGTGGGATTGGTGGTGGGCGTAATGGCGGCGATAACCCCGTAGGGGGCGCGTTCCACCAGGGTCAGCCCGTGGTCGCCGCTCCAGGCGATGGGTTTCAAATCCTCCGTGCCGGGGGTTTTTTCCGTCACCAGGCGATTTTTGATGATCTTGCTTTCCACCCGTCCCAGGCCGGTCTCCGCGTGGGCTTCCCAGGCTAATAATTCCGCGTTTTCCAGCATGTCCCGGCGGATGCCGGCGATGATTTCATCGCGCTTCTCTAACTTCAGGGCTGAAAAACGCCGGAAAGCCTCGTCTGCCGCGGCAACCGCCTCGTCGATGGCGGCAAAAACCCCTTCACTGTATTGCGTGGAGGCCGCCGGGTTTTGCGGCGCGGGAAAACCGGGCGCCGGGGCGCTTTTCCATTCCTGCCCCAGGTTTTCCGCCACTTTGCGGGCGATGATCTGAATTTGTTCTTCGGTTAGTTTCATTGCATTATTTATGGTCATTGATTGTCATTGGCTTTGCGGTCATTGGCTTCGCCGTCATTGCCGGGCGCCACGGGGGCTTTCAATCCGCAATCCCTTTCAATCGCTTTCACCCTTCTTGTACCGGATCTCTCCATCCACTTCCCAGTTGTCCACAATCGCCATAATGACCGCGTCGCAGGGGCGTTTGTCGGTCAGGTGGGTCTGGCGGGCGGAACTGCCGCTGGCGTAGAGCACCATCTCACCCTCGCCGCAGCCCACCGCATCGACGGCTACCACCAATCCGCCGCCCTCTTTGCCCTCCAAGTCCACCGGGCGCAGGAGCAGAAATTTCAGCCCCTCCATGCTGGGCTCCTTGCGGGTCGCCACCACGGTGCCGACTACTTTTGCGAGAACCATAGCATTTCCTCAGCTTATTCCAATGGAATAGTGTTTTAGTGTTAATGTGTTAGGGTGTTTTAGTGGAGTTGCGTTTGCACACTAAAACACCAGAACACTATAACACTTGAACACCAAAACACCCGAACACCGCTTTACTTCTCTTTTTTCTTTCCGGTCGATTCCGCCTGCGCCTGCTCTTTGCGGCCCAGGGGCAGCACCAGATCCACGTTGGCGTGGGGGCGGGCAATGATGTGCACCGAGACCACTTCTCCCACCCGGGAGGCGCTGGTTTGCCCGGCTTCGCAGGCGGCGCGCACCGCGGCCACGTCGCCGCGGATAATGGCAGTGACGTATCCGCCGCCGGTTTTTTCGTAACTGACCAGTTCCACTTTCGCCGCTTTGACCATGGCGTCGGCGGCTTCCACCACGGCCGCCCAACTGCGGGTTTCGATCATGCCTAATGCATCTGCCATTGCTTATTCTCCTTGAATTTACGATTTATGATTTTCAATTTTGCCTGCCTCTATCCCGACAAAAGACGCCAGCATCCCTGCTGACTCATCGGGATTAAACCCTCCTGGTTTAACTGCTTACTGTTTCCGGGAAACCGCTTCCCGGCCGGAAATGCTCTCGATGGCCTTCTCCGCCGCGGGGCGCGCCACGTCGATGTCGCGCTCCTCCCCGCCCAAATACACCCGCCCGAAACTGCCAAAAGCGCGCACTTCTAAGATGTTGATGTGGGCGGCCTTTTCCGCCTCGTTGGCCACCAGCGCGGCGTAGGCGGCGGGCTCTACTTCCATGATGTAAAGGGTCTGCCCGGGAATAATCATGTTGCCGTGGCGCATGCGGTTGATCAACTGGGTTTGGTGATCGTCCACCCGGCGGATGGTCTGGCTGGAGAGCACCCGCGGTTTCAGGCGGTCTTCCTCGCGGATTTCCAGGGCCTCCAAAATCGCTTTCCCGGCCTGGCGCACGTCCGCCTGGGAATGGGAGTGGATTTCTAACATCCCGTAGAGGCGCTCCACAATCTGCATTCCCGGGGTGACGTTGGTGGATTTCAGGGCGATGTCGGTAATGCGGTTGATCTCGATGCCCGGGGAAATTTCCACCCACAGCGAGGCCATCCCGGCGATGGGCAAAAATCCCTGCGCCACGGTGCCCAAAAAGGCGGCGTGCTGGGGCTGCAAGCTGTCTAAAATGACGTATGCGCGAAGATCTACCACGCCTGGTCTCCTTGTGCTAAATATTTGCGGTAAAAATAATCAAACGATTTGTTTTTCTTTCTTGCCGCATCCATAGAAAACAAGTTCAAGAGTTCTAACATGAATTCGACGTCGGTTTCAAATCTTTTCGGCCTCAAACTTCGGAATTTCTCTTTGTTGACTTTATCCGTATTGCCTGGAAGAGACAACCCCAGAATTTTAGAATCGTTTTCGTTCACCCCTGCCAGATACCAACTTTCGATTTCCTCGATAACAATAGCTATCAGGTTTAAGTTCAGATTATCAACTATGCTCAGCAATTTTTTCTTTTTTACAGATACACAGGGTGAACCATCATTGTCTGCAACATAGAGATAGTTTGCTGGCATGGCCTGAACCGCATTTAAAAACTGCTTTCGTTTTTTAGGCGGCCAGCCCGAATACTGAACAATACTCACGCTGCGAAAATGCCGGCCGATTTGCGGCTCCACAATTCTTTCAAAAAAACGCTTATCATCAGGTCCTTCAACCATGATATACAAGAGTGGATGCAGCAACGCTATACCCCCAACAGATCCTGTATAAAAAGCTCTTCTATACCTATTTCATTTTCTAAAAAACTTTTGACTTCATGTTTTTCTCCCGGCCGGGTGATGGCAGAAAATCCATTTTCATCCCTGGAAATGAGCAGCAAATTTTCAAGATCGGTATGCTTTACCACCTCCGGGTTATGGGTGGTAATAATAATTTGCTTTTTCTGGGAGGCTTCTTTGAACAGGCTCATCATCCTGGAGATGAGCGAGGGATGAATATGTTTTTCAGGTTCTTCAAATATTACAAGATTACTTTCCCCATTATTTTTTTCATCAAAAAATAATGCAATAATCAAAGCAATCAGGTTTATCGTTCCATCCGAAAGGAATGAAGCCGGGAAGTATTGTTCTTTGAGAAAATTCTCCTTCAGGCTGAAGTGTAAAGACTTATCGGAAAATGTAGATGTTTTCAGATTCTTCACAAAGGGCAGCATATCTTGCAACAAGCTGAGGAATCGTTCTCTCTTAATTTTATTGTAAAGGAGGTTTTTAAGCACTAAGGAAATATTACTCCCGTCTTCCTCTAATTCTCGCTTTCCGGCAATCGGAACTGCCTGTTTCATTTTTGAGGGATTGAAATCATATATCGAGATATTGCTAAGCGCCTGTTGCAATGGTAAAATTGACAAAAACCGTTCGGTTTCTAACATAAGAATCCTGGGAGGCAATTCTTCATGCGCTGGTGTCCCGATCTCCATGGGGATAATTCTTTCTCCTTTTAATACGGGTTCATCCGATGCTTCAGAAAAGAATTCTGAAAGTTGTCCCCTGTCATAAAAAGATTCTAGTTCTCCTCTCGCCGATATTTTTTGTGTTTTTTTCTGAGCCTGCCGATGTGACCCTAACCGAAAGTCGCCTTCCAATATTAAATGATCATTCAATACTGTAAAAGTCTTCATTCTCTTTTTGAATCCGATTTCAAATCCATACAATAATTGATCCGGCGTGAAGTCAATTGAATATTCTGCGCTCCATATAGGGAGGGGAAAATATTTGTCGATCTTAGCATTGGTTTTAATGGAAAATTCCTTATCCAGGTCAATATAGGTATTTCGCAAATATTGAACGCCTCCCTGTAGTGAAACAGCATTTTCCAGACCGTCATTCACAATATCCCGCAAAAATTTAAAAATCTGTACAAAATTGGATTTCCCAGAGGCATTTGCTCCAATCAATACATTAAGCCTACCCAAATCAACTTCCAACTTATCAAAACTTTTAAAATTCGAAACTTCTATTCTCTTGAAGAACATTTATAATTTCCTGTTTAC